>NZ_JBFBJZ010000092.1:0-21623 GCF_040686255.1 Kitasatospora sp. NPDC085879 | reverse complement strand
CGGCGCGGTCGCGGGCCCGGGCGGCCCGGTCCGCGCCGGCCGCGGCGTCCTGCTCGGCCTCGCCGTGTGCGCGGCCCGCCGCGGACCGCTCGGCCTCCGCCGCGGTCAGCTGCTCCTCCGCGGCCAGCACGGCTGCGCGGGCCCGCTCGGCACGGTCGGCGGCCTTCCGCTCGGCGGTGGCCAGGCGCTCGACGGTCCGGGTCAGCCGCCGGTGCTCGCGCGCGGCGCTCCGCTCCTCCTGTTCGGCCTCGGTCAGGGCGCGCTCCGCCTCGGCGCGCTGCCGACGGACCTCCTGTGCGGCGGCGCGTGTGCCTGCGGTGCGGGTGCCGGTGCGGGCCCGCCCACGCGGGGCGGCGGGTGCGGCGGGTGCGGCGGGTGCGGCCGGTTCTGCCGGTTCGGTCGGCGATTCGGCCGGTTCGGTCGGTAGGCCCCACCCGGCGGGCAGCCCGTCGGCGGGCAGCGAGCCGCTCTCCTCCAGGGCGGCGGTCAGCCGCCCGGCCGCGAACAGCTCCGCAGCGTCCTCGCCGGCCAGGGCGGCCCGCAGCGTCTGCTCCACCTCCCGCAGCGGCGCCTCGCCGAGCTGCTCGCCCGCCTCGGCGGCGGCCTCCCGGACCTGCGCCGTGAGCGCGGCGACCAGCCGACGGCGCTCGGCGGTCAGCCCGCGCAGGGCGGGCCCGGCGAGTTCGCGCTGGGCGCGGCGCAGCGAGCGGCCGAGGTCGAGCAGGGCCCGCGCCTCGTCGGGCCGGGAGTGGACCAGCAGATTGACCGCCCAGGCGCTCCGGGTGGGCCGGTGCAGGGCGGTGATCCGGGCGGCGAGCGCCTTGTCGCCGGACTTTCGGGCCTCGGTGGCGGCCTGCGTCCGGGCGGCGGTGAACCCGCCCGGGGGCAGTCTGTACAGCCGGTCGGCGACGGCGTCGAAGCCCTCCTCCACGGCACTCTCCCTGCGGTCGGCCGGACGTCCGCCGGCGGTCGCGCACCTTCGATTCGCTCACCACCGGGCCGCGGTCGCACCCCGAGAACGGCAGCGCGGAACGGTGGCACGGCACGGCGGCGCACCGGTGGTCCACAGCTGAACTGGACAGTCCAAGCTGTACAGCAGAGCTGGACAGTTCAGCCTGAAGGTTCTAGCGTGGAAGGCATGGAGCAGCCCACCGCACCCGTCACCGCCTCCGCCGTCCGCGCGGCGCGGGAGCTCCGCGTGGTCTTCAGCCGGCTGCGCCGGCGCCTCAAGGAGACGTACGACACGGACGGGCTCACCCCCACCCAGACCTCGGTGCTCAGCCGACTGGGCAAGGACGGCCCGGCCTCCGCCAGCGACCTCGCCGCCGCCGAGCGGGTCCGGCCGCAGTCGATGGCCGCCACCCTCGCCGTGCTCGACGAGCGCGGCCTCGTGCTGCGCCGCCCCGACCCCGGGGACGGCCGGCGTCAGCTCGTCTCGCTGAGCGACACCGGCCAGGCCTTCCTCGAGGACTGCCGCCGCGCCGGCGAGGAGTGGCTGGCCCGCTCCCTGCAGGCCCGCTTCACCGAGCAGGAGCGGCAGACCGTCGTCGAGGCGCTGGCCCTGCTGGACAGGCTGTCCGACGCATGAACCTCCGCACCGTCCGCTCGTCCCCGTCCTCACTGTCCTCGCTGACCTCGCTGTCGTTCCTGCGCGCCCGCCGCACCGGCACGTCCGAGGACGGCTTCGACCGCCGGCTGCTCGCACCGATGATGCTCGGCGCGATCCTCAACCCGGTGAACTCGGCGATCCTCGCGGTCTCCCTGGTGCCGATCGGAGCCGCCTTCGGAGCCGCGCCCGCCGCCACCGCCTGGCTGGTCTCCGCGCTCTACCTCGCCACCGCGATCGGCCAGCCCGTGGTCGGCCGGCTCATCGACCTGCACGGGCCGCGCCGGCTGTTCCTCGCCGGCACCGCACTGACCGGCCTCGCCGGCCTGGTCGGCATGCTCGCCCCGAACCTCGGCGTGCTGATCGCGGCCCGGGTGCTGCTCGGCTTCGGCACCTGCGCCGGCTACCCGGCCGCCATGTACCTCGTCCGCAGCGAGGCCGACCGCACCGGCCGGGACAGCCCCGCCGCCGTGCTCACCGCCCTCGCCGTCACCACCCAGACCGTCGCCGTCATCGGCCCCTCCCTCGGCGGCCTGCTGATCGGGCTCGGCGGCTGGCGCACCACCCTCGCCGTCAACATCCCGCTCGCCCTCGCCGGGCTCTACCTCGGCGCCCGCCGGCTGCCCCGCACCGCCCCGCCGCAGGGAACCCGCGGCAGCCTCGCCACCGACCTGGACCTCGCCGGCATGGCCCTGTTCGCCGCCGCACTCGTCCCGCTGCTGCTCTTCCTCATGCACCCCTCGGCCGGCGAGTGGTACCTGCCGGTCGTCACCGTCCTCGCGGCCGTCTGCTTCGTCCGCCGTGAACGCACCGCCGCCAACCCGTTCATCGATCTGCGCGTGCTCGGCGGCAACCTGCCACTGATCGCCACCTACGTCCGCGCCCTGCTCGCCTACACCGTCGCGTACGCCTTCCTCTACGGCTGCACCCAGTGGATGCAGGAGGGCCGCGGCCTGACCGCCCCGCAGGCCGGCCTCGCCCAACTCCCGCTGTTCGGTACGGCGATCGTCGTCTCCGCGGTCACCGGCCGGCGCCGGCAGGTCCGCGGCAAGCTCCTCGCCGGCGCCGTCGGCCAGATCGCCGCCTGCACCCTCGTCCTGCTGCTGGGCCCGCACTCCCCGCTCTGGCTCCTGCTGCTCGTCGCGCTGGCCTTCGGCATCCCGCAGGGACTCAACGGACTCGCCCTGCAGAGCGCCGTCTACCACCAGGCGCGCCCCGAGCGGATCGGCTCCTCCGCAGGGCTGTTGCGCACCTTCGGATACCTCGGGGCGATCGTCGCCGCCGCGGCCACCGGCGCCTTCCTCGGGCACGGCGCCGACACCGCGGGCCTGCACCAGCTGGCCTGGTTCATGCTCGCCACCGCCGTCCTCTACCTGCTGGTCACCGTCGGCGATCGCTCACTGCGGCAGGTCGGAGCCCCGCCGCGGGACACCCCCGCGCCGCCCGCGGCCGCCACCGCACCGACCCGCGGCCGGTAGGGGGAGTTCAGGCGGCACACGCGTCGATCAGGGACGCGTGGAGGCACCTCCCGGCCGAAGGCTGGGGCCGAGGTCACCACCGTCGAGGAGCGGCTCACCACATTGAAGTGACGGCGGCCGTGCCGTGCCGCAGTAGCACCCCAATAGACTTCGATCATGAATACCGGGGTGGGCGGACGCGAACTGTACGAAGGCCTGCTGGACAGCGACGGGCCGGACGCCCACCGGGAGGTCGCCCTCCCGTGGCTGGCGGAGGCGAGCGGCGCGTACCGCGAGATGCTGCACACCGCGGCCCGGTGCAGCGGCTGGTGGGAGGACCGTCGCACCGACGGCCGGGTCGGCGTCCTGCACATGGAGCTGTACGCGCTCGGCCGGGTGAGCGACATCCTGCTGCTCGCCCGGCAGACGCCCGGCGGCAGCTCCTCGGACGGCGGAGTCGGCGGGCTCGCGTTCTCCGACGAGGAGTACCTCGGACTCTTCACCGGCCTGGGCATGACCCCGTTCCGCGGGGACGGCTTCGACCCCTTCCTGCACGAGATCGTCGAGGTCGAGCAGGCCGACGACCCGGCGGCGCCGATCGAACTCACCGAGGTGCTGTGGCCCGGCCTGATGCTGGGACAGCTGCTGTTCTCCCGGGCCGGCGTCCGCATCCGGGCCGGTGCCGCGCACGCGCAGCGCGGCGTCGCGGACCGCTCCCCGCTGTACTGGACCTTCCGGCGCCGCAACCGGCCGACGGTCGACCTCTCCCACGGCTGGGGCAGCAACTCGCAGTGGGCGACGGACCTGCGGCTCGACTACCGCACCCCGTCCGGCGACCGGCTCAACGTGGACGGCGACCGCCCGATCGACGGCAGCACCGCCCTGGTCCTCGACCACCCGGAGAACTTGAGCCCTCAGGAGCGGCTGCTGACACCCCGTGAGCGGCGCGAGCTGCTCCGCCACCGCTGCCTGCTGCGGACGCCCGAGGCCGTCGCCGAACTCGACCGGGACACGCCGTGGGAGCGCGAGTTCATGCCCTTCGACTGGCGGCTCCCGGCCGCCGAGGAATGACCCGGCGGCGCCGCGAAGACGCCTTGCCGCCCACCCCGGGCGGCCCCCTACCATCGGCACGCTCCGCCCACTGCTCCCCGAAGGGTGCCGATGGCCCTCGAGATCGCACGTGGAGCGGGTTCTGCGCCGTCCGCGACACCGACGGTTGCTGGTACGTGGGCGACCTGGTCTCCGAGGCCAACGACGCGTCGTGCTGGGAGAGCTGCGGGCCCGACCTGGCCACCGCCCTGCGCGCGATCTGACCGTCAGGCGTCCGCGGTGTTCCCGCCGTCGGGCTGGAAGAACCTGAGCAGCCCGGCCGCGCCGTCCTCGGACATCAGCATCGCCATGATCCGGGCCGACTCCCGGGCGGCCTCGGCGCTGCGCTCGAACATGGCGGTCTCGTAGCGGCGGACGGCCCCGGCGAGGTCGCCGGGCGCGGTGGCGATCTCCCGGGCGAGCTCGGCGGCGTCCAGCATGGCGGTGTTGGCGCCGAGGCCGACCGGGGGCATCAGGTGGGCGGCGTCGCCGAGCAGGGTCACGCCGGGCACGGCGGGCCAGGTCAGCCCCACCGGGAGCGCGCTGAGCGGACGCGGGACGAACGGCTCGTCGCAGGCCCCGATCAGTGCGCGGAACTGCGGTGCCCAGTCGGCGAACAGGGCCGTCAGCGCGCGGCGCGCGGCGTCCCGGTCGTCGAAGGGGACACCGCAGGTGGCGAGCCAGTCCTCGGGTGTGTGGAAGGAGAGGAAGACCCGGATCCGCCCGCCGCTCTGCCGCTGGGCGGAGAGCGAGCGGCCCGGGCCGAGCGCCCAGTAGTTGCCGCGGCCGACCAGTGCCGCGAGCTCGGGGTGGCTGCGGTCGGCGGCGGAGATGCAGCTCTCCACGGTGTTGCTGCCGAGGTGGGCCGGCCGGGCGGCGGTGACCAGCGGGCGGACGCGGGAGTTGGCGCCGTCCGCGCCGACCAGCAGGTCGCAGTCGATCGCCGCCCCGCCCTCGACATGCAGCCGCCACCCGCCGTCCGGCCGCCGGGTGGCGTGCCGGAAGGCCCGGCCCCAGCGGACGGTGCCGGCGGGCAGCGAATCCAGCAGCAGGGCCCGCAGGTCGGCGCGGTCGATCTCGGGTCGCTCCATCGGGGCGTCGTCCGGCGTGTCCTCCTGCAGCAGCAGGGTGCCGGTGTGGTCCAGCAGGCGCAGGTCCTGGCCCTCGCGGCGGGCGGCGCGCAGGAAGGCGGCCTCCAACCCGGCCTCGCGGAGCGCCCGCTGCCCGCTCTCCCGGTGCAGGTCGAGCATGCCGCCCTGGGCGCGGGCGGTGCGGTCGCGGTCGCGTTCGTGCACCACGGCCTCGATCCCGTGCAGGTGCAGGATCCGGGCGAGCGTCAGGCCGCCCGGCCCTGCCCCGACCACGGCGATGCGCGGGCTGCGGGTGTCGGTCTCCACGGTGTCCCCCTCCGTCGGATGCGGCGGCGCGGCCGCCCGAATCGATACGGCGTATCGCTCGATACACTGTATCGATCGCGACGGCGTACTGTGAACCCGGCACGGAGGGATCACGGAAGGGCAGGTCGGGCATGGTGCAGCGGGACGGGACGGACGAGGCGGACGGCGCCGCAGGGGCCGACGGGTCCGGCCGGCCGACCGTCTGGGACCGGCCGGAGCCGCCGTCCCGGCCGGCGCCGAGCCCGCTGAGCCGCGAGCGGATCGTGGCCGCCGCCGTCGAACTCGCCGACGCCGACGGGCTGGAGGCGGTCTCGCTGCGCAAGGTCGCGGCCGCCCTCGACGCCGGCCCGATGCGGCTGTACCGCTACCTCTCGACCAAGGAGGAACTGCTCGACCTCATGGTCGACGCCGTCCACGGCGAGATCGCCGCCGCGGACCCGGACGGCCGGGACGGCGACTGGCGGGCGGTGCTGCGCGGCTGCGCACACCGGACCAGGCGGGCGGCGCTCCGCCACCCCTGGTTCGCCGATCTGCTGGGCGGGCGCCCGCAGCTCGGCCCGAACGCCCTCGGCAACCTGGAGACCGCCCTCGCCGCCCTGTACGGTGCGCCCGGCTTCACCGGGATCGACGCCGTGATGTGCGCGGTCGGAACGGTCGACGCCTACATCGCCGGCGCGCTCCGCCGGGAGACCGCCGAACTGCGCGCCGAGCGCGACACCGGCCTGGACAAGGACGCGTGGCGGCGCTCGGAAGGCCCCCGCGTCTCCCGGATGCTCGCCACGGGCAGGTACCCGGCGCTGGCCGTCGCCGTCCGGGACGGCACCCACACCGATCCCGCCGCCGCCTTCGAGGCCGGGCTCGACCTCGTTCTCGACGGCATCGCCGCCGGACTCGCGCGCGGCTGACCGGAGGCCCGGCCCGGGGCGCGCCGCGGCACGGCGCTGTCGGTGGCGGCTGCCATCCTGCCCTCATGGACGAGCACCTGATGCGAGGGCGGGTCTACGGCGCCGACTACGACGACCCCGATCCGGGGCCGCGGCGCGGGCGCGTCTACCGGGAGCTGGTGGCCGGCCCGCTCGACGGGCTGCTGCTCGATGTGACGGGGTGGAGCGAGGCCGAGCTGGCCCGGGGCGCCGCGCTGCCGACCGAGATCGGCGCCCACGGGCCGGGCGGCCGTGCCCAGTACGCCCCGCGCGAGGGCGACCCCCGGCGCTGGGACTGGCGAGGCGACACCCCGCCCTGAACCCGCTCCGGGCCCGCTCAGCCCTGCCGGACGAGCCGGGCCGGGACGGGCGTCGCAGGCCGCACCACCATGCCGAAGAACGGCTCCGGGGCAGGCCCGGTGAGCTCGACGGCGAACGCGGGCAGCAGCAGCTCCAGCAGGGCGACCGTCTCCCGGAGGGCGAACTGCAGCCCCAGGCACGCCCGGGCGCCGATGCCGAACGGCAGGTAGGCGCCCTGATCGGACGGCCGCCGCCCGGGCACGGTGAACCGGCGGGGGTCGAAGACCTCCGGCTCCGGCCAGAGCGCCGGGTCGCGGTGCACCAGGTAGGGGCAGACCAGCACGTCCGTGCCGGCCTCGATCCGGTGGCCCGCCAGCAGGTCGTCCTCGACGGCGTGCCGGGGCAGCAGCCAGGCCGAGGGGTAGAGCCGCAGCGTCTCGCTCACCAGCGCCTGCAGGGCCGCCCGCCGCCCGGGGGAGCCGGTCGGCCCGGCCGCCAGTGCCCGCTCCCGCGCCCCGGGGGCGCCGTCGAGCAGCAGGTACAGCCAGGTGAGGGTGGTGGCGGTGGTCTCGTGCCCGGCCACCATCAGGGTCACGAACTCGTCCCGGACGAGCCGGTCGGTGTACTCCGGGCGGTCCTCGGCCGCCGCCAGCAGGACGTGCAGCAGGCCGGGCCCGTGCGGGCCGGGCGGCGCCGAGCGGGCCGCCCCGATCGCGCGGTGGACGACGGCGTCGATCCGGGTCAGCTCCCCGGCGACGGCCGACCGCGCGTCCTCCGCGTTCGCCGGCAGCACGGGCAGCGCCGCCACCACGGTGTCCAGGGCGGCGAGTTCGGCCGCCGTCCGGTCGTCCAGCGGGTGCCCGGTGAGGGAGCGCCAGATGGTGTCCAGCGCGAAGCGGCGCATCTCCTCGCGCAGGTCCACGGCGCGGCCGGCGTCCGCGTGGCCGGCCCAGCGTGTGGCGCAGTCCCGGGCGGCGTCGGCGATCCGCTGCTCCCAGCGGCGCATCCCGGCCCCGGTGAACTGGCCCTGCAGGAGCCGCCGTTGCGCCTTCCAGGCGTCGCCGGACGCGGAGAGCACACCGTCGCCGAGCAGGATCCGGCCGCGGTGCGAGCGCTTCACGTAGCAGTCCGGACGCCGGCCGAGGACGTGCTGGACGGCCTCGGGGCCGGTGACCACCACAGTCGGCAGGGCGTTGTCCGGTCGGACGGCCGCCACCGGGCCCAACCGGGCTGCCAGGGCGAGCAGTTCGGGCATCCCGTGGCCGGCCGCACGCCACCGCCGCACCTCCTCGGCCGGGAGCTCGGGCACCGGAAGGCCGGCCGCGGGCCGGGCGCCGGTCGGGGGGATCTGGGTGGCCACGGGCTTCTCCTGCTCGCTCCGCCGCCCCGGGGCAGCTCCGATCGGACGACGCTGCGTATGCTACCGAACGCGCAGTGTGGCCGGGCGGTCTTCACCGCGGCAACTCCGGTGTCACGCCACGGTGTCCACGCTGGCGGCGGTCACGGCCGCGCCCGCCCCGACGGCGGCCGCCCCGGCCGGGGCGCCCGCGGGCCGGGCGATCCCGGCCGCCAGCCCCACCTCCAACTCGGCGAGGGCGAGCCGGACGGCCGCGATCCGCTCGCGCAGCTCCTCGGCGTCGTGCGCCGCGCCGGGCCGCGCACCGCGCGCCGGCTGCCGTTCGGCGGCCGCCTGCTCGGCCTCCAGCGCCCGTGCCTCGTCCAGGGAGTTGAGCACCACACCGATCAGCACGTTCACCAGCACGAACGAGGCGAGCAGCACGTAGGAGGCGTAGAACAGGATGCTCAGCCGGGAGATCTCCAGGCCCGCGTGGACGGCCTCGCCGAGCCCGTCGAGGGTCATCAGCAGGAAGAGGGTGAGCAGCGCCCGGCCGATCGAGCCGTAGTGCTGCGGGTCGCTGTCCGCGAAGCAGACCCAGCCGACCATCGCGTAGACGTACAGCACCAGGGCGCCGACGAACAGGAAGCTCACCGTGCCGGGCAGGCTGCGGCCCACCGCGACCAGCAGCACCCGCAGTTGGGGCAGGAACCGGGCCGTCCGCAGCACCCGAGCGAGCCGCAGCAGCCGCAGCACGGTGGTGTTCTCGCGGACCAGCGGCAGGAAGGCCGAGGCCAGCACCGCGAGGTCGAAGAGGTTCCAGGGGTCGCGCAGGAACTGCCCGGGCCGGTCCGCGTGCGCGCCGAGCCGCAGCAGCATCTCGACGGTGAAGACGCCGAGGCAGGCCCGCTCGGCCAGTTGCAGGCCGTCCTGGTACTCGGCGGCGAGCCCGCTGTACGTCTCCAGGCCGAGCAGTGCCGCGTTGACGAGGATGGCGCCGAACACGACGAGCGAGAATGCCGGTGCCTCCGTCACCGTCCGGCAGCGGGCCGCGAGCCCGGTCCGCCGCGCCGGTGCACTCCAACCGCTCCTCATGACAACTCCTCCACGGCCGATCGGCGGCGCGCGCGGCCGCCGCGCCCCGACGGCCGGCGGCGCCTGGTCGAGCCGCGCGCCATGCCCCTCAACGATCTTCCGTCCCGGGGGTCACTCCCGGCGCACCCGTCCCGGTGCGGTCGGTCGGCTGTCGGTTGGTCGGCTGTCGGTCGGTCAGCTCCCGGTCGGTCAGCTCGCGGCCGGTTTGGCCCGGACGTGCATCCGTTCGCCCTGGGCGCCGAAGAGCGACAGGAACTCCACCGGCCGGTCACCGGCGTTGGCGAAGCCGTGCGGGGTGCGGGTGTCGAACTCGGCGGCCTCGCCCGCGGTGAGGACCAGGTCGTGCTCGCCGAGGGCCAGTCGGAGCCGGCCGGAGAGCACGTACAGCCACTCGTACCCCTCGTGGGTGCCCTGCTCGGGCCGGGTGCCCTCGGGCAGCGTGCGGACGGGCATGATCATCTTGTAGGCGTGCAGCCCGCCGAGGTGGCGGGTCAGCGGGATGAAGGTCTGGCCGTGCCGGGTGATCGGCCGCGGGTGGATCCGCGGATCGCCGGTCGGCGGCGCGCCCACCAGTTCGTCCAACTGCACGCCGTACGCCTTCGCGAGCGGCAGCAGCAGTTCCAGGGTCGGGCGGCGCTGCCCGGACTCCAGCCGGGAGAGCGTGCTCAGTGAGATGCCGGTCTCCTCGGCGACCTCGGCCAGGGTGGTGTCCCGCTGCTGCCGCAGTGCCCGAAGCCGCGGCCCGACGGCTGCCAGGACGCCGCCGATCTCGTCGTCTGCCATGACTCCATTTGCCGATTCGGCAAGAAGGTTTGTCAAGTCGGCGCCGCCCGCCGACGATCGAGGAGAACGGAGGTACACACCATGACGACAGACACCCCGCAGCTCCCGGACGGCTCCGCGGACGGCGTGCCGCACTACGACACGGTGGTGATCGGCGGTGGCGCCGCCGGCCTCGCCGGCGCCCTCACCCTGGCCCGGGCCCGGCGCTCGGTACTCGTGGTCGACGCGGGCGCGCCCCGCAACGCGCCCGCCGCCGGGGTGCACGGCTACCCGTCGCGGGACGGCGTCCCGCCGCGGGACCTGCTGGCCGCGAGCCGCGCCGAGGCGGCCGGCTACGGGGCGCGGTTCCACGACGGCACCGCGGTCGCCGCCGAACGCCTCGACGACGGCGGCTTCCGGATCGCGCTCGCCGACGGCACCGGCGTCCGGGCCGCCCGCCTGCTGGTCGCCACCGGCCTGGTGGACGAACTGCCGGCCGTGCCCGGCCTCGCCGAGCGGTGGGGCCACGAGGTGCTGCACTGCCCGTACTGCCACGGCTGGGAGACCCGCGACCAGCCGATCGCCGTGCTCGCCACCGGCCCGCTCGCCGTCCACCAGGCGCAGCTGTGGCGGCAGTGGACCGCCGAGGTGACGCTGCTGACGCACACCGAGGAGCCGCCCGGCCCGGAGGAGGCCGAGGAGCTGGCGGCCCGCGGCATCGCCGTCGTCGAGGGCGAGGTGGCCGGCCTGGAGACGGCCGACGGCGTGCTGACCGGCGTCCGGCTGGCCGACGGCCGGACGGTCCCCTGCCGGGCCCTGGTGGTGGCCCCCCGCTTCACCGCCCGCACCGGACTGCTCGCCGACCTCGGCCTCGCGCCGGTCGACCTGCTGAAGGACGGCCGGGTGATCGGCAGCCACATCGCGGCGGACGCCACCGGCGCCACGGAGGCCCCCGGGGTGTGGGTGGCGGGCAATGTCGCCGACCTCGCCGAGCAGGTGGTCGGGGCCGCCGCCGCAGGCGTCCGGGCCGGGGCGGCGATCAACGCGGACCTGGTCGCCGAGGACGTGCGCAGGGCCGTCGCCGCCCACCGTGACGCCTTCGGCCCCGCCGAGGAGCGGGCGGTGTGCGAGCGCGTCCTCGGCGAGCGCCGGCACGGCCTGGCGGAGCCGCCGGCTGCCGCAGGACCGGCGGACGCGCGGGAACCGGCCTCGGACACCGCCGGGTTCTGGGACGCCCGCTACGGCGAGCGCGAGCGGATCTGGAGCGGCGAGCCCAACGCCGCCCTGGTCCGCGAGGTCTCCGCGCAGCGGCCCGGACGCGCCCTCGACCTCGGCTGCGGGGAGGGCGCCGACGCCGTCTGGCTCGCCGCGCGGGGATGGCAGGTCACCGCCGTGGACATCTCCGCGGTCGCGCTCGGCCGGGCCGCCGAGCACGCCCGGCAGGCCGGCGTCGCCGACCTGGTCGACCTCCGCAGGATCGACCTGGCGGAGGACTTCCCCGAGGGGAGCTACGACCTGGTCTGCGCGCAGTACCTGCACTCCGACGTCGACCTGCCCCGGGACGCGATCCTCCGCCGGGCCGCCGAGGCGGTCGCGCCCGGCGGCATGCTGCTGGTGGTCGGCCACGCCGGGCCGCCGTCCTGGCAGCGGCCGGACACGGACGGGCACCACCACGACCACCGGCCCGGGCACGACCAGAAGCGCGAGCACGGGCACGACCACCGGCACGGGCACGGCGCGCCGCTGCCCACGCCGGACGAGGTCCACGCGGCGCTGCGGCTGCCCGCGGGGGAGTGGGAGGTGCTGCTCAGCGAGGAGTTCCGGCAGCCGATGACCGGCCCGGACGGGCAGCCGGCCACCCGCCCGGACAACACCCTCAAACTGCGTCGGCTGCCCGCCTGACGGAGTGTCCGCCGCCGCGGCTCACCCGGCCGCGGCGGCGGTCTCCTGGAAGCGCCGGAGCAGTGCCTACCCCGGTGCGCTCGCGGGGTCGAAGGTCTGACTGCCCGTCTTCCCGGACACCCCGGCCCCGCACAGCGCCGCTGCCCGGCACCGGAAGCAGAAGGCGATCTCGAAGAGCACCTCGGCGGGGAGATCCGGACGGCTGCCGGAGGTGTGGGCGCGCAGCGCGTACCCGGAGGTGTGCAGGCAGCAGCATCCGGGCAGCGCGTCATACCGGTTCGGCCTGGAGCAGCAGAGTGGCGATGTCGTCCCACCGGCGGCCCGCCCGCCGGGCCCGGGCGACCAGCTCACGGGCCGTCACGTCGAGGTCGTCCGCCAGCGAGTGGTCCAACTGCCCGGCGAGCGAGGCGATCGCTCGGCCCAGGTCGATGCCGGGCGCCTCCACCAACCCGTCCGTGTAGAGCAGCAGCAGCGCGCCCGGCTCGAACGCCGCCTCGGTGATCGGGTAGATCGCGTCCGGGTCGATGCCCATCGGCGGCCCCGGCGGGACCTCCAGCACCCGCGCCGGCCCGCCCGGCGGCCGCAGCACCGGCGGCGGATGACCGGCACTCACCAGGTAGGCCCGCCCCCCGGCCAGGTCCAGGTGCGCGTACAGGCAGGTGGTGAACAGGCCCGGATCGAGGTCGCACAGCAGCCGGTTGGTGCGCACCAGCACCTCCTCCGGCGAGGCGCCGGCCGCGGCGTGCACGGCCGTGCGGACCTGGCCCATCAGCGCGGCGGCCGGGAAGCTGTGGCCCTGCACGTCGCCGATCACCGCGGCGGCGGTCCGCGGGCCCAGCCGGATCAGGTCGTAGAAGTCACCGCCGACGTCCATGCCCCGGGTCGTCGGCAGGTAGTGCGCCGCCACCCGCAGGCCCTCCACGGCCGGCAGGGTGTGCGGCAGCAGCGCCTGCTGCAGGTCGTGCGCCAGCTGGTTCTTGGTGTCGTACAGGTGCGCCCGGTCGAGCGCCTGGGCGATCAGGCCGGCCAGCGAGGTGAGCACCGTCCGCTCGTCGGCGGCGAAGGGGTGCGGACGGTCGTAGGCGAGCAGCAGGCAGCCGACCGGACGGCCCGAGGTGATCAGCGGCAGCACCGCCCAGGCCTGCTTCCCGGTCACCTGGGGAAGGTCCGGGTAGGCGGCCGCGAGCTCCGCGGAGCTGCCGTAGTAGCCGGGGATCCCGGTGGTGAGCGCCCGTACCGTCGGGGTGTCCCGTATCTTCAGCGGGATGTCCTCGAACCGGGCCATCGCCTCGGCGGTGTAGCCCCGGTAGCCGGTCACCAGCAGCCGGCCGTGCTCGGCGGTGAGCAGGGTCAGGCCGTCCGCGCCGAACGAGGGGAGCACCTGCTCGGCGACCAGCGACACCACGTCGTCCACCGACACCGCCTCGGTGAGGGCCGCGGCCAGGTGCATGATCTGGTAGATCTGCCCGGCCCGGGAGACCGGCTCCGGACGGGACGGCGGCACCGGCTCCGGGCCGTTGACGGCCGGCGTGATCCGCACGCTGATACCGTCGCCGGCCGGGTACAGCCGGAAGGCCAGCCAGCGGTCCGGCGGACGCATCGCGGTGAACGCGGCCGGCTCCCGGCTGATGATGGCCGCCCGGTAGCGGTCCTCGTACACCGGGTCGTCCAGCCACGGCAGTGCCTGCCAGGGCAGCGCGCCGAGCAGCTTCTCCGGCCCGGCGCCGAGCAGCGCACAGGCGGCGTCCGTCAGGAAGACGATCCGGCCGTTGAGGTCCATCGCGCAGCTGCCACCGGGGAGGCGCTCGGCGAAGTCCCGTGCCGCGGTCTCCGGCAGCTTCGCCGCGGCCAGCCGAAGCGGCACCACCCGCGGCCGGGACGGCGTCCGCGGCTCGCCCTCGGCGATCAGTTCGCCCAGCCGCGCGCAGCCCGCCGCGACCACCGCGCGCTCCGCCTCGCCCAGGTGCTGCGGGTGGGCGCTCGGCCACAGCAGCAGCAGCGCGCCCACGCACCGGCCCTCCGCCTCGACCGGGGCGGCCGCGAGCGCGAAGTGGTACGGCATCGTCACCGCGGAGCGCGGATAGTCCCGCGCGAAGTCCTGCTGGCTGCCCGCCCACACCAGGGCCCGCCGCCGGATCGCATCGGCGACCGGGACGGGCGCGCTCAGCGCGACCCGCGTCCACGGGGCGACGAACTCGGCGGGCAGGCCCCGCACCGCCGCGAGGTGCAGCACCTCCTCGCCCGCCGGCAGCAGGTACAGACACCCGGACGAGGCTCCGCACAGCTCCACGACACCGGTCAGCGCGCCGTCGATCCGCCTGTCCCAGCCCGCCGGGTCCCGGTCACCGGCGGCCGGCACGGGGGGCTCCCCGCAGGCCCGGAAGGCCCGGTGGCCGGGAGGACCGCGCAGGCCACAGCATCAACCGGACAACGCCCATACCAGCGACGCTACGCCCGACACCCCGCCCGGGCACCCCGGCGCCCCGGGCCCGAGCCGCAGTGCGCCGGGCGGCGCCGCCGGGCCCGCCGGGGGCGCCGCCGTGATGCCAGTGGTCTGCGGTTACGCTCGGCACCTGTGACCTGACGCGGAAGGCGGACCATGAGCGGCGAGGAACGCGGCGACGAGCGGCTGGAGGCCCGGGGCGAGGTGGCCCTGGCCCGGTTGGCGCTCGATGCCGGCGACCTCGCGCACGCGGCCGACCACCTGGCCGAGGCGATGGTCCACGACCCGCAGCAGCCCGACCTGCACGAGGCGCTCGCCGAACTCTGCGCGCAGGCCGGCGGCGCGGCGGCCGCCCGCGCGTACTTCCCGCTGGAAGGACAGGTCTTCCTGGGCACGCTCGTCTGCCGGGCGCACGTCGAGGCCGCGGCCGGCGACTGGGACAACGCCGTCGGACTGCTCGCCTCCGCCATCGGCTTCGAACCCTCCCGGCCCTGGGCGCACACCGCCTGGCTCGCCCGCGAGGACCTGGCCGACCTGGTCGACCCGCAAGCCGCGGCGCAGGCCGTGCCGCGCGCGCTCGGCGGACTGCCCGACCCGCTGCCCGAGGAGATGCGCGAGGCCGTCCGGCCGTTCGACACCTTCGTCCGGGCCGCCGTCCGCCGCCACCCCGACCACGTCATGCTGCTGGCCCTGGCCTCCGGACTGGTCCGCCGCTTCGGCGACACCGCGGAGGCCGTCCGCCTCGCCGAACGCGCCCACGAGCTGGAACCGGGCCACGTCGCCGCGGTGATGCTCGGCAACGCGCTGCGCGCGCACGGCGACTCCGACCGCGCGCTCGCCGTCTGGGAGGCCGAACTCGCCCGCGACCCGTCCGACAGTCACCTCGCGGTGGACGTGGCCGAGCTGTACGGGGCGACCGGCCGGCCCGCCGAAGGCCTGAGATGGCTGGACCGCGTCCTCGCCGCCGAACCCGACCACCCCAAGGCCGGCCCGGCCCGGCACGGTCTGCGCCACCTGATCGACGGCGGCACCGCCCACCTGCTCGCCCTCGCCGACCACCACCGGGCCCACCCCGACCACGACTACGCCCCCGAGCTGCTCGCCCACCTCGCCCGGCAGCAGCCCTGGCTGGGCATGGTGCCCGGCACCGGCGAGGCCACCGTCAACCTCCTGCACCGGTTCCTGGAGTCGCCCGACACCACCCCGGAGAGCGTGCTCGAGATGACGGTCTCCCACCTGGAGGCGCCCAGCGCACTGCTCGCGGTGCGGCTCGCCCTGCCCGCCGCGGAGATCGACTTCGGCGCGGTGCCGGAGCCGGACCCGCGCCTGCCGCTGCGACAGGTGTCCTCCCGGATCTGGGCCTGGCAGGACACCGCCCCGGCGCCGGCCGTCCCGGAGCCGTCCGCCGAGGCCGCCGAACTCGTCCGGGCGACCGCCGAGATCGTCTGGCCGTCCCCGCCCGCCGCGTACGACCACGCCGTCCGGCTCGCCGGCCTCGCACCGGAGGACCTGCTCGGCGTCCTCGCCCACCCCCCGGCGCCCCGCGAGGACGGTCTCGGGCGCGCCCTGCTCGCCCACCAGCCGGAGCTGTGGGTGCGCGCCGTGCAGGCCTTCGCCTGCCTGGGCATCGCGCACCACCGCGCCGACCAGCCCTGGGAGGGCTCGCGGCGCCGCGAGATCCTGCTCGACCTGTTGCTCGGCCCCGAGGACTGGACGGTCGAGGCCGCCGGCTTCGCCCTGGCCGCCGTCGCCTGGACGCACCCCGAGGCCCGCGCCGACGTCGCCGACCGGCTGGCCCAGCGGCTGCGCCACGCGGCCGCCAGCGCCCGCACCCGCGAGGTGCCGATGCTGTCCTCGCTCTGCGCCCTGGTCCTCGCCTGCCCCTGGGCCGACGCCGCGGCGCTCGACCTCGCCCGCCGCCTCTCCGGGCGCGCCGGCGCCCGACCCGCGGACGGGGCGGCCGCACAGGTACCGGCACCGCGCCGCGGGCTGCTGCGGAGGCTGTTCGGCCGGCGCTGAGGAGGCACGGCACCCCGCCGACCTGCTCCGACAGGTCGGCATGTTCGGGTCATCGGCATGTTCCGGGCGCGATAGGACGGGCACATACCAGGTGACAGGACGTCAGGCGCGCTCGCGCGGGGCCGCAAGGCCGTGCGAGGCCCGCCGGCGTCGAGCACTACCCCTGCCGAACGACGACCGGGCGGCGCGCCGAGCCGCGCCCCGATCCCCACGCCACCCCCCGCCCCGGCCCCCGGGCCGTCGCAGCCGCCCCCCGGGCGGTGCCGAGCCCTGCCGCGACGCCCGCCGCACCACGAAGGGGTACTTATGGCCGACCCATACCTGCCCGGCGCCGAACGGCGCCAACTCGACGACGCCCCGATGACCGGCGACGGCGGATCCCGCACCATCTGGCACATCACCTGGGACCGCAACGCCACCGCCGAAGCCCCCGCCGACCTGGTGCACTTCGACACCCTGGCCGACTACTTCGCCGGCTCCGGCTCCGGCATCGCCCCGCACCTGCTCTGGGACCCGTTCACCGGCCGCTGCGCCCAGTTCTTCGCCGCCACCTCCCGCAGCAAGTCCGTCGTCAACGCCCCCGGCGGCGTCGAGACCAACCGCAAGGGCGACATCTGCGTGCAGATCGAGAGCCTGTTCTTCCCGTACTGCCGGGTCGACGGCCGGGTGTACCCGACCCTCGCCGACGCCCCCTGCACCGGCCTGGACCGGATCGTCGGCTGGCTCCGCTCCTGGGGCGTCCCCGACGTGTGGCCGATGGGCCCGCCCACCTGGTCCGCCAACCGCTCCGCCACCGTCTGGAACACCCGCGGCGGCCACTACGGCCACTCCCAGGTACCGGAGAACGACCACACCGACCCCGGCCCGATGCCCGACCTGTTCGGCAGCGCCCCGCACACCACCCCCGCCGACCGGCGCCGACTCGACGAAGAAGTGAGGTGACCCCGTGGCACTCGTGATCGGCCGGATCGAGCCCGGCTTCCTGGACGGCCACCCCGAAACCGCCACCCTCATCCCGCTGCCCCCGCAGAACGGCGGCGCCGTCGGCTGGGGCCCGGTCTACCTGTCCTTCGGCTGCGACTTCGGCGACGCCCTGCTGCGCATCGCCGTCTGGAACGACACCTCCCGGTCCTGGCGGGTCTCCAACCTGACGGTCACCGCCACCGGCGGCCGGGTCACCGTCCCCGTCCAGGACGGCGACTCCAAGGTCTCCGTCGGCCGGCTCAAGTCCTCCGCCACCGACGCCGGCCTCTGCCCCGTCGGCTACCTGGTCGAGGTGGTCCTCCGGGCCTGACGGGTCCCGGACGCCCGCGCCACCGTGGTCAGGGCCGCGGCCGGAGCTGGTGCAGCGTGTAGCCGCGGCCCGCCGGGTCGAGCCTGCGGGTGGCCGTGGTGAACAACTCGGCGGCCCGCCGGTAGGAGAGCCGGCTGCGGCCGGTGTACGGGCAGCGGTCCGCCGCCGGCGTACCGGCCGGCGCGCGGCGCTCGGTCAGCAGCAGCGGACCGTCAGCCCGGCCCGCGACCAGCAGCGGCAGCAGCCGCGCACTCGACGCCCGCCACTGCAGCACCGGCCGGCCCGGGTGCGGACGGGTGCGCCGGTGCAGCAGGTCGAGGTCGTCCACGTTCAGCGCGAGCACCGCCTCCACACCCGCCCCGCTCTCGTGCAGCAACCGCCACGTCACCTGCTCGCGCAGCGGAACCCGTAGCGCCAGCACCGCCCGCAACTCCTCCGGGCCCAGCGCCGCACTCGCCGCGTCCGGCCGCTGCGGCGGCCGCAGCCCCGCCGACGGATCGGCGGCCAGCCAGCCCTGTTCCCGCCACCAGCCGAGCGCACCGCGCAGGATCGACAGCTCCCGGTTGAGCGTCCGCGGATCCGCGTCGGCCGCCCGCCGGGCCAGCGCCGTCCCCAGCAGCGCCGGAGCCCCGTCGCCGTCCAGCACCGCGAGCGGCAGCACCGGCGGCGCGGCACCCCGCCGCGCCGCGCCCGACGGCACCGGGCGGTCGGCCAGCAGCCAGGACCAGGTGGCCAGCGCGATCCGGTACACCCGCCGCGAGCCCTCGCCGAGCGGCGCCGCGGCGAGGTAGCGCTCCACGGCGACGGCGTACTCCACCGGTACGTGGCTGTCGCAGTAAATCACCCCGCCATTAGAACACTGCAATCGCTCTCAACCTCACGGGGGGTCGTTTATCGCGGTGCACGATTGTTGCGTCGCACAGACTCAGAAATGCTTGTGCTGCTCGGCTCAGCACGGCGAGACTCCCGGCATGACCCCACAGCAGCCGACAGGCCGTCGGTCCGTGCTGCGCGAACCCGCCTTCCGCCGGTTCCTCGCCGGGCACACCGCCTCGCTCCTCGGATCGGCCATGGCGCCGGTCGCCGTCGCCTTCGCCGTCCTCGACAGCGGCGGCGACGGCACCGCACTCGGCACCGTGATGGCCGCCCGGATCCTCCCGATCGGCCTCGCCGCCGCCGGCCCGGTCGCCGACCGCCTGGGCACCACCCCCGTCCTCGCCCTCGGCGCCCTCTGGCAACTCGCCGCCTGCGCCGCCGTCCTGGCCGTCCCCGCCGTCCGCACCCTCACCCCGCCGTCGGGCGGCCGGACGGCAGCGCTCCCCACCGCGAAGACCCCGGTCGGGAGCCCGGACTGACGGCGCATCGGCGCAGGCCGGAAATCGGATGCCGCGCGGCCCGCCGGTTCCCTAGACTCGCCGCGAACCGCACACCGGGACGGCCGGTGTGCGCAGTGACGAGTCGGGGGGAGCCGGGCCGTGCGCAACCGCACCGCTGTCGTCGTCCCCTCCTCGCGCTACGAGGTGATCCTGGTGTCTCCGTCCACCCGGTGCAGGCTGCGCGCCCCGCACCGGAGGTCCGTGACGAACGCCTGACCCGCGCCCGCCCGACCCGCCGGACACCCGGCGCGGGCACGCGCACCCGCGGCTGCCGCCGCATCGGAAGCCGGCCCCGCCACAGCACCGGGGGCTGGCCGCCTCGTCCCGGGAATCGCGCCGCCCATCAACCCGAACCATCCGAAAGGCACCGGGCCGTGCGCACCGACCTGAACCGAACCGCCGTCACCGCTCCCGCCACTCCTGCCACTCCCGCCGTCGGCCGCCACGCCGACCTGCCGGCGCGCGTCCGCAACCTGGGCATCCTCGCCCACGTCGACGCGGGCAAGACCACCGTCACCGAGCGGGTGCTCTACCTCACCGGCGCCGTCCACCGACGCGGCGAGGTCCACGAGGGCACCACCGTCACCGACTTCGACCCGCAGGAGCGCGCCCGCGGCATCACCATCTTCGCCGCCGCCGTCAGCTGCCACTGGGACGGCCACCGGATCAACCTCATCGACACCCCGGGCCACGTCGACTTCTTCGACGAGGTCGAACGCTCGCTGCGCGTCCTCGACGGCGCCGTCGCCGTCTTCGACGCCGTCGCGGGCGTCGAACCGCAGAGCGAGGCGGTGTGGCGGCAGGCCGACCGGCACGGCGTCCCGCGGATCGCCTTCGTCAACAAGCTGGACCGCGCCGGCGCCGACCTCGACACCGCGCTCGCCTCGATCCGCGACCGGCTCCATCCGGCGCCGCTCGCGGTACAGCTGCCGATCGGCCGCGAGGACGGCTTCGTCGGCGTCGTCGACCTGCTCCGGATGCGTGCCCTGACCTGGACAGACGGCCACGACGGCTGCGACGAGGGCCCCGTGCCCGAACCGCTGCTGGAGGAGGCCGGGCGGCGCCGCCGCGCCCTCGAGGAGGCCGTCGCCGAACTCCACCCGTCCGCCCTGGAGGAGTTCTGCGCGCACGGCACCCTCACCGCGGAGAGCCTCGCCGCGGCCCTGCGCGACCTCACCCGCACCGGCGAGGCCGTCGTGGTGCTCTGCGGCTCCGCCTACCGCAACCGCGGCGTCGAACCGCTGCTGCAGGCCGTCGTGGACTACCTGCCGTCCCCGCTGGACGTGCCGGCCGTCCGCGGCACCCTCGACGGCACCGAACACGAACGGCCCGCCGACCCGGCGGCCCCGTTCACCGCGCTCGCCTTCAAGGTCAACGCGGCGGCCACCGGCCGCCTCACCTACCTCCGGATCTACTCCGGAACCGTCACCAAGGGGGACACCGTGCTCGACACCGCGTCCGGCCGCACCGAGCGGATCGCCCGCATCGTGCGCGTCCAGGCGGACCGGCACGCCGAGACGGACCGTGCCACGGCCGGCGACATCGTCGCCGTCGTCGGCCCGAAGGCGACCCGCGCGGGCGCCACCCTGTGCGCACCCGCCGCCCCGCTCGTCCTCGAACCGCCGACCGCGGCCGACCCGGTCGTCTCGGTGGCCGTCGAGGCGCACCGCAACACCGACACCGAACGGCTGGCCACCGCACTCGCCCGGCTCGCCGAGGAGGACCCGTCCCTCACCGTCCGCACCGACCCCGAGACCGGCCAGGTCCTGCTGTCCGGCATGGGAGAACTGCACGTGGAGGTCGCCGTGGAGAAGATCCGCCGCACCGGCGGCCCGGAGGTCGCCGTCGGCCGCCCCAGGTCTCCTACCGGGAGACCGTCGCCGAGGGCGTGACCGGCTTCGTCCACCGGCACGTCAAGCAGGACGGCGGCGCCGGGCAGTTCGCCCACATCGTCCTCGACGTCGAACCGCTGCACCCCGACCCGGGCGCCGCGGCGGCGACGGACGGGGCCGCCGCCCGGTTCGAGTTCCGCTCCACCGTCACCGGCGGACGCGTCCCGCGCGAGTACGTCCAGGCGGTCGAGGCCGGCTGCCGCGACGCCCTCGCCGAGGGCCCGCTCGGCGGCCACCAGGTCACCGGCGTCCGGGTCACGCTCACCGACGGCGCCACGCACGTCAAGGACTCCTCCGAGACGGCGTTCCGCACCGCCGGACGGCTCGGCCTGCGCGAAGCGCTGCGCGCCTCGCGGATGACCCTGCTCGAACCGGTGGTCGAGGTCACCGCCACCGCACCCGACGACACCGTCGGCGCGGTGATCGGCGACCTCTCCGCCCGCCGCGGACGGGTCACCGGCCAGGAGTCCCGAGCGGGCACCGCGGCGGTCACCGCCACCGTCCCGCTCGCCGAACTCTTCGGCTACGCCACCCGCCTGCGCAGCCGCACCCAGGGCCGCGGCACCTTCACCACCCGCCCCGCCGGCTACGCCCCGGCCGCCGGATAGCGGGGGAACCCCTCAGGGGCGAGGGGAACCGTGCAGGGTCAGGGGGCAGCGTCCCGGCGCCCGGTCGCCGCACCCGCCGTGCGCGGGTGCGGCGACCGCGGCCGCCCGCCGTACCTCCCGCGAG
>NZ_JBFBJZ010000091.1:0-23167 GCF_040686255.1 Kitasatospora sp. NPDC085879 | reverse complement strand
GGCCGGCCCCGCGGGCGGCGGCCAGCAACCCGCCGGGGCCGGGGTCCTCCGCGACGGGGCGGGTCGTCGTGGCGGTCGACCCCCAGCGCCCCGCCCCGCAGGTCGTTGGCTTCGCCCGGGACACGGCCGGGCTCCGCGGGGTCGAACTCCGGATCGTCGCCGTCGAGCACGAGCCGACCGAGCACACCCAGCGGGTGCTGCAGCGGCTGACCCGGCCCGCGACCGACCGCGGCCCCGGGCCGGAGGCCGAGCGTGGCCCCGCACCCCCGCGGACCGTCGCCGAGGTCCGCCTGGGCACGGCTGCCGAGGAACTAGTCCGAGCAGCGGGGGAGGGCTGCGACCTCTTCGTCGTCGGCCGATCGGGCCGGAGCCTCGGCCCGGTGGCGCGCGCGGTCGCGGGCCGGGTCCGCGTCCCGGTCGCCGTCGTTCCGCACGGCTGAACCGGATCGGCCGGTGCGGCACCGCACGCGGGCGCACAGAATCTGAGAGAGACGATGCACAGGAGGCCGCCATGGAACCGATGCGGGACGGTGACACCGAACAGCCCGTACGGGTGTTCCTGCTGGACGACCACGAGATCGTGCGGCGGGGAGTGAAGGACCTGCTGGACGCCGAACCCGACATCGAGGTCGTCGGCGAGGCGGGCACCTGCGCCCAGGCACTGGCACGGGTGCCCGCCCTGAAACCCCGGGTGGCCGTGCTCGACGTGCGGCTCCCCGACGGCGACGGCGTCACCGTCTGCCGGGAGCTGCGCGACCGGATGCCCGACCTGGTCTGCCTGATGCTGACGTCCTTCGACGACGACGACGCGCTGCTGGACGCCATCATGGCCGGCGCGGCCGGCTACGTCCTCAAGCAGGTCAAGAGCGCCGATCTGGTCGGTGCCGTCCGCACCGTGGCGGCGGGCCAGTCGATGCTCGACCCGGCCACCACCCACAAGCTGATGGAGAGCCTGCGCCACCACGACGAGACCGACAGCCGGGCCATGCTCGACCAGCTGACTCCACGCGAGCGCGAGATCCTCGCCCTGGTGGGCGAAGGCAAGACCAACCGGCAGATCGGCAAGGAGCTCTACCTCGCCGAGAAGACGGTCAAGAACCACGTCTCGCGCCTCCTCGCCAAACTCGGCGTCGAGCGGCGCCTCCAGGCCGCCGTCCTGGCCGCACAGGCCCACCCGGAGCACCGGTCACCGCACTCACACTGAGCCGCACGGCCCGCTGGATCGGCCCGTCCGGCCCATGTGCACCCGGTGCCGCGGGCGGAGGGTGGGAGTGAGGGCGTCCGCCCCCGACCCTGCTGGCCCAGGAGCCCGCGATGATGCACTGGATCGACCGCGGCGCGAACGGGCGGGGCATCGCCGTCACGAGCCCCACCACCCGGCTCATCCGCCAGCGCTTGGACGCCCCGCAGGACGCGCATCGGCCGGCCCCCGGCTGACCGAACCCCCGGAGGAGCCGTCATGTCGACCATCGCCCTCGACGCCGCCGCACTGGAGACACTGGTCGCCGCCGCGGTCGCCGCACCGTCCATCCACAACAGCCAGCCGTGGCACTTCAGGCTGCGCCCCGAGACCTCCACCCTTGAGGTGCGCGCCGTCGGAGAGCGGCAGCTTCCCCAGACCGACCCGCGGGGCCAGGCCCTGTACATCTCGGTCGGGGCCGCCGTCTTCAACCTGCGCGTCGCGGCCCGCCACCTGGGCTGGGCCCCCGAGATCCGGCTGCTGCCCGACCCCGCCGAACCCGACCTGCTGGCAGCCGTCGAACTCGACCGGCCGGCCCTCGTCACCCTCCCCAGCACCACAGAACTGTACGGAGCGATCTGGCACCGGCACACCATCCGCACGCCGTTCTCCGGCCCGCCCGTCCCGGCCGCCGTCCTCGCCGCCCTCGTCGCAGCTGCACGGGCGGAGGAGCAGATGCTCGAGATCCCCGGCCCGGAGGAGACCGAACGACTGCTCCATCTGACCGCCGAGGCCGAACGGTCCAACACCACCGATATCGGGCGTCGCAGCGAGAGCCGCACCTGGATCCGGGAACCCGGCGGACCGCAGCTCGGCATACCGCGCAGCGCCCTCGGACCACAGGACTCCGCAGGCCACCTGCCGGTGCGGGACTTCTCCGCCATCGACCCGGCCGACCACCTGCCGCCCGCCCGATTCGAGGCCCATCCGTGTCTCGCCGTCCTGTCCACCCACCAGGACCGCCCAGTGGACTGGCTGCGCGCAGGCATGGCCCTGCAGCACGTCCTGCTGGTCGCCACCGTCCACCAGGTCCGCGCGTCCATGCTGCACCAGGCACTCGAGTGGCCCCACGTACGCTGGGCGACCCGGGACCCGTCCCACGGGCCCGGCTGCGTGCAAATGATCCTCAGGCTCGGCTACGGCCCCGAAGGCGCACCGACGCCGAGGCTCCCGCTGACCGACAGCATCGACGAGGACGACGACGAGCGCCCGTGAGCTCACGCGGCCGGCAGCGGCACCCGCCAGACCAGCTCCGTCCCGCCGTCAGGCCGGGTGCGGGCGTCGAACCCGCCGCCCAGTGCGGCCGCCCGTTCGGCCAGGTTCGCCAGGCCGCTTCGCCGTCCGCCCTCCGGCAGTCCCACGCCGTTGTCCGTGATCGTGAGCACCAGGTCGGCGCCTGCGGTGAGCGTCACCTCCACAGATGCGGCCCCGGAGTGCCGGGTGGTGTTGGACAGTGCTTCGTGCAGGACGGCCAGCGCCTCGTCGGCCGTCTCGGGAGGGACGGTGACGTCGATCAGCCCGGTCATCCGCAGCGCCGGGGCGAAGCCGAGGACGGCGGCTGCCCGGTCCACGGTCTCCACGACCCTCGCCCGCAGCCCCTTGCCGGCCGGGCCGGAGAGCTTGGTCCGCAGGCCGAAGATGGTGGACCGGATGGTCTTCGCGGTTTCGTCCAGGTCGTCGATGGCCCGCAGCACGCGGTCGGTCGCCTCCGGGTGCTCGATGAAGCGGGTCGCGCCCTGCAGGGTCATCCCGGTGGCGAAGAGCCGCTGGATGGCCAGGTCGTGCAGGTCGCGGGCGATCCGGTCGCGCTCCTGGAGCAGCGCCACCTGCTCCGAGTCGCGGCGCCGTTCGGCCAGTTCCATGGCCACTGCCGCCTGGGCCGCGAATCCCTGCAGCGGGGCGGACTCGTCGAGGTCGAAGAGCGGTGCACCCTCGGCCCTGGCGAGCATCAGCACGCCGCGGATGCCGCCCTCGGCCGTGCCGATCGGCACCGCGACCGCAGGGCCCAGGCCGTCCCAGCGCGGCGGGCCGACCGTGATCCGCGGATCCTTGTGGACGTCGGTACTGACCACCAGACCGGCCGACTGCACGGCCGCCCCCATGAACGATCCCTTGACCGGCAGCACCAGACCCTGGTGGTCGGCGCCGCGCAGGCCCATCGCGATCCTGACCTCCAGTTCGTCCGTCCCGGGGAAGCAGAACGCCACCACCGCCAGGTCCGCACCGGCGATCTCGGAAGCGCGGCTCACCAGCAGGTCCAGCACCACCTGCTCCGCCTCGCCCGACAGCAGGCCGCCGGTGACCTCGGCGCCCGCGGCGAGCCAACGTTCCCGCAGCCGGGCCCGCGCGTAGAGACGGGCGTTGTCGATCGCCACCCCCGCGGCCACCGCCAGCGTGGCGAGCACCGCCTCGTCATCCGCGTCGAACCCCCCGCCGCCGCGCTTCTCCGACAAGTACAGGTTGCCGAAGACCTTGTCCCGCACGCGGATCGGCACTCCGAGGAAGCTGTGCATCGGCGGATGGTGTTCCGGGAAGCCGACCGACGAGGGGTGGTCCGCGATCTCGTCCAGCCGCAGCGGCACCGGGTGGCGGATCAGTTCGCCCAGCAGGCCGTGCCCGGACGGCAGCGGGCCGATCCGCTCCCGCCGCTCCTCGCTGATCCCCACCGGGATGAACTGGGACAGTCTGCGGTCCTCGCCGATCACGCCCAGCGCGCCGTACTCGGCGTGCACCAGGGTCACCGCGGCCTCGACGATGTGCTGCAGGGCCTGGCCGAGCTCGAGGTCCCGGCCGACATCCAGCACCGCCTCCAGCAGGCTGTGCACCCGGTCGCGGGCGTTGCGGGCGGCGTCCAGCCGGGCCTGGAGCTCATCGAGCAGACCGTCCAGGTGGAGCTGCGGCAGCGGGGACCCGCCCTCGTCCCGGTCCTTCCCCACGTCGATCTCCGTTCTGACAGGAGCCCCGTCTCCAGGCTAGCCACGCACCGACCGTACGCGCCGCGGTGGTGGGGCCGCTCGACCCGCCCCGCGGGCCATCCGGCCCATGGTGCGGTGGTCGTGGCGGCACGACGCTGAAAGGGAATCCCGGCAGCGTGCGACAGCGCCGGGACGTCCGAGGGAGTGACCGGACATGAAGGCTCTGACGTACCACGGGCCGGGCCGCCGTCTGTGGGGCGAGGTCCCCGACCCCGTCCTCACCGATCCCGAGGACGCGATCGTGCGCGTGGAAGCGGTGACCGTCTGCGGCACCGATCTGCACATCCTCAAGGGCGACGTCCCTGAGGTGACCGATGGCCGGATCCTCGGCCACGAGGCTGTCGGCACGGTCGTCGACACCGGGACGGGGGTACGCACCACCGCGGCCGGCGACCGGGTCGGCCCCGGGGACACCGTCGTAGTCGTCGGCGCCGGCCCGATCGGGCACGCGACGATCGCCACCGCACGCCCCTACACCCCCGCCCGGATCATCGCAGTGGACCTCGCGCATCGTCCCGGAGACCGTGACCGGCCGCCTCATCCAGCCGGCCACGACCGGTGGGGGAACCGCGCGTCGGGAACCCGAGGAAGGAGCCCGGCCATGAGACACCGACAGGTGGCCGACGTCATGACCCGGGAGGTGGTCCGCGTCCCACCCGGTGCCGGCTTCCGCGAGATCGCCGCCACGCTGGCGGTGCACCGGATCAGCGCAGTGCCGGTGGTCGACGAGGCGGAGCGTCCGATCGGCATCGTGTCCGAGGCGGACCTGATGCACACCCAGGCCGTCCAGGACGATCCCGACGAGATGCGCACCGTGCCCCGTCCGGAAGGCGACCGGACCACGGCGGCCGGTCTGATGTCCGCTCCGCCGGTGTGCATCGCCGCCGACGCGAGCGTGGTCGCCGCCGCCCGGCACATGGAACGGAACAGCGTGAAGCACCTGCCCGTCGTGGACGCCGACGGCCGACTGGTCGGCATGGTCAGCAGGGCCGACCTCGTCAAGGTCTTCCTCCGTGACGACCGGGCCATCGCCGAGCAGATCGTCGGCGAGGTCCTCGGCGAGATCGACGGCGCCGACCCCGCCGCGGTGAGCCTTGATGTCGATCAGGGACGGGTCACACTCAGCGGCGTCATCGACCCTCCCTACCTGGCTGCGGTCGTCTGCAGACTGTGCCGTGCGATCGACGGCGTCGTCTCGGTCACCGACCGGACCCGGCGCGCGGCCGAAGTGACCACGTTCGAGTGAGACCCCGATCCACCGAGGAGGAGGAGCACCATGCAGCACCGGAGCGTTCACGACGTCATGACCCAAGAGGTGGTGACCGCGCGGCCGGACACGCCGTTCAAGGAGGTCGCGGGCCTGTTCCACCGCAACGACATCACGGCCGTCCCGGTCCTCGACGAACAGGACCGGCCGATCGGCATGGTCTCCGAGGCGGACCTGATCCGCAAGGAGGCGGTGCTGCCCGACCCGGAAGGCCGCGCGCCGGGCCGCTGGCTGCCGCCGAAGGACCGTGCCCGCGCAGAGGCGGAGACCGCCGGCGGGCTGATGACCACGCCGGCGGTCACCGCCCGGCCCACCTGGTCGGTGCCGGAAGCCGCCCGGCAGATGGACAAGCACAAGGTGAAGCGCCTGCCCGTGGTGGACGAGGCCGGCCGACTCGTCGGCATCGTCAGCCGGCGCGACCTGCTGGAGGTCTTCCTGCGGCACGATGCGGCGATCCGCGAGGAGATCGTCCACGACGTCTTCGGCCAGATCCTCTGGACCTCCGCGGAGGACATCCAGGTCACCGTCGACGACGGTGTCGTGACCGTGGCCGGTCGGCTGCCGCGCCGCAGCCTGATCCCGATCGCCGAGCAGCTGTGTCGCGCCGTCGACGGAGTCGTGGGCGTCCATCAGACCCTCGACTGGACGGAGGACGACACCGAGCTCCGCCTCGAACACCCCCACGCCTACCGGGCCGACGGGTGAGCCAGAGTGTCCCGGACCCGGGGATCGGCTGTGCCGCAGGGTCCGGACCGGGACACGCCGGAGCGGAGGCTGAGCCGGACCGCCGTCACCACGACGGCGGTCCGTCACACCCTCTGGTGCCGTCCTTCGTTCACGGGCGGCACCGGTCTCGGTCTCAACGGCCGGCCGCGGGTCCGTCGGTGCGGATACGCCGACCCGTGACCGACGACGTGCGGATCCGGATCCAGACGTCGCGCCCCTCCCCGACCCACGGATCAGGGCGGCCGCGGTGTACCAGGTGCTCGACGACCGCGGGCTCGTCCAGCCGGACGGCGGTGCCCTTCACCAGAACGCTCCAGCCCGAACTCAGCGCCTCGTCGACGCGGTCCGCCTCGAACGCGAGGGGGGCACCGGCCTCCGGGCAGACGCTGCTGCCCTCCGCGGTTCGGTAGACCACCGATCCGTCCAGCACCCGGAAGTTCACGGGCAGTGCGACGGGACCGTCCGCGGTCGAGAGCACCACCCGGCCGATCCCGCCGGACGCCAGCTTCGCCCAGCACTCGGCCGGCGCGAGCTGCTCGACCAGCGGCTGAGCGGCGGCTTCCCCACGCCCCGGGGGTACCTCCGTGCCGGCGCCGAGCAGGTCGGCGACGGAGGTGCCCAACACGCCTGCCAGCCGGGTGAGGGGTGCCGAGCCGGGCACCGCGGCGGATGACTCCAGGTACTCCAGGTACTCCAGGTACTCCACCGCCATGCCGGCCCGCTCCGCCACCTCCTCGCGGTTGAGTCCCAGCCGCTCCCTGCACAGCGTCACGCGCCGTGCGATGTCTCCCCGTTGCCCGGCCGGAACTCCTGACGTCCCGCTGCCGGTCGGCCGCCTGCGCATGGTTCACTCCTTCTCGCTCGAGGACACGGCCGGGCGCAGTCAGCGGCCGCGCACGATCAGGACCGGGCACGGTGCGTGCTGCGCGCAGTGCTGTCCCACCGAGCCGAGCAGGGCGCCGGCGAATCCGCCGATTCCACGGCTCCCCACCACCAGGAGGACCACGTCCTCCTCGCTGGCCGCCGACAGCAGCACCTGTGCGGGAGTGCCCCGGGCGACCGTCGTGCTGATCTCGACCGCCGGCTCGGTGCCCGCGACCTTCTCGACGCTCTCTGCCAGCACCCTTGTCGCGATGTCGTTCATCGCCTTCTCCCCGGAGGCCGGGACGTCCGCGCCCCATCCCGTGAACGGCGGCTCCCAGGCAATGACCGCCCGTATCGTGGCGCCGGTCAGCCCAGCCTGGTGGACGGCCCAGCGCAGGGCCCGCCGGGACTGTTCCGAGCCGTCCACGCCGACGACGATCGCCTGTCCTGCCTGGTCGCTGGTCATGACTTCTCCTCCCGTGTCCGGAGCTCAGAGGCTTGTGGTCGGCGTGTTGGCGGCAGCGTCGTGCATGCCGGCCAGCAGGAGCTGGTGTCCGAGCTCCATCAGGGCGCGCCCGGCCGCGTACTCGTCGCCGATCTCGGGTACAGCGGCATCCTGCGGGCTGCGGTGGGCGCTGCTGCGGCTCTCGAGAATGTTGTCGCCGGTGTCGAGCACGCCGTGCGCGGTGGTCGTGTCCCCGGACTCGAACAGATCGAGCTTCAGGGTCCAGGTCTTGACGTGCATCGGCGTGTGGGCCGGTACTCCGGTCATCGCTGCGTCGCCTCCTCCGGCATACGGCCGGGTGAGGCGCGTGACCCGCCGGGCGGGTCGCTGCGCCTGCGCCCGTACTACCAGCGTCGGCCGGGTGACCTGCACTCCGCTGGGGCCGTTCGGCCCTGATCCTGCGGACGGACGGGTACAGGCCGCCTGCCCATGGGGGCTCGCCGCCGGGGGGAGGAGGAGGGCGGCCAGGGTGACGCCCAGTTCGGTGCCGGCCGAACAGAGGTGGTGAGGGCTACCGGGCAGGTTGCCCATGGCGCAGGTCGGTGACAGCGGCGAAGGCGGGCCCGGAGCCGACTACAACCGGGACTCACCGGGCTGGCCGTCGGCATCACCCCTCGGAGTGTGCGCGAGCTGTGGCTTCACGCCCTGCCTGCCCAGCGGCGCAGCTCCGCCAGCGATGGCGAGGACGACCGCGCCGTCTCGTCGGCGACCAGTTCCGCTGCTCGGCCGCCGAGGTGTTCGGATCGGCGTGTTCGCACAGTGCAGTCATCAGGGCGTGGCCGATCGGGTGGCGCTCGTGGTCCACCACGGGTACCGCGGTGGACCACGACGACATCGTGCGTCATGACGTCCTCGACGGTACGGCGCTGCCCGGCGTGCTCCTCTCCGGGCGGGTCGGTTTCCCCGGCCCGCCACGCTCGGTCACGGCGTTCGGCCACGGCGCGACACCTCCAGTCTCGGTTCCGGTAGCGGTCGCCGCTGGTGCCTGTTGGCCCTGTCCGGATGGAGAACGGCCTCCTCGGCGGGAACGGGACTCACTGCCGACCGTGGGGCGGGCACACGGTCCGCATGGAGGCGGTCACCAGCCGCACGAGGCCTGGCAGCGCCGCCCGAACGGGGCTGGTGAGGCCGACGCCTGCGGTGAAGTCCACCCCCTCGACTGCGTGGACGATCAGCTCGTTCGGCAGCCGGTCGAGGGCGGCGGCCAGGGCCATGGTCTCCGCGAGGCCGAGGCCGTGGGTGCTGGCCGTTGCGGCCGCCAGCGAGGCGGCCCGCCCGGCCCGGACGGTGTGCAGCCGGCCGGGGCAACCGGCGGGGGAGCGCAGCGCCTCGGCGACGACCACCGTGTCGGCCGGGCTCCAGAGCTCCATCAGCCGACCAGGGTCCCCGTCGCTCACTGCGAGGACGGCGGACCGTTCACCGCGTGCTCTCAGGGCCTCGACGACGGCCGGTCCTGCGCCGTCGTCTCGGCGGAAGGGGTTGCCGACCCCGATCACCAGCACCCGGCCGGTCATGCCCGTTCCACCGTGAGGTCGAGGAAGTGCGCGGCGCAGGAGATGCACGGGTCGTGGTTGCGGACGGCCCGCTCGCAGAGCGCGGCGAGTTCCTCGTCCCCGACGGCGGAACGGGACCGCGCCAGCCGGGTCCGGACCTGGCGGCGCAGATCCTCCTCGATGGCCGCCTGGTTCTGCGCGGTGGGCGGTACGATCCGCGCCGCGGTGACGGTTCCGTCGGGACTCAGCGCGTAGCGGTTCGGCCATGGACCGAATGCGAAGCTGCAGTTCAAGGTCTCGGAAGTCCAGGCATGGGTGAAGCAGCAGCAGGTGCCTTCCGTGTGACCCGCCGCAGGAATCGAGGATGGCGCGCCCCGGAGCCGGGGCGCGCCCTCCTCGCTGCTCAGGCGACCAGGCCGACGTCGAGGACCTTGGCGGCGCGGCCGATCGAGCCTGGCATGAGGTGGCGGTAGATCTTGAAGGTGATGTCCAGACTTCGGTGCCCCATCCACTCGGCGACATCGGTGATCGGGGTGCCGTGGCTGAGGCAGTTCGAGGCGAAGAAGTGTCGGAGGCCGTAGAGGACCATGTCCTCCGGAATGTCGACCTTCCCTGCCTTCCTGATTCGCCGCCACTGGTTGTCGAGGCAGTGGTAGGGGATCGGCTTGCTCATGTCCCTCGGGTGGCGGAGGAGGTAGCCGTCTACCGTGCCGTGCTTGTCGGCGTACCACTCGATGGTCTGCCTGACGCGAGCGGGGAGCGGGACGTCGCGGTACTCGCCGGCCTTGCGGTGCTTGAGCGGCGCGTACTCCCTGGTGGTCTGGTTGACCTGCTCGCTCACGCGGTAGACGTCGTCGTCGGCGACCATGTTCTTGAGGTTGACGGCGGCTGCTTCGCCGTTTCGCAGGCCGCAGCCGCTCATGAGGTCTGCGACGACGAGGAGGTCGTCGTCGCAGACCGTGCGTATGGCCTGGAGCTGTTCGATGGAGGGGATGATCGCGCGCTTCGGGTCGTACTGGGGAGGCTTGACGCCGTCGACGAGGTTCTCGTCGTAGAGGCCGAGCCGATGGGCGTCCAGGAGGATCGCCCTCAGCCGGTCGAAGGCGTTGGACTGCGTGGCGAGGCCGACCCCGTTGCGCTCCATGCTCTGGATGAATGCCTCCACGACCTTGTGGTCGAAGGTACCCATCCGGCGGCTCCGGAATGCCGGGTAGAGGTGGTGCGCGAGGAGCGAGCCGAGGTGTCGCACCGAGGCGGCGCCCAGGTCGCGCTGGCCGGCCTTCCACTCGGCGACGTAGTCGCCGAACTGCATGCCGCCGTACTTTTTGATCCGTTCGGCCTTGCGCTGGCTCTGCGGGGCGTGCTTCCGCTCCTGGTACACCTCGGCGAGCCGGGCCTTGGCCTTCTCCTGGGTGGCGAAGCCCGACTCCTGGGTCTGCTTCCCGGCCGCGTTGCGGTAACGGATTTTGTACTCGTGGGGGCACCTGGTCCACCTGGACTCGGGGTGTTCGCAGTCCTTGAAGACGCTGCCCATGCCGCGGATGATGCCTGCGGTCGCCATGCTCGTTCACGCTCCCCGGTGTCATGCTGACGCTTTGCTGACCCCGGATGGTCGATCAGGCTCCTGACCTGGGACGAAACGGCAATGCCGTGGTATGTGGTGGGTGACGATGTCGTGCATCTCCCGGGTGATCTGGGTCCGCTCCTCGGCGGCGGCCAGGCGCGCCTGCTGCTCCTGTTCCCGCTCCAGGCGTTCGGGACGCAGCACCCGTACCAGACGCCGTACTCCGGCCATCGCTCCAAGCAGTGCGCCCCTACCAACACGCCCTTTCCTGCGGCACCAGAGACGCCAAGGGCCAGCACGAGGGTCACCTCTCCTTCGCGGGACAGGGGAACACGGGGAACTGTGTCCGTCCCCGTGCCGCTTCCGGCATCACCACGACTCGTGCGGACCATGCGGGTGAGTGCCGGGGACCGCAGGGCGGGCCCGCACCAGGACCTACCAGTCCTCCTCCTCGCCGCCGCGCATGTGACGCCACTGCTGGACGATCTCCCGCGCACCGCGTGCCAGCTCGGCATAGTGCGCCGGGCATTCCCACAGTTCGCGGGCCGAGAGCTCGACGGGCACCGGAGTGTCCGGGTGGTCCTCGGGCGCGTACAGATGCACTACCGCCTCGTACCGGGAGGCCGTGTGCGTGGTCGCGGACCAGGGGTGCTGGGGGTGCTCGCACGAGGCGTCCGGGTCGATGGTGTCCAGGGCCGCGACCAGGTCGCGGACGTAGGAGGGGGGCAGGCCGTCATAGGTCTGGGCGATGCCCATCCACAGGGACAGGAACAGGCCGATCCGTTCCTCGTCGCGCACCTGCCCAGCCAGCCAGCGGCGGGAGGACCACAGCGCAACAGGGCCGGTGTTGTCCTCCCAGGAACGCCGGATCGCCTCCTGCAGGGCGACGACGTCGATCCCGCCGTCGCCCCGGAGGAACCGCGCGTCGAGGTGGGAGACGTCCACACTGCCGAAGAGCTCCTCGTGGGCCTCGCGCATGCGGGCGGCGGCCCCATCGGCGAGACCGGCGAGGAACGCCTCGCAGTCGAACGCCGCCAACTCCTCGTCCTCCAGCCCGTACTCCTCGGCGAACACGGCACGGCCGGCCTCTGACAGCATGCTCACTCCGGCCTCGACGCCGTACTCGTCGTCCACGTCGGTGGGGTGGGCCCCGGCCGCGCATGTGCAGGACGCCGGATCGAGCGTGGCCCGCAACCCTTCCAGAGCTTGCGTGTACGACGCGAAGAGGGACCTGCTGAAGACGCGTGCGGCGACGTACCAGCACGTGGTGTGGAGCAGGATCGTGTACCCGGTCCGTTCCCGGTGCCCCTGCGGGGTGCCGATGCGGTCGAGCGCGTCCGCCGCGTCGTCGGCGAGCAGACCGAGGATCGCCGACGGGCTCCCGTAGGGGTAGTCGCTGACGATCCCGCAGAGGTCGGAGATCAGTTCTTTGTGGTCGTCGGGCAGGGTGGGGGTCACTTCAGTCACGTCGGTAATCGACGACGCAGTGGGCCGGCCGGTTCCCGCGGCGCAGGTCAGGGCCTCACCGGTGGACGCGTCCTGCCCGGGGGAAGTGAGCTGAGCACGCCCCTGGGTACTGATCAGCACGACCCCATCGCTGCGGAGGTGCAGCGTGTTCCGACCCGCAGACTGTGTCCAAAATCCCCGGGCCCGACTACGCGCGCGGCGGACCCTGGCCGAAGCGCACCGATCGCGCCTGGCCGATGATGTCACCCAGGGATGCCCAGTGTAGGCGCAGGCAGACGCCGGGTATGACCGCGTGCCACTCAGGCCGGCACCCTCGCGCAGCTGCCCGAGTTCGCCCCCCCACATGCCCCTAGACCCCACCACCGGTACCAGCGCTTCTGCTCGGCTCCGCGGTCATCCCCCGCATGGAGTCCTTGCCCACACCGCCAGCCCCGGCTACCTCTACACCCACCGCTGGAAGCAAGGTGACCTGGCTGTCCGGGACAACCTCACCGTCCTGCATACCGCATCCTCCTGCGACAGCTCCCGCCACCGCGACTGCTGGTCCGCGCCGCCGTCCGCCAGCCGACACGCCGCTCCGGTCCCTCCGACGGGGGAATCCCCACCGAGCCGCCCGCCTCCGGATCGGACCGGCACTAGGGTGAGTCCGATGAGTTCCCAAGTGCCCATGAAAGAGCGGGCGTTGAGCCCGGAACGGATCGCCCGGATCGGGCGAGAGATGCACGCAGCCTGCCCCGGATTCGACGCCGACGCTTTCACCACGCAGGTGACCGCCGACCTGCCCCGCCTGGAACTCAAGGCCCGCATCGCCCGCACCGCCGAGGGTCTGCACCAGCACCTGCCCGTCCCGGACCGGCCGCCCTCGACGCCCTGCTGCGCTCCCTGCCACCCACCCCGGAGGCCGCCGGCGCAGAGACCGACTTCGGCCTGTACATCTACGCCCCGCACTCCGCCTACGTAGCCGCCCACCACCTCCACCCCGAGCGGCTCGACCAGGCCTTCGCCGCGCCCGACGCCCTCACCCCGTACTTCTCCGCCGAGGACGCCGTCCGCACCTTCCTCGACACCTACCCCGAGCAGACGCTGGCGGCCGCAGCCGGCTGGGCCACCAACCCCGACCACCGGGTGCGACGCCTGGCCAGTGAGTCCCTCCGCCCCCACCTGCCCTGGTCCGTCGGCATCGGCCTGCCCGTCGACACCGCGCTGCCGCTGCTCGACGTGCTGTACGCCGACAGCAGCCGCTTCGTCACCACGTCGGTCGCCAACCACCTGCGCGACATCACCCGCACCCAGCCCGAACTCGTCCTCACCACCCTGACCAGGTGGCGCTGCGAAGGGCGCGCCACGGACTCCGAGCTCGCCTTCATCACCCGCGAGGCGCTCAAGGCCTGCCTCAAGGCCGGCTGGGCACCCGCCTACACGATCCTCGGCTACAACCCCCAAGCTGCCGTCAGCTTCAGCCCGATCCGCCTGACCGAACCGACTACCGGCTCGGCGACAGCCTCACCTTCGAAGCCGACCTCACCGCGTCCACCGACACCCCGGTGCACGTCATGTACGTCCTGACCCGCACCGACCCCGACACCCGGAACCGGGAGAAGATCGCCCACCTCACCCGGGCCACCGCCAAGGCGGGCGCACCACTGCGCCTGGCCATCGACATACCGAGGCCCGTTCGAGGTGCTGGAAGCCGTCAACGTCATCGTCCCCAACGGCCTGCACCGGGCGGCGGCCTCTGATTCCAGCCGGTCCACGCGAAATGCCAACGTCTCCGCCGCCGTCCCGCCATCCTGGTTGCTCATCCAGCAGAGAGGGAGCGCACCCTGAAGCTCAGGTTCCTCGGAAGCACCAGCGACAGCGGCAACTGTCCGACCCTGTATGAGACCGAGACCGGTGACATCGTCGTGCAGGGTGAGCGGCTCACCGATCCGGAAGCCCTCGAGCATCTGCGCGACGTCCTGCCCGGTGAGACTTTCGTGGTCGTCCCCCGCGACCTGTTGACCCGCTTCGCGCCCAAGGAGTAGCCCCGGTGCCCGGCGTTCAACCCTTCGAGACGATGGCCCACCTCTTCGAGGACTTCGAGCACACGGCGTTCCGCTTGGAGACCCGACGCGGGTATGCGGTCGACGTCGGCACCGAGCGCTACGAGCGGTTCCGGCGCGGCGAACCGTTGCCCTTCGAGCCGGACAACCCGTGGCACGCCAACGTGCGCCGCCAGACGGCCGCTGGCAAGCGCTTCGAGCGTGTGCGCCTGGTCGACGACCCGCCCACCCTCGGACAGCGGTTCCTGATGACCTCCGGGCTCGGCAACGTCGAGGCTGGCGAGGACATCCGCAACCTGCCGCGGGCCGATGCCGAGCGGCTCACCCTGCCCGCCGTCGACTTCTGGCTGTTCGACTCCCGCACGCTGGTGCGCTTCCACTTCGACGACGACAACACCCTCGGCGTCGAGATCGTCGAGGACCCGGCCGAGGTGCTCGCCGCCTGCCAGGCCCGCGACGCCGCCTGGCACTTCGCCGTGCCTACGGTCGACTTCACCGCGCGCGTACTCTCCGGCGTGTGAGTACCGACTTCCAGCAGGCCCGCTTGCCCCTCGGTGCGCGGCGGCGCGAGCTGCGCACCGAGGCCGGCGTGAACGGGCGGGACCTCGCCGCCCGGTTGGGCTGGCCCGCCTCGAAGGTGTCGAAACTCGAGAACGGCCGCCAGACCGCCACCCCCGGCGACTTGCAGGCGTGGGCCGAGGCGGTCGGCCAGCCCGGTTCCGCAGCCGAGCTCAAGGGCCGGTTGCAGGGCCTTGAGTCCCGGTACCGCACGTGGAAGCGCCTCCTCGCCGGCGGCCACCGGGCCCGCCGGAAGGCCGGGGTGACGCACACCCAGGAGACGACCGTGACGACCGGGTACGAGCCCGGCATCGTCTCCGGCATGTTCCAGATCGCCGAGTACGCCCGGCACGTGCTCACCCACGCGAGCGACCTGCACGACGGGCCCCGGGACATCGAGGAGGGCGTACGCGCCCGTCTGCGCCGCCAAGAGGCGCTGTACCAGAGCGGCAAGCGGTTCCGGTTCGTCATGGCCGAGGCCGCCCTGTACGTGCAGATCTACCCGCCCGACGTCCTCGCCGCCCAGCTGGATCGCCTCGGCGGTCTGCTCGGCCTGGACACCGTCGAGCTCGGCATCGTGCCGCTCGGCGCCCCGGTGAGCGTCATCCCGAAGCACGGCTTCTGGATCTTCGACGACCGGCTCGCCATCGTCGAGACGTGGAACACCGAGATGTGGCTCGACGACCCGGCGGACATCGCCCTGTACGCGAAGGTCCGGGGGAAGTTGCATCAGGCTGCGGTGTACGGCCCGGCCGCGCACCGGCTGATCGCCCGCGCCCGCGCGGTGCTCGCGGAGCAACCCGGGGAAGCCCCGCCGGCCGTAGGAGAAATCCCGAGAAATCGGGCCGAGGCCGAGCAACCTGCCGCCCTAACTTGCTGGTCATGGCTGACCTGATCCCCCGGGCCGTCCTGGACGCGCGCTCCGCCGACGGCCTCGACCGCGACCAGCTGCACGGCCTCAAGTGCTGGCGCGGCACCGACTGCACCGGCCCCCTGCACCCGGCCGGGCACGCCTTCACCACACCGGCCAAGCCCGGCGCGCCGCTCGGCCGGGCCGTCGTAGCCTGCGAGCGGCACCGGGAGACGGCGTGAGCATCGTCCCGACCGGGATCACCCGGCCGCCCCTGGCACACGTCCCGGAGCAGGTCTGGCCGCCGCACGACATGAGCAAGGACGTGCACATCGGATTCGACCTGCAGCTCGGCGGCCGGTACGTCACCGCGGAGTGCCAGCTCGGCGCGCACCACGCCTGCCCCGGCGGCCTCCGGACCGAGACTCAGATACCTATCGCGGAGCTGCGCTGTCGATGCGTCTCCGACGGCTGCAGCTGCACGCCGAGGCAGGAACCCTCCCGGTGATGCGCCCCCGAACGGGCAGGGACACAGGCGCATGGGCACTGCATCGTCTGCAGCCCCGCTCCACTTCACCAGTACCTTGCCGCCCTTCCCGGCTGGAATGCATGGGCCGTACTCCATATCCACGAGGATGGACGGATCCTGCTGCTCCACTCCACCGGCGGCCGAGGCCTGGCAGTACCGGCCACAAGATCACCGTGCGGGCGCCACTCGCTGTGGTCGTCGCCCCGCCCCGCCGAGACCGGCCTGGACAACTCGGCATCGTCTTCGACGGCGGCACCCTGCCGACCGCACAGGCCCCGCATCAGACTCGACCCCGACGAGCACGACAACGCCCGCTTCGCCACCCTCGACCAATGGCGCCACTGTCTGCCCCCGACCGCTACGCCCGCCTTCAGGCCTATGACGACGCCCGGCGCACCGGCCGCACCGTGTACCTGTCGGCCCCGGCGGCGTGCGGTGCCACGCGCAGCCAGCCGACACGCCGCCCTGTCCCACCGATGGGGGAATCCCCGCCGAGCCGCCCGCCTCCGGGTCGCGTCGGCACTAGGGTGGTCCAATGAGTTCCCAAGTGCCCATGAAAAAAAGGGCGTTGAGCCCAGAGCGGATTGCTCGGATCGGGCGCGAGATGCACGCAGCCTGCCCCGGATTCGACGCCGCCTCTTTCACCGTGCAGGTGACCCCGACCTGCCCCGCCTGGAACTCAAGGCCGGGCTCAAGACAGGGCGGGCACCCGCCTACACGATCCTCGGCTACGACCCCCAGGCCGCCGTCAGTGTCGGCCCGATCCGCCTTGCCCATACCGACTACCGGCTCGGCGACAGCCTCACCTTCGAAGCCGACCTCACCGCCCCCACCGACACCCCGGTGCATGTCATGTACCTCCTGACCAGCACCGACCCCGACACCCGGGCCCGGGAGAAGGTCTCCCACCTCACCCGGGCCACCGCCAAGGCAGGCACACCACTGGGCCTGGCCAAGACCCATGCTCTGAAGTCCACCGCCGCCGTCGCGCCGGACAGTTACCACCTCGCACTCCAGGTCAACGGCCGCCGCCACCCCCCCGGCGCTGCTCCGCATCACCAACCGCCCGGCCTGACCGGGCGGCCCCGCCGTGCACAGTGCCTGACGCCGTCAGGACCTGCGTACGGCTGCAGCACCACCACACCGCGCCGTCGTTGGGCCGGCCAATCCCAAGGAGCAGCTCGTAGTGATCCATGCTCAACCCGACCATGACCGCTGCCAGCGGCTGTGCCAGGACCTCGCCGCCATCAGCCCCTGGGACGCGACGGAGGCGCAGCATCTGGAGGAGACCGTGGAGTGGATCCGCAGCGGGGCGCCGCTGGACCGGACCGCTTTCGATGTGCCTGACCCGCACCTGGTCGCCTACTTCGTCGTCGCCGACCCTGACCGCGAAGAGCTTCTGCTGGGGCACCACGTCAAGAGCGGTCTGCGCCTGCCGGCCGGCGGGCACGCGGAGCCGGGAGAAGCGCTCTGGCAGACGGTCGAACGTGAGGCGGGGGAGGAACTGCGGCTTCCGGCCGTTCCCTTCCTCGGCCGGAGCCCGTTCTTCGTCACCCGCACACCGACGGTGGGCCCGCGCAGTCACACCGACGTGTCGTTCTGGTTCGTTCTGCGCGCTTGCCGGCAGGAGGTCAGCTGGTTCGACCCCGGCGAGTACACCGCCGTCGAGTGGCTGCCCTGGCGTCGGGTTCTCGCGGAACCCATCCAGCAACTGGACCCGAACATGCACCGGTTCACCCGCAAGCTCCTGGCTGCGGCGGCGACCGGCTGACCGTGAAGGCACCCGGCAGCGGGATCCGCGCACAGCGAGATCGACGGCCCGCGGTCGCGGTCTGCCCCGCCCCTCCCGTACAGCGACGAGAAGACGCAGCGCCCGGCCGGGCACTCAACGTCCGAGCGAACTCGAGGTGATTCAGTGACCGACCAGCAGACGGCGGGCAGCACGGTTCGGGAGGTGACCGCGAGCACGTTCCTCCTGTGCCGCAACGCCAGCCAGTGGAGCGTGGGACTGATCTGGCACGACCGGCTGGGCAGCCACATGCCTGCCGGCGGCCACGGCGAGGTCGGCGAGGGAGTGCACGACGCCGCCGTCCGCGAAGTCCTGGAAGAGACCGGCCACAAGGCCCGCCTGATCCCCGGGCCCGCGGCACCCACCCCGGCCGGCTTTCCCCACCGTCTGGTTCCCGCTCCGTGGTGGATCTGCGAAGGAGGCGCGAGCCCCGACGGCCACACCAGCACCCCGCACACCCACGTCGACCACATCTACCTGGCCCTCGTGGACACCGCGCCTGCGGCCATCGAGCAGCAGCCCGATCACCAGCTCACCTGGTTCACCCACCGCCGCCTCAGCTCCGACCCGACCATCTCCGAGGACAGCCGACTCCTCGCGCTGCAGCTGATGACCTGGCTGGACGGCGCCCCCGACGGCGCCGAGAACGACCCGATGCAGCTCAGCGCCTACCTCACCCACCGAGCGACCGCGGGCCTCCTACCGGCGCAGCACAGCCAGAAGGAGGGCCCGGCATGATCGACGGCTGGACCACGGTCTCGTCGACCGTCCAGTACACGGGACTGCGGGTGGTGGTGCGCCGCGACGCGGTCCGGCGCACCGACCAGAGCACGGGAACATACGAGTACACCGAGTCCGTCGACGGGGTGCGCGTCGTGGCCCTCGACGACCGGGGCCGGATCGCCCTGGTGGAGGAGAACGTCTACATGTGCGGGCAACGGCTGCTGATGTGCCCCGGCGGCGGATGCGAGGTAAGCGAGGAGCCGCTGGCGGCCGCGTGCCGCGAACTGGCCGAGGAGGCCGGCATCCGCGCTGCCGAGGTCGAACTGCTGACGACGATGTGGCGGATGCCCGCCGGCGCGCGGACCCGCGAGCACCTGTACCTCGCCCGGGGTCTGAGCCTCGGCGAGCACCACCGGGACGCGAGCGAGGCCGACATGGAGCTGCACTGGGTGACCCTGGAGCAGGCGGTTGAAATGTGCGGCGACGGCCGGATCACCGAGGCTGGCCCCCTCGCCGCGGTCCTGCTGACCGCACAGCGCACTACCGCCTGCCCCAGCTCGCCCGCCGCAGACACCGTGTGATCATGGCCGGCCGCCACAGCCGCCTGCCCGATCCGTCAGCACAGCACCCGGCCGATGCCGAGCAACAGCTACGGGCCGTGGCGGACGGACAGCCGATCACGGGGGAGGGCGTCGCCGTCCCTGACGGCGGCAACGCCGCGTTCCTCTACCGGCGCGAGTCCCTGCCCGACGGCCGGGTCCGCACGGTCATGATTCGGCTGGACGCCGCCGGTCTGACCTTTCCTCCGCCCGACCGCCCCTGACCAGCAGCCCCGCCCGGATCCGTGCGCATCACACAGCACGCCCCCTCCGCCGACCGAGAGGAACCAGGTGTCCACCACCGAACAGCACGCCGCCCCCGCCGAACCGGACCCGGGCGCGGTGAACGCCGAGCTGCGGCGTTACCTGGCCGACCATGCGGCCCCGCTCGCGTGCGCCGACGCGCTGCTGCGCGATCTGGACGGGCGGCTGCTGATCGTCGACCCCACGTACAAGGACGGCTGGGACTTGCCGGGCGGCATGGTGGGCGACGAACTGCTGGCGGACGCCCTGGCGCGCGAGCTCCGGGAGGAGCTCGGCATCGACGCCGAGACGGGTCGGCTGCTGGCCATGGACGCGGTGCCCGCCGACCGGCTCGGCTGACCGATGCTGGCCTACGTCTACGCCGCGCACACCACCGGCCCGGTGGACCTGGTGCTGCAGGAGGAGGAGATCCGCGAGGCTCGGTGGGTCGGCGATAAAGAGGCGCTTGAGCTGCTGGCCCCGGTGGTGGCGGCTCGGCTTCGCGCGGCGCTGACCGCCGAGCGAGGCGCACATACCGCCCTACTGCACGACAGCGAGCCCGCGCCGGTGCCACCGCGTGACTACTACAGCATGCTGCCCGGCCCGATGACAGCCGCCACCGTGTTGGTCCGTGACGGCGAGGGCCGAGTGCTGGTCCTGGAACCCACCTACAAGCAGCACTTGGAGCTGGTGGGCGGCATGGTCGAGGCCGGGGAGAGCCCCGTCGAGCCGGGCGCGCGCGAGCTCGCCGAAGAACTCGGCCTGCACCTGCCCGTCGGGCGGCTGCTGGTCGTGGACAGCGTCCCAGCCCGGCTGACGCGCTACGGGCGGGCGCTGGTCGTCCACGTCCACGACCTGCCGCCGCTCACCAGCGAATAGATCAGCGGCCTCGTGTTCGCCGACGGGGAGGTGCGGGCCACCCGGTGGCTGACACCGAAGGAAGCCCTCGCCCAGCTGCCGCAGATCCTGGGCGACCGGGTCGCCGCCGCGCTCGACGACGCCGAGTAGGGCCAGGTGAGCAGGCCGTACTCACCGAGGTAGACGGGGACGCCCTTGGCGACGAAGCGTTGTGCACCCGGGCGAAGCCTTCGGTCAGGTCCGCCCGCGACTTGGCGTCGTAGGTCGTGCCGTTGGCGATGTTCACGCTGAACGGGTACCAGCTGTAGTAGTGCACGGTCGCCACCCGGTTGCGGTCGTGCAGCGAGTTCATCGTCGTCGACAGGTCGTCGAGCCAGTGCCGGGCGTTGTTGGTCTCCTCCCCGGGCAGGACGAGCGACGACCCGGCCGCGGCCACCTCGACCGGCAGTACCTGCTCGGGGACGACCTGCTCGTCGCCCCGGTCTTCACCGACGACGGCACCGTCGAGTACTACGTGCCAGAGGGCACCTGGACCAACGTCCTGACCGGACAGCAGGTCGTCGGCCCGCGCTGGGCCAAGGACTTCCACACCCTGCCGCTGCTCGCCCGCCCCGACTCCGTCATCCCGCTCGCCGCCGACGACCGGCGCCCGGTCTCCGCGTGGGCCGACGGCGTCGAACTGCGCGTCCACGCCTTCGCCGACGGCGCCGAGCGGACCGTCACCGTCACCGTCCCCCGCATCGAGGGCCTCGGCGACGCCGCCCGCTTCCACCTGTGCCGCACCGGCGCGGCTCACCGTCACCACCGACAGCCGGCACCCGTGGCACGTGCGCATCGGAAGCCACGACGGCCGCCTGCACAGCCGGCCGGCACCCCCGGAGGCCCCCTCCCGTACCCGGCCTGAACCGCAGCGGAGGCGTGGCCCGGCTGGGCCACGCGTCCGCCGTACTCCCGTTCATTTCTCGCAGACGAGGGGGCGGGTTACCGGAGGGTCGTCCACTTCTGGTTGTTCTGGCCGTTGCAGGTCCACAGGATGACCGGGGTGCCGTTGGCGGTCCCCGCGTGGTCGGCGTCCAGACACAGCCCGGCGTGGACGTTGCGGATCGACCCGTCGGCCTGCACGGTCCACTTCTGGTTGTTCTGACCGTTGCAGGGCCAGATGATGACCTGCGTGCCGTCGGTGCTGCCCTGGCCGGAAGCGTCCAGGCACTTGTCGCCGTAGACGCGGATCTCGCCTCCGGCCCAGGTGGTCCACAGCTGGTTGGCGGCGCTGTGGCAGTCCCAGATCAGCGTCGCCGTCCCGGCCGTCGTGGCGGCCCGGTCCACATCCAGGCAGCGGCCGGACCCGGTGCCGCGAAGCCGTGTGGTGGTGGAGGCCAGCGGGCTGCCGCCGGACACCCTGTATACGGCGACGCCGTGCGCCGGGACGCTGGCCGAGATCTGGCCGGACGTGCTCGACGTGTCGCCGGTCCACAGGTCGGTGAGAGTGAACGGCCCTCCGGTGAGGCCGACCTGCGCGGCCGTGACGGAGACGGTCGCGGTGCCGCTTCCGCGGTTGAACAGGCCGACGGCGACCGAGCCGTCGGACAGGGGCTTGGCGAACACCTCGGTGTCGCCGTCGTCGCGCACCCGGCGCCCGCCCGCGCCGAGCGCGTCCTGGTTCACCGCCAGCAGACGGGGGTTGCGCAGGATCGCGCTCACGTCGCCGGACATGGTCCGGATGTCGTTGCCCGCGATGAGGGGTGCCGAGAGCAGCGACCAGAGGGCGAAGTGGGACCGGGACTCGGTCAGCGACAGGCCGGGGCGGCCGACCACGAGCATGTCGGGGTCGTTCCAGTGGCCGGGGCCCGACTGGGCGGCCAGCGGCGCGTCGATGTCGAGGACGTTGCCCACGCCCATCGGGTAGCTGTTGGTGTTGCCGTTCTGCCAGATGTCGAGCAGGTCCTCGGTCGTCCGCCACAGGTCCGCGACCTCACCCCAGTTGTACGAGGAGCCGGTGATGGCGTGCAGGCTGTTGGGGTTGATGCTGTAGACGATGGGACGGCCGGTGGCGCGGAGGGCGTCGCGCATGAGGGTGAACTGCGCGACCTGCTGGTCCAGCGTGCCGATGGACGAGCACCAGTCGTACTTGAGGTAGTCCACGCCCCACGAGGCGAAGGTGGTGGCGTCCTGGGCTTCGTGGCCCTTGCTGCCGGTGGAGCCGGAGTAGGAACCCACGGCCTGGGCGCAGGTGCGCTCGTTGGGTGCCTCGTAGAGGCCGAACTTCAGGCCCTTGTTGTGGATGTAGTCCCCGAGCGCCTTCATGCCGCCGGGGAACTTGGTCGGGTTGGCCCGGAGGTTGCCCGCGCCGTCGCGCTGCGGGTCGAACCAGCAGTCGTCGACGATGACGTACCGGTAGCCGGCGTCCTTCATGCCGGAGGACACCATCGCGTCGGCGGCCTGGCGGACCTTCGACTCGTCGACCCCGCACCCGAAGCTGTTCCAGCTGTTCCAGCCCAGCGGCGGGGTGGGCGCAGGGCTGCCCGGCGCGGCCTCGGCGGTCGTGGCGGTGGATGCGGTGACGCAGGCGGTGAGCATCAGTGCGGCGGCTGCGAGGAGACGCAGCCCCCGCCCGTGGGACCGTGGGGGGACCATGAAGGGCTTCCTTCCTGGGAGGCGGATTCGACGTGGCAGGGAGCCGGCCGATGCCCTCGACCGGCTCCCTGCACCGGCCCGGCCACGGGCCGGGCCTGCGGCCGGGCCGGCGAGCTTGCTGAGACGGCGGTGCGGGTCAGCCCAGCGGCTGTTCGACCAGCCAGCTGGTGTCGGCGGCCCAACTGGTGGTGCTGTCCCAGCTGTTGGAGCCTCCGTTACTGGCGATGTAGGCCGTGTAGTT
>NZ_JBFBJZ010000090.1:0-24543 GCF_040686255.1 Kitasatospora sp. NPDC085879 | reverse complement strand
GCTGCCCCGGGACAGCAGGTGTCCCGGGGCAGCGCCCGTTGTGCGGCGGTGGAGCCGCTCAGGTGTAGCAGTAGTTGAGGTTGCCCCGCGTCGAACCGGAGGTGCCGGTGGACCAGGTGGCCTTGCCGCTGGTGTTGTAGAAGACGAGGTTGCCGTCGTCCTTGAGCTTGGCGTGCCCGCCGGGCGCCGGGTTGAGGGCGCCGAGTGTGCAGACGATACCCCCGGAGGCGTTGAGCAGCTTCACGTAGCCGGACTTCGACCAGTCCACCCGGACGACGCCCTTACCCTTGGTGCCCGAGGCCCAGACCGGGTACGCGTCGGCTCCGGTGAACTTGTAGAGCACCAGGTTGCCGTCGGACTGGAAGGTCAGCTCCGACATGCCGTTGTCCGCCGACGCGTGGCCGCCGGGCGTCCAGTCGGGCTGGGCGAGGGTGAAGTTGGCGACCGAGGCGTCGGCCGAGGCGGTGGTGGCGGTCAGGCCGAGCGCACCGGCGATCGCCGTCCCCACCAGGGCGGCGCGCAGGAGACGCCTGGGGGCCGGGGAGCCAATGGTCTTGCTGGGTGTCACGAGGGTCCTTCCGGGAAGCCGTCGCACTGCGGAGTGGCACGGCGGCGGTCGTCTGGCGCGTGGCGGCCGTGGCCGACCGGCCGGGATACGGCCGCGGCCGACGGCGTCGCGTCTTTCCGGACCACCCTAGGAAGGGCGCGTATCAGCCGCGTAGCGCCGCAACGGAACCCGGCATCGGAGGTCTGGACCAGATGACTTCAAGTGCACTCCAACATCCAAACCGCTCTCCGCGGAACGCAGTTGGCGGACCCGGGAGGAGAGAACCGCATGCAGTACCGCACGATCGGCACCAGCCCAGGACACCACCGGCCCCGACCGGGCGGCCGGGAGCGGTCGGGCGGAACGGGCGTGCACGGGGGTCGGTCGCGCTCGGGTCCGTGACCGGCCCGCCCGCCGACCCACGTCACCAGCAGCCCCGCCGCGTCCACCAGACGCCACCGCGCGCACGGCGACCCGAGCGCGCCGTGCGCCCGGACGGACCACGGCACCGGCCGCCGGACCGCGGCACCTGGCACCTGGCACCTGGCACGCCGAACACCGCGGCCGGCCGCCGGCCGCCGGGCGGCACCACCGAGCGCCCCTGCCGGCGGATCAGGGGCGTAGGGGGTGGGGTATCGGCGGGGTACATGGTGAGGGCCGTCGTGGCCGTCCCGGCCGGACGGCGGCTCCGTCGCCGGACCCGGTCGACGGCACGGGGGTGCGCAGCACGGTGCGGTCCCTGCTGGGCGGCGTAGCGCAGCGTCCACTCCCGGCCGTGCACCTGCGGGGTGCCGTGGTTGGCGTGGGCCAGGTTCATCAGCGCCAGCGTCTCGACCTCGTCGTCCGGGGTGTCCGTGTAGGCCTCCTCGGGTGTCGGGGCGACCTGGCCGGCAGGGTTCTTCGGCATCCTGCGGTTGCTCCTCAGCGCTGGTCGGATCGGGCGTTGCGAATGGGGTCGGCCTTGTGGCAGCCGTGGTCGCCGTGCCGCCCGCGATCGATGGACGGGGGCGGCACAACCCTGGACCCGGTCTCGGCGCACCGGGTGCCCCGCGCGCTCGCACACGAGGCCCAGGCACTTTGCGGACTCGCCGGCTTCGAGGGTGTCGGCGTTCACCGCCGGGCCGTGTGCGTGCTCGCCCCGGTCCGACGGGGGGACACGGATGTCGGCCATGTCGGCCTCGAAGCGGGTGCAGTCGTTGCGGTTGTCGCCGGTGAGGACGAAGCCGAGCGGGCGTCCGCGTCGTCGCAGGCCAGGTGGGCCTTGGTGCTCGGTCCGCCGCGGGATCGGCCGAGGGCGTGATCACCCGCTTCGTCCCGGTCGAGGGCCCGCCTTTCCCGCCGGCGGCGTGCTGGTGGGCCCGCACGATCGTGGAGTCCACCGACACCAGCCAGTCGATGTCCCCGGCGGCGTCCTTCTCGGCCTGGATCGCCCGCAGCATGCGCGAGATCGTGCCGTCCAGCGCCCACCTGCGGAAACGCGTGTACAGGGTCGGCCAGGAACCGTACCGCTCCGGCACATCGCGCCAGGCCGAACCCGTACGCAGCTTCCACACGATCCCGTTCGGCACCACCCGGTCATCACTGCGTGGCCGGCCCGCGGTTCCAGAACCGGGCTGGAACCGCGAGAGCACGGCCACTCGGCATCCGAAAGCTCATGACGGCGTATCGCGCCCGACATGATCTCTCATCGCTTGATCATCTTTGAAGACGGGACCCTGGCGGCGGGCGTGCGGGTTCAGGGTGGGGGTGGGGCGGGAGTAGGACATGCCGAGGGCCGGCGGTTCACTTCCGCCCCGTCAGGGGTTGCCTTTCCGCCTTGTCAGGGGGTTACCGTTCCGATCTGGCTCACGGTGTTCTCGGTGAACCAGAGGTTGTCGTCGGATCCGGTGGCGATCTCCAGCGGGCTGGCGCCGGAGGTCGGGATCGACAGCTCGGAGATCGTCCCTGACGTCGTGATCCGGCCGATGTCGTCGCCGACGTTCTCGGTGAACCACAGGGCGCCGTCCGGCCCCGAGGTGATGCCCCACGGGAACGGGAAGAAGACGGGATCCGTCAGGTCGTAGGCGGTGAACTCACCCGCCGTGGTGACCTGTCCGATCTGCGACGCTCCCGCGTCGGTGAACCAGAGGGCGTCATCCGGCCCCGCGGTGATGCCGATGGGCAGCGAACCCAACGAGGGAACCGCGTACTCGGTGACCGAACCGCCGGTGGTGATCGTCCCGATGCTTCCGGACAGTACCTCGGTGAACCACAGGGCACCGTCGGACCCGGCGGCGATGCTCAACGGGAAGGCGCCGGAGGTGGGGAGCGCGTACTCGGTGATCGTGCCGCCGGTGGTGATCCGGCCGATCTTGTCGGCGCCCGACTCCGTGAACCACAGGGCGCCGTCCGGCCCGGCGGTGATGCCCCACGGGTAGGCGCCGGAGGTCGGGAGCGCGTACTCGGTGATCGTGCCGCCGGTGGTGATCCGGCCGATCTTGTCGGCGCCCGACTCCGTGAACCACAGGGCACCGTCCGGCCCGGCGGTGATCCCGGCCGGCCCGGACCCGCTGGTGGGCACCGAGTACTCGGTGAACGTGCCGGCCGTGGTGACGCGGCCCACCGCGTTCGCGGCGTTCTCGGTGAACCACAAGGCGTCATCCGGCCCCGCGGTGATGCCGACCGGAGCCGAATCAGCGGTGGGCGTCGCCAGTTCGTCGATGGTGGGGGTCCGGTGGGTCTGCGACGCGCCCGGCCGGGACGGCGTCCCCGGCCGGCCGTGTTTCCCGAGACAGTTCACGAGCCCCTCGGGCCCCCGGTGCCGGACGCAGGACTTGACCCACGGGCGCAAGGATCCGGGGCGGGGCGGGGAGTCGCCGAGGGCGACAGTGCCGGGCGCGCCGACCGCGGCCGTCAAGGCCAGGACGGTGAACGCGCGACAGAGCCGCCTGAGGCGGCCGGGACGGTGGGACATGAGGGACCTTCCGAAAGACACGGTGGGAGCCGGAGCGTCGGGCATGACCCGCCTCGCCGGCATCGGGATCGAAGGTGGGGGCGCAGCCGCCCGAGGATGGCGACACGCGGTTCGCGGCGGTATCGCTTTCGCGATCACGCTGCACACGTACAATCCCCACTGAGTCATCGTCAGAAACAGTGATGGGAAAGATATCTCGGACTCTTTCCTTCGACACGCGGTGCAGCGCCTTCTTGTGCGACTGTATTTCGCAAGTCCTTCTCGCTGTCGACGGCGCGTTCGCCTCTCGCGTTCGGCCCTGGTCGGGACCGTCGCCCTGCTGCCCGCGTTCGGCTGGGCGAGGGAATGGTGTTTGATCACGGTGCGTGTGCGGATAATCATACGAGTCACTATTGGAGCGGAACCTGACCTCTGCCGTTCCGGTCCTGGACGACGAAGGAGGGTCCATGCGTATCCGATATTCCGTGGCTGCCGGGGTTGCGATTGTTGTCGCCGCCGCCGGGGTGGCCGACGCCGCGCCCGGGGACACCACAGTCACGTTCTCGGTCTCGGGTGGTTCGTTGGGGATCTCAGTTCCCGCCGGTCCGGTGGGTCTGGGCAGCGCGCTGCCCGGAGGCTCCGTCGGCGGGCAGCTGGGCAGTGTCACGGTCACCGACGCGCGGGCTCTGCTCACGGCCAGCTGGACCGCGTCCGTGGTCTCCGGCAGCTTCACGACGGGTGGAAGCACGGCCGCGGAGACGGTCCCGGCCAGCGCGGTCTCCTACTGGTCGGGAACCGGGAGCGTCACCGGTACGGGTACCTTCACGCCCGGTCAGGCGACGTCGGGTCAGGCCCAGACGCTCGACACCACCCGCACCGCCTACACCCTCTCCGGGGGCACCGGCAACAACACTGCGACGTGGAATCCCACGCTCGCGATCGCGATTCCCGCCGGCGCAGTGAACGGCGTCTACACCGGGACGGTGACACATTCGGTCGCATAGCTCGGCGCGTCTGTTGTGCGCGGTCGCGGCGGCGCTCGCGTTGGCTTGTGGCGCGAACACCGCCGTGGCCGCCGGCCCTGGCGGGACGCCGCCTTCAACCGCCCAGGCGCCGCCGCCTTCCACCGCCGAGGGCAGCATCGGCGTCAAGCTGCTCGACGCGCCGCGGGATCGTGAGGACGACCTGCGCGCTCACATGTACATCGTGGACCACCTCGCGCCCGGCAGCGTCATCCACCGTCGGCTGCAGGTGACGAACGACACCGACGTCGACCGGCGCGTCGACCTCTACGCCGGCTCCGCCGTGGTCAACGGCGGCAACTTCGCCGTCGGAGCCGACCGCACCCCGAACGAGCTCACGACCTGGGTCTCGGTGGACGACTGCATCTCGGACAAGGATGTGTCCGGTGAAGCGACGGACTGCGGCCTGCCGAAGAAGGAAGCGGCCGCCCAGCCGTCCTCGCCGCCGTCCGCCGCCGTCGTGCGCGACGTCCCGGCACACGGCACGGCCGTGGTCCGGGTCAGCGTCCGGGTGCCGCCGAAGGCGTCCGCCGGCGAGCGGTACGCGGTTGTCTGGGCGCAGGTCGCGGGCCACACGGGCCCGACGGCGAACGTCCGCCTGGTCAACCGCGTGGGAGTGAGGATCTACCTCGATGTCGGCCCCGGAGGGGAGCCGCCGTCCGACTTCCAGATCGAGGAGCTCACTCCCGCGCGCGCGCCCGACGGCAGCCCGAAGGTGGTGGCCAGGGTCCACAACACCGGCAAGCGGGCCCTCGACCTGACCGGGTCCCTGACGATGACCGACGGGCCGGGATCCCTCAGCGCCGGTCCCTTCAAGGCGAACCTCGGCACCACACTCGGCGTCGGCGAGAGGGAGCCCGTTACCGTCCCCCTGGACAGACAGCTTCCCAACGGCCCCTGGAAGGTCCGTCTCACACTGGCCAGCGGCCTGATCCAACACACCGTCACGGCCACCCTCACCTTCCCCAGCGGCTCTCAGACCGGCGCGTCGGTCAGACCCGACATGGTGGACGCCGCTTCGATGATGCCGGGCATCACCGTGTGCGTGGCGGTCGTCGTGCTCCTGGTCGCCTGCGGCTACGGGATGGTTCGCCGCAGGCGGGGCTGAAGCCCGGCCCGCGCCTGCCCGCGCGTTCGTCGGCCTGGGGAGTGCGGCGTCAGGCGGCGGAGTGGGTGACCGTGCCCGGGTGGGTGTCGGCCGCGCCGGCGGGGGCCCCGCGGCCGACACCGTGGGGTTCCAGGGGCGGACGCCGCTTCGGTGATGCCGGGCATCACCGTGGGCGTGGCGGTCGTCGCGCTCCTGGTCGCCCGCGGCTACGGGACGGTTCGCCGCAGGCGGGTGGGTTCGTCGGAGGACGTAGTCCCTGGTGCGGTAGTCGTGGCGCATGCGGACGAGCGCGATCGTACGGAGGGCGTTGCCGGCCCCTCGGTCGCCTCCGCGGTTGAGCCGGTGACGGTGGGTTCGGCCCGAGCCGACGGGGATGGGTGCCGCCGCGCACAGGTGAGCGAAGGATGCCTCCGATTTCAGCCGGCCGGGGTTGTCGCCCGCCGTGATCAGGAGCTGGGCGGCGGTGGTGGTGCCGACCCCGGGCAGTGCGGCCAGGTCGGGAACGGCATGCGCGACGAGTGGCTTGCGCTCCGCGTCCGCGTCGGCGATCTCATCGGTGAGGTACTGATAGCGGCGAGCGAGGCTCCGCAGTGCGGTGCGGACCGCGCAGGCGGGGCCGGACGGGTTCCCACCGGGCCGGGACCAGGCCAGGGTCCTGATCAGCTCGCTCGTGGGCATGCCACGCAGTATCTCGCGGACCTCTCCGGGGGCGGTGACGATGAGCGTGCGGATCTGGTTGACCGTCTGGGTGCGGGCCTTGACGGCCGAGCGGCGGACCGTGCGCAGTGCCCGGATGGCCTCCACGATGCCGTCGCGCGTCTTCGGGATGCCGCCGGCGCGGCCGCAGAGCACGGCGGCGGCGTGGGCGTCGACGGGGTCGGACTTGCCGTTGGCCCCGGCGCGCCCTGCGCGGTCGGGCCGGTCCACGTCGACGACGGTGACCCGTTCGACCCGTAGGAAGCGGGCGCGTTCGGCTCCGTGGGCGCCGATCCCCTCCACTCCGACAGCCATGACGTCGCCGTGCGAGCGCAGCCACTTCGGCAGGCGACGGTAGCCGCCGGAAGCGGTGGGGAACGACGCGGTGGCCGGGTGCCGGCCGACGGAGGCGATCACGGCGGCCCGGTGGAAGTCGGAGTGGGTGCCACGCCCCCGACCACCGCCATCTCGTCCGCCATGCCGGTGCCACTGTCCTCCCGTGCGACGTGCAAGGGATGGCACGCGCCAGTCGGGCGGTAGGACAAGACTGTGATGAGCCTTTTGGTCGGGCTCCTGTGAAGTCACAGGAGCCCGACCGGCCGCGTGCGCAGCGGCACCGCCCGGACAGCCGACGATCAATGAAATGACAGCCGAAGCGTCAGTCAGGCGAACGGGCAGACCCCCGAGCGGTGCCGTCTACATCCTCACGGTCAGGCGACGGAGTGGGTGACGGTGCCGGTGTAGGTGCCGACCACCGCGGCGGCGGGGAGCGTGACCGTCACCGTGGGGTTCCAGGTCGCGGAGCTGTTTCCGTTGCCGGTGGAGCTGAAGGCGGTTCTCGCACTGCTGAGCGCCTGTGCGGCCGGGGCGTCGGCCTGGCCGGGCGTCACCGTCACGGTGCCGGTGGAGTTGGTCGCGGCTCCGGACCAGTACGAGACGTTCGAGGCGGTGATCGTCTCGGCGGTCGTGGAACCGCCGGTGGTGAAGTTCGTGGCGGTCACCGTCGCCGTCCACGTGCTGGTGGCCAGTCCTCGCTGGTCCGTGATGGTCACCGTGCCGAGGGCCGCACTGACGGTGCCGGCCGGTGCGGCGCTACCCAGGGCTTTGGTGGTGGGTACGGTGATCGACAGTGTGCCGGTGGTGGGGATGATGCTGATCTGCGTGCTGGTGCTGCCACTGGTCTCGACGGTGCCCACGACCGCCCGGGTGAAGCTGGCCTTGCCTCCGGACGCGGTCGCCAGCTTCCCCGTGGCGGTGTAGATCGTGCCGCCGCCGGTGAGCCAAGAGCCGTTTCCCGAGACCGTGACCGCCGCGGTGTTGTTGCGGTCGGCGATGAGGGAGAAGCCGGCGAAGGCCCCGGTGGTCGGTGCGCTGAGGGTGGTCTTGCCTCCGGTCTGGTCGGTGAAGAACGCGCCGCTGGTGGACGCCGCGCACGCGGTGGGGTAGCTCGGGCAGGCGAGGTAGATCGTCACGCCGGTGCCGGTCAGCTTCCCGCCGGAGATGGTCATGCCGCCGGTGAGAACGTAGGTGCCGGGGTTGAGCGCGAGTGTGCCGGTCAGGTTCGTGATGTTGGTGTAGACGCCTGGGTTGATCGTCTGGGTCCCGGAGACGACGTGGTTGATGCTGGGGTACGGGGTGGCCGGGGTGGTGGGGCAGGCGGCGGCGGCCGGGCACTGGGCCAGGGCGGCGTACGGGTCGGTGCCGGCGCTCTGGTTGGTCGGCGCCGGGCTGTACGAGCCGCCGGCCGACGTGGCGAAGCCGGCCGGGGCGGCCGGGCCGCCGATGGTGCCCCCGGTCGCGGTGACCGTGGCGGTGCCGCTGACCAGCGCGGCCTGAGCGTTCGTCGAGTTCACCAGGATGCTGCCGGTGACATGCACACTGCCGGGGTGGACATACAGGGCGTTCGCGGCGCTCGCACTCAGGACGCACAGGCTCGCCGTGCACTCGCCCACGGCCCGGGCGAGCTGGGACGGACCCGCCACGACCCAGGCCAGCGCCGATGCGAGGGCAAGGACCATGGCACACACCGCGTCCGACCAGCGGTACCGCGCACGAGAGCGGCCGTGCCCGCTCACGACCAGAGGGCCGGCACCCACGACCCGCGCCGCGACACAACGGCGTACCGGCGAATCGGCCGGTCCCTGACCGCTCCCCGCACGCCGCTCGGCGCCCGCCCCGGCGATGCCCGAGAGTCCAGCGGCGAGTCCCGCCCTCACGTCCACCATCCTCAGCATGGCCTGAAACGTACCAAATGCCCATCTTGATACACGTTTCAGTGCACGGTGACGCCCGTTCAGCGTGTCGGACCCCCAGGCCGTACACCACGCCGCCGCACCGGCTGCCCGGTTCCGCCTGTCGAGCCTCGGCGCATCCCCCCGAGCACCACCCCGCAACCCCATGGCAAGAGCCGTCCACACCGGACCACGCACCCGCCCGGCGTACTTCCCTGCCCCGCCCGTCCTCCACCACCCGTGCCGCCGTGACCGGCTGATTCCGCCACCCCACCGGCCACCCGGCCGTCGACACCCCGATAGCGGCCCACCAGGGCACGCGGCTGCGCCTGCCCCCACACCGCCCGGCACGCACACCCCCGGAGCCGGCCGACGAGCGGATCGGCCGACGCCGGGGCGCCAAAGCCCGCACCACGCCCGGTGGTCGGCCGGATCACCGACCTGCGTACCCGCCGCTCCGAGACCCTCCGGCACACCGCCACGACGGCAGCGGGCCAGGCAGGCGCCGAGGCGGGCCGGCCGAGGGGCGAAAAGCCGGTTGCGGAGCCGCCGATCGAGTGGCCGCACATCAACGCCCGCCGGCGCACAGCGCAGATTCTGCAGACGGTGAAGCTGCGCGCTTTCAACCCGCGGGCCACCGACTGGCGGCGGATGCACGACCTCGCGGCGGCGGTCCCCATCGAGCACGGCCACCTCGACCCCACCGACGAGACCCGGCACCCGGAGCGGATGTGCCGGCTCGCCCGGCAGCGCCACCCGAACGCCCAGAGCCCGCTGGACGCCGCCAGCCGTCTCGGAGTTGGACCCGCTCGGCATGATCCGGTCGAAGAACGCCCACGCCTGGAACGGCTACGCCCACGCGAGGCCTTCCGCAGCCAGCACGGCACTTACGGCCGCGCTGCCGGACGGTTCGTACCTGGCCCGGTTGCTGGGCCGTACGTTCCGGATCATCGAGGCCGGCGACATCGTCGAATGCGCCGACGGCCGCGCATCGGTGACCGCTACCGGCTCATCACCACCTTGTTGGACCACCGCACCGGTCCCGCGCCCCGCCTGGTCGGGCTCTACCACGAGCGTTGGGAGATCGAAGTCTCCTTCCTCGCACTGAAGGACACCCTGTTCGCCTGGCGTGTCCTGCGCTCGGCCGACCCGGCAGGCCTGGAACAGGAGCTGTGGGCGCTGCTGACCGTCTACCAGACCCTGCGCAGGATCACGGTCGAGGCGGTGGAGTCCAGTGAAGGGGTGATAGCGACCCGGCCGCCCCTGATTGCCGCTCCTGGTTCCCGGGGCGGCACCGCGCGTTGAGGTTCGCGCTCCAGACCAGTTCACCGCTGCACGATTGCTGCAACGACCGCCACGCGCCGGCTCTGGTACATCGCGTTCCTGAGCGCCTCGACGGTGGTGACAGCAGCGTTCGAAGTGGTCGGCGCCTCGCGTGCTTGTCCCGCAGTGGGTAGCCGTGCTTCATGGTGCGTGCGGGCTCCGGGGTAGCGGCCTGTCAGCGGCGAAGATCGAGTCGTCGGGCTCCTGGATCGATCGGTGCGCGCGGCCCTTGCGTACGAGGGCACGCACGTCGGGGCCCCGTCCCGGATGGCCCACCCGGGAAGCAGGCCGGATCTGTCCGTGGTGACTTTATGTCAGGCCTACGACTCCCGTGGGCGGTGCTTCAGCACGCTTCCGAAGCGGTCTTCGACCAGCCCGGTGAGCGGAGCGCCACCCACGCGCGAGGCAGTCCTCAAACCACTCCGCGCCAGGAGGCGATCACTCGTTGCTGCCCGTCTGCAGGTCGTCGGAAGCCAGCGGGACGCCGAGCCGGGCCGACTTCAGAGAGAAGTGATCATGCAGCCTTCGCGTTCCTCGCGGCATCCGGCGTTCGCCCGTCGTGCCGAAAAGCCGATGGCGGGCCTGGGTGTCCTGGCCCTGGCCGCCGCGGGTGCCCTGGCCGGTCTCACTCCAGGTGTCAGCTCGGCGTCGAGTCACCGTGAGGCCCCGCTGATCGCGGGTGACCCGCGGGCGGACAACACGGACGTATACGCATTCACCAGCCCGGACAAGCCGGACACCGTCACGCTCATCGCGAACTGGATCCCGTTCGAGGAGCCCAACGGCGGCCCGAACTTCTACGCGTTCGCGGACGATGCGCGCTACAACATCAAGATCGACGCCGACGGCGACGGCAGGGCCGACACCACCTACACCTGGACATTCAGCAACCACTACCGGGACGACGCCAACCAGTTCCTCTACAACACCGGCGTCGTGAACAACCTCGACGACCCGACGCTGAACTTCCGCCAGACCTACACCCTCACCGAGACCCACGCCGACGGGTCCACCAAGACGCTGCTCAAGGATGCGATCGCGGCCCCGTCCAACACGGGCCAGGCCTCGATGCCGAACTACGCGTCCCTGCGCAAGCAGGCCACCCGCGACCTTCCCGGCGGCGGCCAGACCCTCGCCGGCCAGGCCGACGACCCGTTCTTCCTCGACCTGCGGGTCTTCGACCTGCTCTACGGCGGAAACCTCAAGGAGTCCGGACACGACACCCTGAGCGGCTACAACGTCAACACCATCGCCATCCAGGTGCCGAAGAAGGACCTGGCCCTCAAGGGCGACCCAACACGCAACCCCGTCGTGGGCGTGTGGTCCAGCACAGACCGCAAGGGCGCCAACGTCGTCGACAAGGGCGGCGAGGGCAAGGGCGACGCGGCTTTCCACCAGGTCTCCCGGCTCGGCAACCCGCTGATCAACGAGGTCGTCGTCCCGATCAAGTACAAGGACGCCTTCAACGCGCTCAGCCCCGAGAAGGACGCGACCGTGACCCCGGTGGTCGACAAGGTCAAGGACCCGATGGTCCCGCAGCTCATCCAGAGCATCTACGGCATCCCGGCCCCCGCCACCCCCCGTAACGACCTGGTCGAGATCTTCCTCAACGGCATCTGCAAGGCCTGCGGCCCCATCCAGGCCGACCTGAACTCCCAGCAGCTGAACGCCGACGTCAACAAGGCCAAGTTCCTGCCCGGCGAGGAACTGCGACTCAACATGGCCGTGCCGCCGTCCCCGTCGCCCAACCGGCTGGGCGTCCTCGCCAACGACCTGGCGGGCTTCCCCAACGGCCGCCGGCTGACCGACGACGTGGTGGACATCGAACTTCTGGCACTGGAGGGCGCTGCGCAGACCGGCAAGATCGTGCCGGCCCTCGCCGCAGGTGACGGCGTGAACGCCAACGACCACGCCTTCGGCAAGACCTTCCCCTACGTCGCGCTGCCGAACACGGCGGCCGTCAACCAGGCCACCTCCGACAACCCCGGCGGCAGCGTCGCCGCCGGCTTCGGCGGCCTGTCATTGCACCGCGTCCCGATCGCCGGCACTGCTGCTCTCGCCGGCGGTGTCCTCCTGACCGGCGCCGCCGTGATCGCGCTGCGCCGCCGGCGCAGCGCCTGACGATGGAGCCTTTGTCGGGCCCGGGTCGCCCGTCCCCCTCCGCCGGGGACGGGCGACCGGGCCGTGGCAGCGGCGCTCCAACCCGTCGCGGTGCGGTGGTGACGGCTCTCCTGACCGGTCTGGCTCTCACGGGGGTCGGCGCGGCGAACCTCACGTCGGCCCCGGGATACGGCGGGCCCGCTGCGGTCCGCGACATCGGTGAGCTCCCCTCTGCCGTGGCCGGCGGGCCTGCCGGCCCGGAGGTGCGCCGGGCTCCGCCGACACGGCTTCGCATACCCCGCATCGGGGTGGACACTGCGCTGACCGACCTTCAGGTCCAGAGCGACGGGCACCTCGCGACGCCGGACGATCCGGACGTGGCCGGCTGGTGGAGCCAGGGGCCGGCCCCCGGTAGCCCCGGAGCGGCCGTGATCGTCGGCCACGTCGACTCGCTGACGGGGCCGGCAGTCTTCGCCGGCCTGTCCGCCCTGCGCCCCGGGGACACGATCACCGTCCAGGGCAACGACGGCACGGCCGCCGACTTCACCGTGCAGGCCCTGCGCACCTATGCAAAGGACGACTTCCCCGACGACCTCGTGTTCGAGGGGAGCACGGTTCCCAGCCTCCGGCTCATCACCTGCGGCGGCACGTACGACCGGGACGCCCGCGAGTACCTGTCCAACTTGGTGGTCTTCGCCGTCCCCACCAAGACCCCCGGCACCGATCCCACGAACGAGCCCACGGCGGGGTCCGGCACGTCAACGTGAAGACCGCCGCACACAGCCCGCCGCCCAGGAGTACGCCTTGGCTACGACCGACCCCATGCCCCCGCGACGTCATCGCCTGCGATCCGCGGCGGTGGCCGCCGCCCTCGGCGCCGGGCTCTTCCTGGCCGGCGGACTCGGCCTCGCGCCCCGAGGCGGCAGCGCCGTCCAGGACACGCCGCATGACTCCGCCGAGGGTGCCGGCTCCGGCGCAGGCCGGGACGCAGCCATCATCGGCCTGCAGGAACGGCTTCGGACGGCCCCGGATGACGCCGAGGCCCTGGGCTCGCTCGGCCTCGCCTACGTCCAGCGGGCCCGGACGACGGCCGACCCCTCGTACTACCCGAAGGCCGAGACCGTCCTCACGCACTCACTCTCCGCACAGCCCACTGGCAACGCCACCGCGACCGCCGGCATGGCCGCCCTCGCGGCAGCGCGGCACGACTTCGCCGCCGCACTGGACTGGGCGCAGAAGGCCGTCGCCCTCAGCCCCGACAACTCGACCGTCTACGGGATCCTCGCTGACGCCTACACCCAGCTCGGCCGGTACCCGGAGTCGTTCGAGGCGGTACAGCACATGGTCGACCTCAGGCCCGGGACCCCGTCGTTGTCCCGCGCCTCGTACGCGTGGGAGCTGCGCGGCGACACGGCGGCGGCCACCGAGAACATGCAACGCGCCCTCGACGACGCCAACACCCCGGCCGACCGGGCGTTCACGCTCTACCATCTCAGCCTGCTCGCCCTCGACAACGGCGACGCCCGGACGGCCCTGGCCCGCGCCGAAACCGGCCTGCGCGCGGCGCCCGGCACGGCCTCGCTGCTGGAGGCCAGGGCCCGGGCGGAAGCCGCCCACGGCAACCCGGACGCCGCCGTCGCCGACCTCCGACAAGCCGTCGCCCAGGTCCCGCAACCCGAGTACGTGCTCGAACTCGGCGACCTCCTCCAGTCCCTGGGACGCACCGACGAGGCGGCGCAGCAGTACACCGTGTTCCGTGCCGAGCAACAGCTGTTCACCGACAACGGCGTGGCGCTCGACACCGACGCGGCGCTGTTCGAGGCCGACCACGGCGACCCAGGTAGGGCCCTCGCCATCGCCGAACAGGGACTGCGGACCAGGCCGTTCCTGGAGATGCACGACGCCTACGCCTGGGCCCTGCACGTCAACGGGCGCGACCGGGAGGCGCTCCAGCAGTCCGACCGGGCGCTGACGACAGGTATGCGCAACGCGCTCTTCCACTACCACCGCGGCATGATCGAAAAGGCCCTCGGGAACCTCGCCGAAGCCCGCACCGAGCTCACGACCGCACTGGCGATCAACCCCGCGTTCCATCCCCTGGACGCACCGGCCGCGCGCACCGCGCTCGCCGCCCTGCCGTCCTCGCCCTGACAAGCACAGGCGCAGCGGCGCCGGCGCGGCAGCTCTACTTCGCGGGGGCCACGTGCTGCGCATCGCCGCCGAGCTGCGTGTACAGCTCCGTCCAGCGGCGGTCGGCGTCGGTGGGCGGCCTGCCGTCGCAGAACGCCTTGGTGCCGTTGGCGGTGTAGAAGCGCATCATCTGCAGCACGGCGGTGGGATCGGACTCGTCGCCGCCGGTGTAGCGGGTCCCGGGCAGGGTGCTCTGGTGCTGCAGGCAGCTCGGGGACGGTGTGCCGGTCTGGGCGTCGAAGCTGTCGTCCCGCCCGGTGGCGCAGGCCGCCAGGAGCGGAGCGGCGAGAAGGGCGAGGCACAGCAGGTGCGCCGGGCGGATGGTCATGGCGATCGGCCTCCGGTACGGGGAAGGGGTTCGTCACAGGGTCGACGGCAGGCTGCGGACCATCAGGCCCAGCCCCACCGTCAGGATCAGCAGCGCGGTCAGCAGACCGCTGTACGGGGTGAACCGGCGCAGCCGGCCGAGGAGCGGGCCGTCTGCCGCACCGGCCATCCGGTCGCCGACACGGACGAGGAGCAGCCCGACGGCGGTGAGGGTGGCGGCCATGCCGACGCCGTACGCGACCACCAGGGCCGCACCGAAGAGTGTCCGACCGAGTGCAACGGCGCCCAGCAGGACGACCAGGGCGGACGGGCTGGGCACCAGGCCGCCCGCGATGCCCAGCCCGATGAGGCTGCGCCGGCCCGAACCGGGCTCGTGGTGGTGATGGTGGCTTCCGCCGAGCAGTCCGTGCCGGTGGCCATGGGGTTGGTCGTGGTGCGCGTGGTCGTGGTGGTCGTGCGCGTGGTGGTCGTGGTGGGCATGCTCGGCGCCGGCCTCGTGGTCGTCGTGGTCGTGCGCATGCGGGTGCACGTGGTCGTGACGGCTTGTCGGCGTGGGTGCCGTCGCCGCGTGAGCGAGTTCCTTCGCGGGTTCCGCGCCGCTCTCGGGGCGGTCGGTGACCGGGGCGCGGCGTACGAGACCGCTCGCGCGCGCACGTCGGACCGCGTCGCGCAGCAGCCCGACGCCGACAAGGGCGACCAGGGCGCCGCTGAGCACGCCCAGCCACCCGAGGAGGACGTCGCCGGCCAGTGAGGAGAAGGCTGTCAGGCCCAGTCCGAGGACGAGGACGCCGGCCGTGTGGGTCACGGTGACGGTGGCGCCGACGGTGACCGCGTCGCGGGTCCCGCCGCGCCGCCCGGCCAGGTAGGCAGCCATCACCGTCTTGCCGTGGCCGGGCAGCAGGGCGTGGCCGGCGCCGAGCACGACGGCGAGCAGCACGGCAAGCAGGCCCACCGGCAGGGTGAGGCGATGCGCGGCGCCGAGCCGGGTGAGCCGGGCGTCGAGGCCGGCCAGCCAGGCCGCGGGACCGGAGCCGTCCGCCCGGACGGTGGTCCCGACCACCGTGGCGCCGCCGCCGCGCCGGGCGTGGACCTCGGCGCGGGTCACTCCCTCCGGGCTGGCCAGCAGGTCGCGCGGGTAGTCGCGCAGCTCGTCCGAGACGGAGCGGGCGGGGACGTCCGCGTGGTCGAGGGTGGTGCCGTCGCCGCGGGCGGTGATCTCGTTCCAGCCGACCCGGCCGGGGTCGATGCCGCTCGCGATGTGGAGGGTGGTGCCCGCAGCGGAAAGGTGCAGGGCCGCCCGCAGCGTGCATTCGAGTCTGCTGGTGCGCAGGCCCGCGGCGCCGTCCTGGTAGGCGAACTGCGCCGACTCGGTGCTCCAGGCCAGGGTCGCGGCGGGCTGGTCGGTCGTCACCTCCAGGCGCTGGGCGGTCTGGGTGCACCGGGCGCCGGCCCAGGCGGCGCGCTCGGCGTCGTCGACCGTACCGTCGCCGTTGCGGTCGACGCTCGGCTGCTCCTGGAGGGTGGGGATCTCGGCGGTGTCGGTGACGGCGAGGACCTCGACGCTCTCGGGGTGCACCGTGAACCCGAGGTAGTGGTTGAGCGAGAAGTTCCCCAGCGGGTGGGCGTCGGCGGCAGGCGCTGTCAGGCCGAGCAGGCACAGCGCGCCTGACACCGTCACACCTGCCCGGAAGAGAAGTCGTGGGACCAGCACGCTGGGCCTCCGGGGACGGGGGCCGGCCGCCGCAGCCGCGAAGCGCTCGGCCGGTGAGAAGGGGGATGAGGCCAAGGTGGCCCACACCACCATCGCGGCCACGACCTCCCGGACAGCGGCCACCGTGCCGATCCGCCGATGAGACCACCCCCACGGAGCAACGACGCGCGGGCATCCACGCCTGCGGGTCGATCACCGGATCGCCGGCGGTAGCTTCGGGTCGAAGGCGCCGATGGTGAACCTCATCGTGCCCCCGGCGCGCCTCGTGACACGGCCTCTCCCCGCAGGAATGGTGCAACTACGGGAGTGATGCACCAGGATGCAGCGTCTCGCCGCTGAGGTAGGAAGGACGCCCGTGACCTCCTCGTCCGTAGCCCACTCCCAGCCCGCGCCAAAGTCCGGCCGCGCGCGGGCCGTGGCCTCGATCACCCGTCAGGAGTGGCAGAGGCTGGCCGGGATGGGCGGCTTCATCGTCGCCCTGCACGTTGTCGGCTGGGTCACGCTGGGTGCCGTCGTCGCCCCCGAGCACCACCTCATCGGCACCAAGTCCTCCGGCCTCGGCATCGGCGTCACGGCCTACACCCTGGGCATGCGGCACGCCTTCGACGCCGACCACATCGCCGCGATCGACAACACCACCCGCAAGCTCATGGACCAGCACAAGCGGCCCCTCTCCGTGGGCTTCTGGTTCTCCCTGGGGCACTCGTCCGTCGTGTTCGCCCTCGCCGTCCTGCTCTCGTTCGGTGTGAAGGCCCTCGCCGGCCCGCTCCAGGACGACGGCTCCCGGCTCCACCGGGTCACCGGTCTGATCGGCACGGCCGTCTCCGGCTCGTTCCTGTACCTGATCGCGATCGTGAACCTGGTCATCCTGGCGGGCATCTGGAAGGTGTTCCGCCGGATGCGTACCGGGCGCCTCGACGAGCGGGCGTTGGAGGAGCGGCTCGACAAGCGCGGCCTGATGAACCGCCTGCTGGGCCGGGTGACGGGGTCGGTCAGCAAGCCGTGGCAGATGTATCCGCTGGGGATGCTGTTCGGGCTCGGGTTCGACACCGCGACGGAGATCGCCCTGTTGGTGCTGGCGGGCTCAGGGGCCGCGTCCGGCCTGCCGTGGTACGCCATCCTCTGCCTGCCGGTGCTGTTCGCCGCAGGGATGTGCCTGCTGGACACCATCGACGGGTCGTTCATGAACTTTGCCTACGGGTGGGCGTTCTCCAAGCCGGTCCGCAAGATCTACTACAACCTGACCATCACCGGCCTGTCAGTCGCCGTCGCCCTCATCATCGGCACTGTCGAACTGCTCGGCCTGCTCGCCGATCAGCTCAACCTGCACGGCGCCTTCTGGGACTGGATCTCCGGACTCGACCTCAACACCGTCGGCTTCGTGATCGTCGGCCTGTTCTTCGCCACCTGGATCATCGCGCTGACGGTATGGAGATTCGCCCGGATCGAGCAGAAATGGACCGCCCCCGACGCGCAAGCTGCGCCACTGACCGCGACGAGCGAAGGCTGACCGTACGCGGTCAGCGCCAGGTCGGCAGCCGCCACCCCCCACTACTACTGAGACGCACCTCAGGCCGTTCCCAGGCCCTCGTGGCGGACTTCCGGCCCGGCCGGTGCTGCGTTCGACTGTGTGCGGCCTCGGCGACCGAGAGCAGCAGTGGTGGCGCACCGTGTGGAAAGGACGAGAGCGGGGACGATTCATGCCCGAACGGTTCGAGCCCGCTCCCGGATGTGGGAGCGGGCTCGAACCGTGTGGTGCTGCCGGGTGGTCAGGAGGCGGGTTCGGCCTCGACGGGCGCGGGGACGGCCGGCTTGGGCGCGGTACCGCCGGAGCCGCTGAGGAAGAACACCAGGGTCGGCACCAGGTAGACCGCCCAGGCGGTGACCTGGAGGATCGTCGGGTCCGGCTGGAAGTTGAACACGCCCTTGAGCAGGGTGCCGTACCAGCTGTCCTTCGGGATGACCGAGGAGATGTCGAACGCCAGGTCGCGCATGCCGCCGATCCAGCCGGCCTCCTGCAGGTCGTGCACCCCGTACGCGAGGACGCCGGCCGCGACGACGACCAGCATGGCGCCGGTCCAGGTGAAGAACTTCGCCAGGTTGATCTTGAGTGCGCCCCGGTAGAACAGCCAGCCGACGACGACCGAGGTGAGCAGGCCGAGAACGGCGCCGACCAGTGGGTTCCAGCCGTCGCCGGTGGCCTGGACGGCGGTCCAGATGAACAGCGCGGTCTCCAGGCCCTCCCGGCCGACCGCGAGGAACGCGGTGGCGATCAGGGCGAAGGTGCCCATGGCGAGGGCCGCGTCGAGCTTGCCGTGGAGTTCGGCCCTGAGGTGGCGGGCGGTACGCCGCATCCAGAAGACCATCCAGGTGACCAGGCCGACCGCGACGATCGACAGTGAACCGCCGAGCGCCTCCTGTGCCTCGAACGACATCTGTGTCGAGCCGTACTGGAGCACCGCGCCGAAGGCCATCGACAGCAGCACGGCGGCGGCAATGCCGGTCCACACCGGCGTGAGCCTGTCGCGGCGGCCGGTCTTGACCAGGTAGGCGATCAGGATGCAGACGACCAGACTGGCTTCCAGGCCCTCGCGCAGTCCGATCAGGTAGTTGCCGAACACGGCGTTCTCCTCAGGGGCCGGTGCGCGGGGTCAGCTGACGGTGAAGGTGGCGGTCATACCCTTGTCGGCGTGCGCGCCGATGCCACACTTGAGGGTGTAGGTGCCGGGCACGGTGAGAGCGATCACGGCCTCACCCTTCTGACCGGGCTTGACCGGGGCGACCTCGCCGATCTCCTTGCCGTCCGGGCCGAACACCTCCAACTCGTGCTCGACCGAGCCCTTGTTCTCCAGCGTGAACTCGATCCGCTCGCCGACCTTGGCGGTGAGCTTGTCCATGCCCTCGAACTCGAGCTCGTACTCCTTCGCCTCGACCTCGATCTCCCGGTCGGGCGCGCCGGTCGCCGAGGCGCTCGGCTGCGCGGTGACGGTCGCCGTCGCGGCCGCGCTCGGCGAGGCCGTGGCCGCGCTTGCTGTCGCCGAGTCCCCCTGGACGGTGATCCGCCGGCGGATGCCGTCGCCGGTCTGGCCCGGCTTGCAGGCGATCTCGTACGTACCGGGGGCGAGCTTCACCGGCATGTCGCGAGAGGTGCCGGGGCCGATGTTCTCGACCTCGGTCACCACCTTGGTGAAGGTGCCCTTCTGCTCGCCGTAGACATAGACCTCGGTGGCGCGCTGACCCTTGTTGTGGATGGCGAAAGTGACGTCGCCGGCCTGAAAGTCGGTCTTGCCTATCTCACAGGCGCTGTCGGTCGCGGTGATCGCGACCTTGCCGCTGTCCGCGGAGGCGGACGCGCTCTTGTCGCTGCTCCCGCAAGCCGCGACGAGCGGGAGGGCGAGCAGGACGGCGGCGAGGACGGGGAGCGTGCGGTGGGAGCGCAAGGGTTCTCCAGGCGGTGGCAGGTGAGGGTGAGGAGAAGGAGCCACCAGTGGGCGGCCGGTGACGGTGATGTACCGCGCCGGACTCTAAGGGAGATAAGCCTTACCTAACAAGTTACTGAGCGTTAGATTTGCCGCCCACTTGCTCACCCCTTGGTTGCGCCCGGGAGCGCCTGCCGCCGCCGGACCGTCCGAGAACAGGTCCGGGGCCACCGTCCGCGATGGCCCCCGGCCGGGGGCTGTGCTCCGACACGGCGGGTACTCCGTCACGCGGTGAACGCCTCGACCAGCGACGGGATCGCGAGCGCGGCCGCGCACAGGCTGTCGATGCGCCGGACCACGCTGGCCCACGAGGCACACCGCCCATTCTGCGGCCGGGTTTCCTTTGCGTCTGGTCGAAGTCGACCGTCACCTTCTCGCCGACCGGGCGGGTACGGCATGCACGGACGTAACCGGCGTCGCTCTCGCAGGGTTCGAGCTCGAACGGGTCGAGCAGCCGGACCTCGCCACCGCTCACCTTGGCCCGCCAACTGCCGCAGATCCCTTCCTTGCACGAGTAAGAGGAGCAAACACGAAGCGCGGACGCGTCTGTAGGTGATCAGGCAGCAGGCCAGCTTCGGGAACGCCTCGTGAATGTCGTCGCGTATGTCCCAGCGGATGGGGAGACGTCGGAAGCCGTGGATCCAGGCGGGGCGACCTGGAGTCGTGCGGGTCGGCGCCGGCGGCGGTGAGTTCCTCGCAGACGCCCACCAGCCGGCGGTGACTACAGGCGGGCGTCGCCGCCGGCGGCCTCCAGGCCCGGAGCGCCCGCCCGGCGCGCTGTTCGTCGGCGACCGCGTCGATCCCGAGGTCAACCACCCGCGCATGCGCCTCGACCCGCCGGCGGGCGAGCACGATCGCTCGGACCACGATGCTGGTACACAGCGACCGGAAAGCGTCCGGGTCGCCGGGCTGATGAGTTCGCGTCGGCCTCTGACAATGATGGGACGACACCGGACCAATCCCCCCGTGTAGGAGGGAATTTCACAGCGCCCGGCAACTGCACCGAGCCCAGCTGGCGACTGTCGGCGCGTGGGCACACGGCGCTGCAGACCTGGCCGCCCGGTGCGGGCGGCCAGGCCGGTGCTGCACTCAGCTGTCGGCCGCGTTCAGCGGCGGTGCACGTCCGGCCAGGGACGCGAACGGTGCGGCGTGCGCGAGGCCGGGCAGAGTCGGGCAACGAACGCGGGGCTGCACGCGGAGACCAGCCGGGCGGCGGCCGCTATGACGCTTTCAGCGTGTTCGACCGCAAGCTCGCAATCCCGTCCCCCTAGTGTGGAGAGGTGCCCTTCGAATACCGACCCGTACCGGCCCGCGTCGCGGAACCGGCCGATGTCGACGCCGTCGTCGGAATCCTGACCGCCGCGTTCTTCGACGACCCGGTGTGGGGCCCGATCTTCCCGGACCGCACCCTCCGCGCCGAGCAGGCCGCCGCGATGTGGCGGCTGTACGTGACCTCCGCACTCCGGTACCCCTGGATGTTCGTCACCGAGGGTCTGGAAGCCATGGCACTGTGGATCCCACCCGGCGGGACCGAGCTGACCGACGCCGAGACGGCCGGGCTCGACGACTTCCTCACGGAGGTCGCGGGTCCACAGGTGTCGTCGGACATCGTGCGGATCTGCGACCAGCTGGAGGAGGCACACCCCGACGAGCCGCACTTCTACCTCACCCTGCTCGCCACACACCCGGATCACCGCGGCCGAGGACTGGGCATGGGCCTGGTCGCGACGGTCCTGAACCAGGTCGACGCGCTCGGCGCGCCGGCCTACCTGGAGTCGACCAACCCCGCCAACCTCCCCCGGTACGAGCGCGCCGGCTTCGTCCCCCGGGAACGGATCACCACCGACGCCGGACCGGTCGTCACCACCATGTGGCGGCCGGCGCGCTGAACCCGGCACTGCCGCAGCCACCTTCGGAGTTGTCCACGATCCGATCACAGCGGGCTCACCAGGACATCCGGTACCGGACCGAGGACGACTTCCCCTCCGTCGTCGCCCCCGATCACCTCGATCCGGCCGACGCCCGACACGGAACACTCACGAAGCCGCACCGCCCGACCACCGGACAACGCGCCGCAGCCGCCGCCGAAAGCCACCCGGCCCGTCCCACTCGTACAGGCCCGGCCCCAGCCGGGAACAGGGCCGCGGCGGCTCAGGGTGGGGTGGGGGCCGACTGGTGGTGCCCGGTCGGCGGGACGGCGCCACGGCGGGTCATGCGCTCGATCCGGTAGAGCCGGTAGAGCCGGTCGCCGACCAGCCACTCGTCTCCTTACCTGCGGCCGCTATTGTCGACGAGGGACTTCCCGCGCAGGACCAGGCGCCCGTCCGGGCCCGCGCCGTACTGGTGGACCCGCTCGGCCGGCTCGGCCCAGTCCACGCCTCCAGCTCCGCCCAGCAGATCCAGGTCGGGCCGTGGGCATCGCTCACCCGCCCGTCGAGAACGGCGCGGATCCGCTACGGCAGCCCGTCGGGCAGGCCTCGGCCGGGGGGCGAGCCAGATAGGAGTCCGCCGCGACCACTTGGCCGGCAGCACACCGCGGCGGCGCCACTCGGCCGGGGGCTCGGCGAGGCAGCAGCCGAAGCCGATCTGCATCTCTTCAGGTGGAACGCCACGGTGAACCGGCAGTGCGTCAGGTCGACGTCAGTGAGGACCAACTGGGCGGCATCGACGCCTTTCAGGGGGCGAGCTGGGCACGGGCGGGAGGTCGCCGACCTCGAGGAGGCTCTCGTCGAGAAGATCGCCGCCATGTTCGGTGACCGGGACGGGCCACGTCTGCACCGCGGTGGGGGCGGTCAGCGTCGCAAGCTCAGTGGAGGCGGGCGTAGCGCAGGCGCAGTGTCGCCGAGCCCTGGAAGGCGGTCCTGTCGAAGGTCACTGTCGGGGCTGCGGCTTCTCTCGTGACCTGCGGTGCGGTGAACCGGGCGTTGCCGTGGCCGAGCATTCCCGTACAGGTCATCAGCCCAGGTGCCGGGTCCCGCCGCACACGGGCAGTCCCGACCCACGGCGAAACGCACCGCCCGGCTCCCCCGGACGCACGGAGACCCGCCCCCGACACCCACCTGTCCGACGGCCGCAGGGCCGTGCGGGCGACCGGACGGTGTGCGCGGGGGCGCCGCGGTCAGCCGCAGTGGGAGTTGTACTGGTAGTTTACCTCGCCGTTGATCCCGCCCTCCCAGTCGATGCACGCGCCCGGCGCGTGCAGGTACACGGGTCCGGCGTAGGTGGTGTAGAAGTCCAGGTCCTGCTTCCACTGTGTGGTGCCGGACTTCTTGATCGACGCCTCGATGTTCACCAGATAGGAGCTCGGGTGGGTGCGGACCGTCACGACGCAGTTGTTGCCGTTGGAGCGGTTGTAGGTGAGGAAGACAGTTCCGTCCTGCAGCGGCAGGGTGTCGATGACGCTGTAGCCGGAGCCGCATGCTCCGTTGTAGGTGGCGGCCTCCGCCACCGACGGGGTGATGGCCACACCGGCGGCCGCGACCGTGGTCACCGCCGCACTCAGGGCAGCCCGCTTGAGGAACTTCTTCATGTTTCTACCTGCTCTTCCGTGTCCGCTGCTGCGATCCGGCGGGCGGGCCGGCGTCGTCCCGGTGTGATGATCACTGCAGGCCGCCCGGTGATCATGCTGCTGGGCCGCCGTATCGCCACGGTCGCGTCGACGTATCGCCGGCAGCTCTGGCCCCTGACGGTTCGCCGGCTCGGTCGGCGGGCCCGCCCGGCAGTGACCGTCCCTGGCCGGTTCGTCCGCGCGGCCGCCGGCATCGGCACCACCGGCATCTCTGCCGCATTCCGCACCTGTTCGAAACAGAGGCCGTCCTCCACGTCGTCAGCGGGCAGTGTCCGGGCGGGAGCGGTCGGTTCCGTGGCGGCCGGGGCCGGCTGCGGTGGTGTCCCCGGGGGGCCGAAGCGGTCGGGCCGGGGGCCCGGGCTCACCGACCGCCGGGGGCGCCGGCGGTGGAGTCAGCTGAGGGTGGGCCCGTGTCTTGAAGTGAACTCGCAGGTCCTTTCGCGAGAGTCGGCCCCCGGCCAGGTGATCATCCTGGACAACGACCGTTTCGGCCACGGCCGCCTGCCGTTCCCCGCCACTCGGGCCGACGGCAGCGTCAACCCGCGAGAGCTGTGGTCGGTCACTCTCGCCTGACCTTCCGTCGAATGTGGCTGTGCGCCGCTGCGGTCGCGCCGCGGCGCACAACCACATCCACGTGGTGGCGCTGTCGTGTGTCATGGCGAACCTCGGTGCCCTGCCAAGGCAGCATCGCGAATAGGCAGCAACGGCCATGACCCTTGTGACCCGCCGCTCACCGGATCGAGTACGAATCCGTCCGGGTGAGGTCCGATCGGCCGACAGGCGGCATCCCTGGTGGGTCGATCGCCCCGGCAACCGGCCCGGCCGATCACCGGCACACTGGACGACATGCCTCTGTCACTGCACCACGTCGTCGTCGACGCCCACGACCTGCCCGCCCTGGCCCGGTTCTGGGCCGAGGTGTTGGGCTGGCGAATCCTGTCCGAGCGGGCGGGGGAGTTCGTGATCGGGCCCGACGAGGCCGCGACCATGGGCATGTGCTTCATGCCTGTGACAGACCGAAAGGTCGTCAAGAACCGCCTGCACCTCGATCTGACGACCTCAGCGGCGGACCGGGAGGCCGAGATCGAGCGCATCCTCCGACTCGGCGCCCGCAGGGTGGACGTTGGGCAGAGCGGCAACGAGTCCTGGACCGTGCTGGCTGATCCGGAGGGGAACGAGTTCTGCGTGGTCCGGCCGAAGCAGACCCTCATCGGCTAGTGTCTTGCGCCGCAAATCACGAGGGTGAGTTTTGCTCTGATGCCGGGCCTGTCGGGTTGATCTTGGTGAGATAGTCGGCGAGGGATTTGAG
>NZ_JBFBJZ010000089.1:0-24558 GCF_040686255.1 Kitasatospora sp. NPDC085879 | reverse complement strand
CTCAAATCCCTCGCCGACTATCTCACCAAGATCAACCCGACAGGCCCGGCATCAGAGCAAAACTCACCCTCGTGATTTGCGGCGCAAGACACTAGTAGGGCTTGGTCAGGTTGATCTTGGTTGGGCGTGTCTATTGGCGGGTTGTGGCGTTGAGAGTGTGTGACACCTGGGGAGATGGTGGAGGTCCGGGAGGGCCTGGAGGCGTTCGCGGCGGAGATGTTCGAGGCATTCACCCGTAGCGATCAGCGCCGTTGGGGGCAGGTCTATGTGCGTGGACTGTTGTTGGACGGCGGGCGCAAGTCGGTGGAACCGATGGCGGCCCGACTCGGCGAGGACGGCAACCGGCAGGCGCTCGCGCACTTCGTGACCTCCAGCCCGTGGGACCCGGCGCATGTCCGCGCCCGGCTGGCGTGGCGGATGCAGACCGAGCTGAAGCCGACGGCGCTGATCGTCGACGACACCGGATTCCTCAAGGACGGCGACGCCTCCGCGTGCGTGTCGAGGCAGTACACCGGCACCGCCGGCAAGGTCACCAACTGCCAGGTCGGCGTCTCGCTGCACCTGGCCACCGACCACGCCTCCGCCGCGGTCGACTGGCGGCTGTTCCTCCCCAAGTCCTGGGATCCGGCGTCCGAGAAGGCCGAGCCCGAGAAGGTCGCCCGCCGTGTGCGCTGCCAGATCCCCGCGGACCTGGGACACGTGGAGAAGTGGCAACTCGCCCTGGACATGGTCGACGAGACCCGCTCCTGGGGCGTGCACGTCCCACTCGTCGTCGCGGACGCCGGCTGCGGCGACGCGACCGCCTTCCGCCTCGGCCTGGCCGAACGCGGGCTGAACTACGTCGTGGGGATCTCCACCACGCTCACCGCCCAGCCGGGCTCCGCCCGGCCCGTCACCCCGCCCTACCACGGGAGGGGCCGGCCGCCGGTCGCCCGCTATCCCGATCCGGCGAAGAGCGTGAAGGCCCTGGCGGTGGAGACGGGGCGGCAGGCGGCCAGGCCGGTGTCCTGGCGCGAGGGATCCCGCCCGGGCAGGGGCCGCACCGGGTTCAAGCGCATGTACTCACGCTTCGTCGCGCTGCGGATCCGCCCGGCCGGCCGCGAGATCCGCGACGCCACCGACGGCGTCGAGCTGCCCGAGTGCTGGCTGCTGGCCGAGTGGCCCGCCCGGGAGGCCGAGCCGGTGCAGTTCTGGCTCTCCGACCTGCCCGCCGACACCCCACTGACCACCCTGGTCCGTCTGGCCAAGCTCCGCTGGCGCATCGAACACGACTACCGCGAGATGAAGCAGGCCCTGGGACTGGCTCACTTCGAGGGCCGCACCTACACCGGCTGGCACCACCACGTCACCCTCGTCGCCCTCGCTCACGCCTTCTGCACCCTACGGAGGCTGGCCCGGGCCCCAAAAGGAACGGCAGCGGCCTGAGCCTCTACCAGGTCGTCCGCGAGCTGCAGTTGGTCCTCGCCACTTGGGCCGGCCACTGCCCGACCTGCCACCGCAACATACCCACACCCAAACGAACCTGACCAAGCCCTACTAGGGCGTCGACCTTGCGTGGGATGCCCTGCCTTTCACCTGGGAGGAAGCCGGTTCCGGCAGATGGCCGGTGAGCGGTTGCCCGCCCGGCACCCGCCTGCCTACCTTCGATTCATCGACCGGCGGCCAGAGCAGGGGTCGAGAGATCCCACCCGCCGCCGAGCCGAGTGCCCGGCTACACTCCGGAAGGTTTGAAATGAGCATTCAGGGACGGAAGGTCGCCGTCATCACTGGCGCCTCGCAGGGCATCGGCGCCGGCCTCGTCGCGGCCTACGCCAAGCTCGACTACGCCGTCGTCGCCACCTCGCGGTCGATCGCCCCGACCGAAGACGACGGTATCCTGACCGTACCCGGCGACATCGCCGACCCGGCCACCGCCGAGCGCGTCATCTCCGCCGGCATCGAACGGTTCGGCCGGATCGACACCCTCGTCAACAACGCAGGCATCTTCATCCCCAAGCCCTTCACCGACTACACGGCCGAGGACTACGCGGCCATGACCGGCGTGAACCTGTACGGGTTCTTCCGGATCACCCAACTGGCCGTCGGCCAGATGCTCGGTCAGGGCGGCGGCCACATCGTCAACCTCACCACCAGCCTGGTCGACAACGCCGACACCAGGGTCCCTTCCGTGCTCCTCTCACTCACCAAGGGCGGTCTGCAGTCCGCGACCAAGTCCCTCGCCATCGAGTACGCCACCCGCGGCATCCGGGTGAACGCCGTCTCCCCCGGCACCACCCGCACCCCGATGCACGCCGGGGAGCCCGAGGACTTCCTGGCCGGCCTGCAGCCCACCGGCCGGCTCGGCGAGGTCAGCGACATCGTCGACGCGGTCGTCTACCTGGAGAACGCGCCGTTCGTGACCGGCGCGATCCTCCACGTCGACGGCGGCATGAGCGCTGGCCACTGAACCCGGCCACCCGACAGCGCACCGTCAGGAGCAGCGGCACGGCCCGGCCGAATGTCTGGTAGCCCAGCGTCTCGCGGAAGTCGGTCATGGTGTCCAGTCTCCCCCGGACGGTGGGCCCGGCCTTCCGGCCGGCGAGTGTGTTCGCCGCCTGTCGGGCTCCACGGCGCATCGTCGGAGAGGCGGAGGGGGAGCAGTCCCACAAGGAATCCACAGGATCGATCCGTACGGTGCGGGAAGGAAGTGGGGACCGTTCACGCGCCGACGCGTGTCCCGGTCGCGGGGCACGAGGCGCCCGGGTGGGTCCACACGTTCGATCCCGAGGGGGGATCTTGACCGCACTGTTCGGCGGACGCCTGAGGGTCCTGGCCGCCGGGGGCGTCCTTGCCCTGGCTGCCGGCGCTCTCGCCACCGCCCCGAGCACGGCCGCCCCGCAGCATCGCGCGCCCGACTCCGTCGTCGCGCAGCCCGTCTCCGACTCCGCACCGGTGTCGGACGCCGACACCGCGCCGCCGGGCGCGGGCGAGTACCCGACCGTCGTCCTGCCCGCTCTGTCCGGTCCGTCCGAGCAGGTCACTGCCGCCGCCAAGCCGCGGCACGACGTCGACGGCGACGGCCGCAGTGACATGATCGTCATGCAGTACGACCAGTCCACGGCCGTCTACCTGTCGTCGATCCAGGCCTGGAGCGACTACACGATCTCCAAGACCGACCAGGACGCGTCGTTCAAGGACCTGCTGCCGGTGGGCGATGTGGGCGGCACGACCAAGCCGGAACTGCTCTCCCTCTCCTTCGACGGCGTCCTCACGCTCTACGAGGCCGGCGTGAACGCCACGTCTGCGCCCCTGTGGTCGGGCGGCGGCTGGCAGAAGTACAACCGCCTCATCGCCACCGGGGACGTCACCGGAGACCGCCATCCCGACCTGCTGGCCCGCGACTTCGCCGGTGACCTGTGGCTCTACACGGGGACAGGCACGGTCACCAAGCCCTTCAACGCGCGGGTCAAGGTCGGCTCCGGCTGGGGGATCTACGACCAGATCGTCGGCGCCAGTGACGTCGACGGCGACGGCCTCGGTGATGTTCTCACCCGCACCCTGACCGGGGAGCTGTGGTTCCACAAGGGCGCCGGCAGCGCCACCGCCCCGCTCAAGGCCCGGGTCAAGGTCGGCACCGGCTGGAACGCGTACAACGTGATCAGCGGCACGGACGACGGCGACGGCGACGGCCTGAGCGACCTGCTCGCCCGCGACGGCGACGGCGTGGAGTACTGGTTCAAGTCGATCGGTGGCGGCCGCTTCGCCGCACCGGCGTACTTCGGCAGTGGCTACGAACGCAACAAGTTCATCGTCGGTGCCGGCACCACGCAGCTCTACGGCAAGGCCCAGAACCTCATGACCCAGACCGACGGCACCCTGGCCAAGTACTACGCCCTGGCCAACGGCACCTACCGGACGCCGCCGACCGGGGTCGGCAAGGAGCCGCGCGGCTCCCGCAACACGTACGCCACCGGACTCAACAGCCACAACCACGCCAGCTACGTGCAGAACATCGGCAGCGACCTGTACATCCGCGGCAAGAAGGTCAACTCGACCTGGAACTACAACCTGATGGTCGGCCCCGGCGACCTCACCGGCGACGGCAAGGGCGACCTGCTCAGCCGCGACTCGGCCGGAGTCCTGTGGCTGCACCCCGGCGACGGGGCGGTGGACACCAAGCTCGGCACGCCGATCAAGGTCAGCAGTGGCTGGAACGCCTACAACGCGCTCGTCGGCGCGGGCGACTACTCCGGCGACGGACGGCCCGACCTGCTCGCCCGGGACACCTCCGGCCGGCTGTTCCTCTTCAAGGGCACGGGGACGTCCACCGCGCCGTTCGCCGCCCGGGAACAGATCGCCACCGGCTGGGACCTCTACGACACGCTGATCGCGCCGGGTGACATCGACGGGGACAGCAAGGGCGACGTGCTCGCCCGCACCAAGAACGGCGACATGTACCGGTACTCCTCGACGGGCAACGCCGGCACCGCGACCTTCGCCGCCCGGGTGAAGTTCGGCGCCGGCTGGAACATCTACACGAACATGCTCTGATCCCGTTCTTCGGACCCCAGCGGCGGGCCCCAGCCGCGACCAAGGAGCCGTACACGGTCACCCACCTGGGCGTCCGTGTACGGCTCACCGACGCGGCCCTCGGCCCGATCCGCCGCCCCGACCGGAGAGCGCATCGGATCACGACGAGGGCCGCGTCGATCAGCGTGATGTATCCGGACGCCCAGGGAGGCGTTCGCGCAGACGTCACGCTCGCAGACGGCGCTTTCCTTCGAATCTCAGGAGCCTCCGCCGCCGGTCGAGCCACCGTGACCGCCCATCGACGGGTACTGCACCCGGCGTCGGACGACCATGTCGCACAGGGTCTGCCAGGAGCCGTACCGTTCCGGCACATCGCGCCAGGCCGAACCAGCATCACCCGGTCATCACTGCGTGGCCGGCCCGCGGTTGCAGAACTGGGCAGGAACCGCAAGAGCACGGCCCACTCGGCATCCGAAAGCTCATGACGGCGTATCACGCCCGACATGATCTCTCATCGCTTGATCATCTTTGAAGACGGACCTAGCACGCGGAAGTTCACGGGCAGCGCGACGGGACCGTCCCCGCTGGAGCGCACCACCCTGCCGGCAGGGCTTCTGATGCCCCGCCACACCACCACCACGAGGTGAGCTCATGACCACCGGCAGTGGGGCTCGGGAAGCTGCGATGAGCCCCAAAGCAACTGGTGTCATCGCTGTCATCGCAACCTCAGGGTTTTACTGGACCGTTCTGCGAGGCTCTGACCTGCACAGGCGATCTACTTCGCCGCTGCTGGTAGCTTCCCGAGCCCCGGGCCTCAGGGGCCGTCACCGATCAGCCGCAGTGCTCCCAGCCGGACGCCCAGCTGATGCCCTCCGCGGAGCCGCCCCACGAGATGCACGTGTTCGCGGCGCTGAGCTTGACCGGGCCGGCGTAGTACTTGTAATAGCCCCCGTCGGGGGCCTCCTGAAGGTCGCTCTTCCGCTCGATGTGTACCCGCAGGTCGTACGTCCTGGTCCCGTTCGGGCTCCGCACCCAGGTGACGGCACAGTTGCTCGACCCGTTGTAGAACAGGTAGATGTCGGCCACCGTGCCGAGGGCGTGGTGGTCGATCTGGTAGTAGCCGCTGCCGCAGGCCCCGCTCGGCGTCGTGGCCGCTTCGGCCGGAGCGGCCACGGACACCAGTCCCGCGGCCATGCCCAGAACGCTGAGCGCGAGGGCCGCCGTCCGCTGTGACGTGCGCATGAATCTCCAATTCGCATATCTCTGCCCGGATCTGACGCAGGCACGATAGCAGCGACCAAGATCGTTTGGCTATGGGGTCCGGGGAAGGAGAACGCCCGATCCCGCCCTGCCCGCCCGGCACGGCTCGCCCGGATCGCCCCACACGCCCGCCGGGCGACCGTCCGCAGTCGCCACCCGGCGTGCGGTGGCGAGGTCGCCCTCCCCGAGCGAACTCGAACCTGCGGGTCGAATGATGACGAGGGCGTGACCGCCGATGCTCCGTTGTCGCGCCCTGTCGAGGAGAGGGGCCCGAGGGTGAATGACCGCCGCATCGATGACGAGACCTGCGAGCGCCAGCGGTTCTCCTCCAAGTAGCCCTGGAGATGGATCGTTCGCCAGGGGCCGGCTTTGCCGCGGGCGACCCGCCGCGCGAGGGGGCGCTGGTGATGATCCATGAGCGGCTACCGGAGTCGTCACGCGTCGTCGCCCCCAGGCGGGTGCTGTCGCCGCAGCCCCTGGAGGAGCAGTTCGATCAGCCGGCGGGGGTCATAGCGGGGGTCGGTGTCCCGTCCGATGCAGAGGTTGCCGATGCCGCGCATGAGTTCGTAGGGCTGAATGCCTGGCCTGATGTCGCCGGCGGCGGCCGCGGCGTCGAGCAGCTGGGCGCACACGGGCATCAGGCGGTCGAGGAAGTGGGTGTGCAGCGCGGCGAAGCGGTCGCTGTCGGACTGCAGGGCGTCCGCCAGCCCGTGCTTGGTGACCAGGAAGTCGACGAAGAGGTCGATCCACTGGCGCAGCGCGTCGAACGGGGAAGCCGCGTCGGCCAGGAGGTTCGGGCCGGCCTCGGCGCATGCCTCGATCTGGTGGCGGTAGACGGCGGTGACGAGGTCCGCCCGGGTTGGGAAGTGGCGGTAGAGCGTCCCCAGCCCTACGCCCGCCCGGGCCGCGATCTCCCGGATCGGCGCATCGATCCCCGAGGTCACGAACACCTCCGCGGCGGCATCGAGCAGCGTCTGCTGGTTGCGCACCGCGTCCGCACGCTTGCTGCGGGCGGACGCTCCTTTGGACTGGCCTGCAGTGGGCACCACGCACTCCTTCCAGTGGCCGTTGACGATACGGATCAGCGTTCCGTATCGTAAATGGAACAGCGATCCGCTTCCAGCGTAGCCGAAGGCGGGCGCTCCGCCATACCCGCCGCCGGCCGCATGTGACCGGAGGCAGGGGCTATCGAAAGGCACACTCGTCATGAGCAGTCCGAGCAATCCCGCTTACGCGACCGACACCCTCGGCTCGCCCACGCCCGTCCTCTCGGTCAGCCCGGTGGTGCTGCCGGCTCCCGGCCGCGCCGTGGACCTGCAGGTGCGCGTCTCCGCCCCGCTGACCGGCGGCGAGCTTCCGGTCATCCTCCTCTCGCACGGGCTCGGCTTCTCCAACAACCTCTCCTCCCTCAACGGCTACGCCCCTCTTGCGAACTTCTGGGCGGCACACGGTTTCGTCGTGATCCAGCCGACCCATCTGGACTCCAGGACGCTGAATCCCGACAGGCCCGGGGCTGTGGCGCACTGGCGCACCCGGGCCGAGGACATGAAGCGCATCCTCGACCAGCTCGATGTGATCGAGGCCGCAGTCCCGCAGCTCCTGGGGCGCATCGACCACGGCCGAGTCGCGGTGGCCGGGCACTCGATGGGCGGGCACACCGCGAGCCTGCTGTTGGGCGCACGCCTCGCCGATCCGCACGACGGAACCGAGGTCGACCTGGCCGAGCCCCGGATCAAGGCAGGTGTGCTGCTTGCCGCGCCCGGCCGGGGCGGTGATGCCCTCACCGAGTTCACCGTCGAGAACTACTCGTTCTTCCTGACCACGGACTTCTCCACGATGACGACCCCCGCGCTCGTGGTCGCCGGCGACAAGGACGACTCCTCCTTCCTGACGGTCGCCGGCCCGGACTGGCACGCCGATCCGTACGCCCTCTCTCCGGGCCCCAAGTCGCTGCTCACCCTGTTCGACGCGGAGCACGGGCTCGGCGGGGTCTCCGGATACGACGTCTCCGAGACCACGGACGAGAACCCCGCGCGGGTCGCCGCGGTCGCGCGGCTCACCGGGGCCTACCTGCGCAGCGAGCTCTACTCCGAGGACTCCGCCTGGCGGACCGCGCGTGACGCGCTGGCCTCCGGCCCCGACCCGCTCGGACGGATCGAATCCAAGTAGGCGGTCTCAAGCGTGCGTGCCGTCCTCGTCATCGTCATGCAGCCCGGCCATGTCCGGGTTGCGTAGCGGTCGCAGGCGGCCGTCGGCCAGGGTGGAGGGCTGCAGCGGTTGCGGCGCATGAGCGGGGAGCGCCGGGCGACATCCTGGGCCCGGATCTCGTGGCCTTCGGCGCGGAGCCGGCCAACGACAGCGTCGATGTACCGCGTGGGGAAATGCCACGCGGCCCGGGAGCACCCGTGTCCGAGGGGTGCCCCCGGGCCGCGCGCAGGCCGCGCGGGATGCGGCCGAGGCAGCAGGGGCCCACGTGCTCGGCCGGCCGGCCGCGGCGTCAGCTGGGGTAGGTGAACTCGTCGACGGGGACGGCGGGGGACAGGTAGCCGTTCATCAGCACCCTGATGTCGACGGTCTTGCTGAAGGGCGTACCGGACGACGGCGCCGTCGCGGTGATCCGGGTCGGCGAGACGAGGGTGGACGTCGCGAGGTTCTTCCCGAAGTACACGGTGGGATTGCCGGCGAAGCCGACGCCCGTGATGGTGACCGTCGTCCCGGTCTTCCCGTTGTCCGGAGAGATGCCGGTGACCAGGACGGGCTGCGGGCCGCCGTAGGCGAACTGGCCGGTCGGGACGGCCGGGGAGGTGCCCAGGCTCCCGGTGACCCTGACGTCGACGACGCCGACCCCCTCGGGTGCGGTCGCGATCATCTGGGTGTCGCTGACGACCTTGCTCACGCACGGGACCGGGCCGAAGTCGACGACGCTGTCCGAGCCGAAACCGCGTCCGGTGATGGTGATCTGCGTGCCCGCGGTGCCGACGTTGGGGCTGACGGTCTGCACCACCGGCCCGGTGGGCAGCTGCGGTGCCTGCAGCAGGCCCAGGTAGGTGGAGTTGGCGTGCTGATAGGCGACCTGGGCCAGGAAGTCCTCGGTCGAGCTCTTGACCACGGTGGGGTCGAACGTGTCGTAGTTGGGGTTCAGGGGTGGCATGGCGTTGTTCGGCTGGACGTAGACGTTGGGCCCGGTGAGGGCCTCGATCTCAGGAATGAGGAGGTCTTTGACGTCGGCGGGCGCGGCCGGCCCATGGGTGGCGGGGTACCACTTCTTGGCGGCGTCCAGGTCGGCCCAGGCCCGTGGCACGATGTCGTAGTTGTTGACGTACCCCTGGTTCACGTTCCACTGCACGGAGTTGAAGCGGTCGGCGAAGTCCTTCAGTCCCGCGGTGGGGGCGGCGAAGGTGATCACCCCGAACTGCGGCGCGAGGCTGCCCCAGTTCTGGGCCTGCAGGTACAGCGCGAGCACGCTGGCGATGCAGCCGCCCAGGCTGTGGCCGATCACGGTGACCGTCGCCCGCGGGGGCGCGTCCGTCAGGAGGAGGGTGAGCGCCCGCGCGAGGTTGGAGCCCGCCCCAGGGGACCCGTCGGTCATGCCGGCGACCTGCGTGAACGCCGTCATGGCGCCCTTCGAGATGGAGACCGGCGACGATCCGCCCACGGTGAAGGGGGCGACCGTGCCGACGTCGAGGTCCTCGAGGGTGTCGATCGAGTTGGCGGCCGTCCCGCGGACGACGACGGCGAACGCGTTCGAGCCGGAGGTGTCCTTCGCGATGTACGCCATGTTCGCGTTGTCCGGGCTCAGCGCGAGCCAGGCCAGCTGCCACGTGCCCTTCGTCGCCAGGCCTGGGTCGGACAGTTGCTGCTTGATGCCGGCGGCGATGCGCAGCTTCTGCGCCGTCACGTCCTCCCCGGAGGGGCGCGGGGTCGCCCCGGTCGCCGCGAGCGCGGCCAGGGTCATGGCCACCGCGGCCGTAGGCGCGGTCGAATCTACCGTCATGATCACTCCTCTGGCGCTCACATGAGCACCCGACAAGCCCAATGGGTCGCATTCAACCTATTTTCGGAAGTGCTCGGCCTAGGGCATTCGGACCCCTCGGGGGGCGGGTTTCAGGCCATTGGGCTACTGCTGCAACGGTGCTCAGCGGTCACCTAGCCTGCGGTCTCCCGCAGACACGCCAGATGGACGCCTCCGCAGCCCGGCCCCGAGCGGCTCGGTCACGGTCTGCGCACATAGGCGACCGTGAAGGTGGAGTTGCCCGGCTGGCCGGCGGGCGTGTCGCAGTACACGTCGATTGCAACGAGCGGCGGGACACGGTAGTCGCCGATGTTGCCGAGATGGCAGTAGCTGCCGCTCCCGCTGGTCGAGCCGACCTGGACGTTGCCGCCGTACGATCCGCCGCTGTTCCAGGTGAGCCGGTACCAGCCGGTCCCGAGGCGGGCCACGGTGGGCTGCTCCCCGTGGCTGCTGTACGAGTGGGTGGCATCGACCACCGGGTTCGCCGGATCGCCCGACGTGGCCGCATAGGCGGCGGGCACCTGGGGGTCCCCGTGCAGGCCGACGTGGTCCGCGTACGAGAGCAGCCATGGCGTGTCGGCCGGCTGGGGAGTGGCGGCGGTGCTGATGCTCCAACAGGCGACGGTGATCTGCAGGCCGTTCCCGGTCGGAGTGGTCTGCTGCGGGTTGCAGCGCGCCGGGCTGCCCGTACCGTACGGCGTCACCTGTACATGGCCGGTCGCGCGGGCGAATGACGCTCCGTCGATCACCACCCGGTAGCGGCCGGTGCCGTCGTGGTGGACGTGCACCGCCCGCCCCTCCGAGTTGGACGTGCCGTTGTTGCTGACCGGGCTCAGGCTGCTGCTGCCGCCCTGCGCGTCGTAGCGCACCGTGGCGTACGCCTGGCCGCCCCGGCCGGACGAGGCGAAGAAGACGGTGTGCCACCAGTTCACAGGGGCACCGGTCTTGTCGAAGCACCGTACCCTGATCAGTTCGTCCGGCCCCGACGGGCGATAGTCGGCGACCCCGCACGTCCGGCCCTGGTAGTCCGTTCGGTACGGGGTGGCGTGAGCGATGCCGCCGGGGGCGGCGATGCCCGGTAGCCGTACCCAGTAGTCGCCGGTGGCGGTCCGGGTGACGGTGGCCCGGCGGCCGGTAGGGGCGTCGGTGGTCCACTGCCAGTTGACCGCCAGCTCGGTCTCGGTACCGATCGGGGTCTCGGCGGCGCTCGCCGCGCTGACGTAGGCGAATCCCCAGCGTGGGCGGCCCACGGCGGGTGCGCCGGGCGGGTTGTCCTGGTCCGACCCGGTGCCGCCCCCGGCAGTCCCGCCGCCCGGGGCCGCGGGGTCGGAGTTCGGCGAGCCGACGGTACCGCCCGGGCTTCCCCCGGGGCCCTGGGGTGTGACCGCCGACGGGTCGGGGGAGCCCGGTGCGGGCGTGGCGGAGGGGTCGGTCGTGGGCACGGGCGACGGGTCGGCTGTGGGGCCGGCCGCAGGTGAGGCGGGGCCGCCGCCGGACGGCGTGGCCGATGGTCGGGCGGCCGGCGGCGACCCGGGGTGCGGCGTATCGCCGGCGAAAGTCGCGGCACCGAGCACGATCAGCGCTACCAAGGCCGCCACGGCGCGTGCGGCCGGACCGGCCCGGGCGGCGGTGGCCGTGGCTGCCGCGGCCAGCTGCTGTGCGGCTGCCGGCGCGGCGCTCACCAAGCGGATGGGGAGCTGCCACCACGGCCCGCCGCCCACGACCGCGGACGGTGGCGGCGACACCTCCTGGGCGGCTCGCACGGCTTGCGCGGCCTGCGCCGCGGGTACCGCCTGTGCCGCCGGGACGGTCTGCGCAGTCGGACGGGCGTCGCCCGGGTCACCGACCGCCGGGTGCAAGTCACGGTCCCGCTCGGCGTACAGGGCGAGCAGGATCAGGGGAGGCACCACCGCGAGTTCGGCACGCGTGCACAGGTGCAGCGCGAAGTGCTGCTTGGAAGGGGCCTTCCCCGCGCCGTCGGGCAGGGCGGACGCCGGGGCGAGGACAGCCAGCTTTCGGCGGAGCACATCGGCCTCGTCGAGCAGTTGCTCGGCCTCGCCCTGCAGCGCCTGCTCCGTGCGGTGCAGGCGGAGGTTGCCGAGCAGGGTCAGCAGCACCGGGCCGTGCACCCGTACGTCCCGCTCGGCCAGCCGGCGCTGAAGCTCGACGGCTGCGGCCATGGCGGAGGCTGCTCGGTCGGCACTGTCGTCGCCCGCACCCGCGTGCCGGCCCGCCATGGCAGTGATCGCACCGTGGTTGCCCAGCGCCTTGGCCAGGTCCGGGCCGCACAGATCCGGCTCGGCCCCGGCCGACGTGCGCCAGGCCGCCACCGCCTCCGCTGCGGAGGCCTGCGCCTGCGCCCACCGGTCCCGCCCTGACTCGCGGGAGTCGTGGGCGAGCAGCACGGCGAGGTTGGTGAGTGCCAGGGCGAGGCCGGACTCATGCTGAGCATGGCCGGAAGCGTGTTCGTCGTGGGCGGGCCCGGGCCGGGTGCGGGCCGGCTCGACCGCGTTGCGTGCCGCCTCGGCCAGGCGCCGCCACACGGCCACCGCCTCCTCGGTCGCGGCGAGTGCCTCCGTCCACCGCTCCAGCTGGCCGAGTTGGTCGCCGAGATTGGTGAGCGACATCGCGAGGTCGCCGCCATGGCGCTCGGGGTCCTCCTCGGCCAGGCGGCGGCGGATCTCCACCGCCGCCCTGGTCTCCGTCAGGGCTTCGTCCCACAGCCCCAGCTGTGCGAGGCGGTGGCCGAGGTTGTTGAGGGCGGCTGCGAACCCGGGTTCGTGTTCGGCGGGGTCGGCGGCTGCGAGCCTGCGGCGGATCTCGACGGCAGCCCGGGCGGGAGCGAGCGCCTCGGCGTGGCGTGCGGCATTGGAGAGCCGCCAGCTCAGTCGCGCATGCACCCGCGCCAGTTCGGCCGGACGATCGACGGCGTCCTCCAGCCGCTTGTCGGCGAGCCGGACGGCCAGGGCCGCGGCCCCGGCGTCGAGATCGGGGTGTCGGACGTCCGGCAACTGGGCGTCGATCTTCTCCAGCAACTCGGCTGACAGGTCGGCGAGTTCGGCCAGGCCGGCCAGAGCGGCACCACCGGCGTGGCGGATGAGCGCCGGGTACTCGTCCAGCAGCGGCGACAGCAGCTCGGTGGTGAGGTGCGGCCAGCGGCGGGCAGCCTCGACCAGTGTCGTCAGGGTGCTGCGATTCCAGGGAGCCGGCACGGTGCCCTCGGTCAGCAGGAGCCGGGGGGCGTGCTTGGCCCAGCTACTGCTGAGCGGCCGGGGCTGCGGGGCGGCGTTCCGCTGCGGGACGGCGAGGCCGAGGAGGTCCTCGCGAAGGCGCCCCGGACGCAGCGGTTCGAGAACGGTGCCGGCACGGACCGCCGGGTAGAAGAGCTCGTGGCGGTCGAGGAGCGCCGTGGCCTGCACCCGGGTGTCCGCCAGGCCGGCCCGGCGCAGGGCATCCCAGCCGTCCGTGAGTTCAACGGGCCCGGTGAGGGCCGCAGTGACCACGAGGCGGGTCATCGTCCGCGCATCGGCCGCGATCGGCCCGTGAGCGCCGTGGGACTGCCCGTCCCAGTGGGAGAGCTCGCGTTCCAGCAGGTGGGCGGAGGCGGCTGCCGGGTCGGCAGGCACGTCCTTCCTGCCGAGGGCGGCGTCGACGGCGGCCAGAGCGGCGAGGTGGATGGTCAGGATCTGGGCGTAGTCCTCGTCGATCTCCAGCGCGGCCGGCGGGCCTATGCGCTCGGCCCGCTCCGCCGGCAGGCCCAGCTTCTCGGCGAAGGTGTCCCGCGCCTGGCGGAACAGCTCCGCACGCCCCGCCGGCGCACCGGCCGGTGGCAGCAGCGGGACGGCGTCGGAGGACATCGCCAGCTCGGTCCTGATCCACTGTGCGAGAGCGGGCCACCAGACATCGGCCGACCTGGCCAGCAGCAGGACGCGGACCGGGGCGCCGCCGCGCAGCAGAGGTGCCCGGAGCAGCGTGCGGAGGGCATCACCCGGCCAGCGGTCCGCGTGGTCCACCACAAGCAGCACGCCATGGCCGACGGTTGCGTCGTCGGCCGGACCTGCGCCGCCCGACCGGTCGGCCGTCGCCGCCCACACGCTCCACCCGCGACCGCGCGTCGATTCGGCGAAGTGTGCGGCCAACCGGGACTTCCCGCAGCCGCTCGGACCGTACAGCAGACGTATCGCAGGGCCGGCCGCCGGCGGGGCGTCCCGCCACCGCGCCAGCTCGCCGACCTCCCGATCCCGCCCGGTGAACCCCACCACCGCATGCCGGGACCAGAGCAGCTGCGAGGGCCGGCCGCTCAGCTCCGCCGCCGGAAGGGGAACGATGCCCGGGAACTCCGCAATCCGGTAGGGGAGTTGCTCTTGGTGTGCGATGGTCTGATGTTCGATCACAGTGACGGTCGAGTAAGGGCCGATCGCGTTGTTCATCACGTTCTCGCCGGCCGCGACGGCCCCCTGCCCGCGCGCTGCCACCCGCACCCTGGTACCGCCCGGCGCACCGGCCTCCCCGGCCGCAGCCACCAGCACATCCGGCCCCGCGCCCGATGCTGCCCCCGGCCCTCCGCTGTCGGACCCGGCGACCCCGGGACCGGCCGGGCGCCGCCACCGGGGCCACGGTCTCACCAGACCTCGGCGTCGTCGCCGACGGCGTTGCGGCCCATGGCGCCGCCTGCCGCGAGCCCGCCGTCCACGGCCTCCACCTGTCGCCCCTCGGCGGGACCGACCACAGGCGCCGACGGGCCGGCCGGGGAGCCGGGGGCCGAGCCGGGTGCCGAACCCACCTTGCTGCGTGCCCCGAAAGCGTTCCGAGTGATGTCGCCGCCCGCCGCAACGCTGTGGGGCCCGGTTGCCTGCACACGGATCCCGACCTCCGCTGCGCCGGATGCCGGGAGGAGTTGCCACACCGAGAGCGTCAAGCCGGCCAGTGCGACAACCGCCCCGACGACGCTCGCCGCCATGTTCGCCGCTTCCAGGTCCACCCACACGGCCACACCCACCAAGGCCGCCGCGACAGGTGCGCACACCGCCGCGACCGCCCGCCACACCCATACCCGTCCGTACCCCGCAGCCACAACCGCCCCCAACCCTGGCCGCTGTCCTCAACTCACAACTCAAGCCTGCCATCGCCAACTTGACGATGCATCACGGACAGGAATCCAGCAGATGGGATTGTTTCGACAGCGCAGGCGCCGCGCGCCTGAACCGACGACGCCTACAGTGCCAACCCGAATCCACGGCCACCGGGACATGTGCGCCTGCAGGGACGGGTGGCAGGTGGCGGACAATCGCGGTGGTCGACGAGACGCGGGTGAACCGGCGCTGGACCACGACGCTGGTGAGGGACTGTGACCGAACGGTCGGTGGGACACCCACCACCTCGGTGCTGAACTTCGCCCAGGGGCGGACCAGCGCCAACGAGGTCGTCGTTCCGGTCGACGCCAAGGGGCACGCCTACCTGTACAACGCGTTCGGCAGCGTCCACCTCGTCGCCGACCTGCAGGGCTACGCCCCGTCAAGCCCGAGATCGCCGGGTCTGCGGGGCGGTGGCCGACGTGCAGGTGCACCGTGCTCACAGGCCCCTGGACGGGGCCGCCAGAAAGTCGCTGCTGTGGCCAGGACTGTATTGACGAGCAGCAGAAGGCGGCTCCAACAGCGTGTCCGACGACCACGTAGGCGCATTCGGTCGCGGCTGCCGTCACAGGCTCAGCAGCAGCTCGCGGACGGCTGCGGGCTGGGACAGGAACGGGTGGTGGCCGGCGTCGAGTTCGACGGTGCTGCCGGCCCGGCGGGCGAACTCGCGCTGCAGCGGCGGCGGGGTGCCCCGGTCCTGAGCGCAGACGAGGTACGTCGAGGGCACCTGCTGCCATGCGGCCGCCCCGACAGGCTGCCCGGTCACCTGCACGCTCTGCCGGGCGAGGTGGTCCCCAGCCTGTGCCTGGACGTCGGGGTCGCAGTCCTGCAGGAACGTGTCCGCGAGCAGCTCGGGGCGGACCCCGAACGTGCCGGAGTCGGGGTCGACGTCGAGGAACGGGGCGGGGCTGCCGTCGCCGAAATCGGACAGGCTCTGCCCGATCTCGGGCAGGTAGCTGGAGACCAGCAGCAGGTGGTGCACCGACCCGATTCCCGCTGCAGCTTGCGCGGTGACGATGCCGCCATAACTGTGGGCGACCACGACGGTCGGCTCGTCGCCGGCCTGCAGCACCCGTCGCACCGCAGCGACATCCTCGGGCAGCCCCGGACCGCCGGCGCCGCCCGGCAGGCCCGCCTCGCCGCAGCTCGGCAGCGCCGGGGCCATGCTCGGCACCCCCCGCTCCTGCAGCAGGTCGGCGGTGCGGTGCCACCACCACGACCCGTCCCGCACGCATGCCCCGTGCACGAACACGACTCGCATCGCCACCTCCGGTCGGCCGCTCTCGGGAAGAACAGACCTGCCATCAGAGGGTCCCACCGGCGCCGCCCTCGTGGGCGGCCACGCGCCATGGACCGGTGAGCCGCAGTTCCTCGCTGAGCTGATCGGCGAGGCTTCGACCTTCTCCGCTGCCGTCCCTGCGGCTTAGGGCCGTCCGCCCGGGCGGGCCGCGGGTGCGCCAGGGTCACACGCGGGAGATCACGCGTACGCGTCAGCTCACGGGCGCGCGGTGGGTGCGGGCGGCACGGCGGCGTCGGGGAACCGGTCGGCCACCAGGCGGGCGGCCCAGTCCTGGATGAGCCTTCGGACCGGCGGGTGGGTCAGCCCGGCGGCGCTCGCCAGTGCGTCCGCCGAGGCGGTGTCGTAGGTGTCCTCCGAGAGGAAGGACAGCGTCTCCGGGTCGACGCCGGTCAGCGCGCGCGGCAGCCGGTGGACCAGGCCGACGGGCAGCACGAGCCGGGGCGGGCGCAGGCCGAGGCGTGCGGCGGCCAGGGCGACGAGTTCGGGCAGCGGCGGCGTGGCCGGGTCGAGCACGGTGTGCAGGTGCAGCGGCTGCCGGTCGTGGCGCGGCACTTCGGCGAGAAAGGCGGCGAGGTGGTCGACGGCGACCACCGGCACGACGGTGCGCCGGGTGCCCGCGAGGGCGGGCAGGCGTCGCGTCCAGAGCTGTTCGACGAGGGTGGCCAGGCCGAGGTACTGCCCGGCTTCGCCGGTGCGGGAGTGCCCGATCACGGCGCCGGGGTTGACCACCGTCAGCGGCACGCCCAGCCGGGGTGCGAGGGTGCGCACGGCGATGTCGCCCTCCGTCTTGGACGCCTCGTAGGCGCCCAGTTCGCGGTAGAGGCGGTCGGCGTCGGCGGCGGGCAAGGGGTGGCACTGTCCGGCGCCGCGGCCGACGCGGTAGCCGGAGAGGTGGACCAGTCGCCGCAGCTCCGGGCGGCCGGCGGCCCAGCGCAGCAGGTGGATCGCGCCGTCCACGTTGGCCGCGCGGGCTTCGTCGCGGGTGAGGCCGAAGGCGTAGCGAGCCGCCAGGTTGACGACGTCGCGGACGCCGTCCAGGCGGTGTTCGTCGGCCGTCGGGAGGGCGAGGCCGGGTCGGGTGATGTCGGCGGCGATCGTGGTGAGCCGCTCGGCGAGCGCGTCCGGTGCGGCGCCGCGGGCGGCCAGCCAGGTGCGCAGCTCGCCGTCGCGGGCGGCGCCTCCGCGCAGGCCGATGGCGACGTGCTCGCCGCGGCCGAGCAGGTCGAGGACGTACCAGCGGCCGATGAAGCCGGTGGCGCCGAGGACGAGGGTGCGGGGACTGGACATGGAGATCCTTTCAGTGGACCGGTCTACATATTCCTGGGGCATTGCCGTGGGGCGGCATGGACCCGCGAGGCCCGGATCAGGCGGGGTCGGCGCGGAGCAGCAGCTCGGCGGCCCGGGCGGCCCGGGCGAGTGGGGTGCGGCTGTGCGCGACGCGGGACAGCAGCAGCGCGCCCTCCACCAGGGCGAGGACGGCGCCCGCCGTGGCCTCGGCGCCGGCGGGGTCGTGGCCGTGGCGGACCAGCAGGCCGGCCAGCTCCTGCTGCCAGGACTCGTAGGTGTCGGCGCACACCCGGCGCAGCCGCTCGTGGCCCGCCGCGGTCTCGAGGGCGACGGTCGCCACCGGGCACCCCTTGGCGTAGCCGGACTCCTCCATCCGGTCGCCGAGCGCCTCCAGCAGTCGACGGACCACATCGACGGGGGGCGCGCCGGACTCGGCGGCACCCGCGATGAGCGCGCCGATGTCCTGTCCGGCCTCGGTCAGCGCGAGCGCGACCATCTCGTCCTTCCCCGCGGGGAAGTGGAAGTACATCGAACCGCGGGGCGCGCCGCTGGCGGCCAGGACGTCGTTGAGCCCGGTGCCGTAGTAGCCGCGCGCCTCGACGAGCTCCCTGGTCGCCTGCACCAGTCGCGTCCGCGTCTCCTCGCCCTTGGCTCCCATGCAGCCAAAGTAGACCGGTCGTCATATTCCTGTCCAGTCACCCGGCCGTCCGCGGGGGCGCCGTCGTCGACGGTCGCCGGAAGGGGCGGTCCAATCCCGGGAATGCCGCGCTCCCAACGCTGTTGACACATGTGGGCAGGAGCGGCAGAGTCCGGCAGCCGAGGAGTCGGCGCGGGTGGCGCGGGCGGCGCGTGAGCGGGGGAGCGGGTGCGGGAGGCGGTCGGCATGGTCCTGTTCGTTGCAGGCCTGGCGGGCCTGCTGGTGGGCAGGCACGGATCGCCTCTCGGGTCCCTGGGGTGGGCGTACTGGAACCGCCGCCAGCGGATCATCTGCTCGATCTCCGTGGGCGTAGCCTTCACCGGACTGATCCTCATCGGGTAGCCGTGCCCGACACCGGGCTCGACGGAGGCCGAAACTCAGCAGCGTCGAGCGTCCGTACTCTGGTGGGCCGCCCTCCGTTCCTGTCGGACGAGCCGGCCGCGAAACAGGCACTCCGGCCATCCGCAGCCATGGCCTGGTCCTGCCACGGAGGCTCTCCACGGACTACCACGGGCCTGCGGAGCCGTCCTCGGCCTTCCCCGGTCGCCATCCTCGACCAGGCCACAACGGCCGCCGCATGCACCCAGTAGTCCTCCGACGCGGGCAACTCCTCCAGGCACCCGGCCAGCAGCGCCGGCAGCGGCGAGATGATCGCCTCCGGCGCCGCCAGGACCGGAACCGGCGGCGGCACCGGCACGTCCACCGCCCCGCCCTGGCCGCTCCACCTAGTCGCCGAGTTCCACTGGTTCCCGGGGCGGCCGAGGGGGTTAGACCTCGAGGTCTGCCTCGATGCGGCGCGCGTGGTGGCGGGCCATGGCGAGGTTGGAGCGGTTGCGGTCGAGCATCAGGTAGAGGAACAGCCCCGGGTGGCGGGTGAGCGGCCGGATCAGGTGGTACTGCCCGGTCAGGCTGATCAGGATGTCCTCCAGCTTCTGATTGCCCTGGCCCACCAGCTCCAGGGCGCGCATCTCGGCGCGCAGGACGTCGGTGCCGGCGGCGGCCGCGACGGACAGGGTCTCGGTCGGGCCGGCGGTGCCCAGCGCCATGCCGCTGGTGTAGTCCCCCAGGGCGGCCCCGAGAGCGCCGTCGATGATCATTGCGTCCTTGAGCGAGGTCTCGATCCCGGCCACGTTCTCCTCCAGCCGTTCGCGGCGCAGGGACGTGTCCCGGCGCTCTGATGTCCACTTCTGTCGGGCGATCCTAGGAAAGCGAACGGCGGGGCTCGCCGATATGACCGCAAGCGATCGGCTTCTGCCGGAAGCGGGCCACCTCGACCGCAATGCATGACATGTTGAGTTGATGAATTCTTCATGTTGTTAGATCCTGAAGCTGGTGGCGCCGGGCATCGACGATCCCCAACGCCGACGCGGATGCCCTTGGGGAACGCAAGGAAGTAATCCAGAAGCATTGCCGACGGTCCGCTGCCCGCGGTCGACCTCGAGAGCGCACGGTCCTGCCGGACTGCGACGGGTGGGGAACCGTGCCCACACCCGACCACTGGGCCTACGTCCCGTGCCGGGCATGCCAAACGGGACAGCGCGACACACCCGCGAGACACGCCACCCGCCTTGCACCGCCACCCGGTGTCGAGAACGCGCCGGGAGGCAGGGCGAGGTCTGCGGTGAGCGACGCACCGAAACCGTGGGGACCGAGCAGTAGACCCCTTGGACGGCCGGGCGCCTTCTGAGGCCTTCTCCCGGGTGGCTCCCGCATACCTGGACGCTTGTTGGCCGTGCACAGCGGCTGCGCAGTCGGCCTCACAAACTCCGTGGGAGAAGGCGACCGCGCCGGTGCCGTCCGGGAAGGGCCGCCCACGGCGGCAGAGTATCGGCGGTCGGCAGCGGGCGCAGTTGTTGGTCGGCGCGCAGTTGGGGACGGCCGGTCGGGTACGGCCCGGACGGACGGTGGGCTCCATCCGGTGGCCAGCCAGGATCCGGCGATTCGCCAGTGGAATCTCGTCGTGGTGAGGTTCTTCCTGCTCTCCTCCGGTCCGGGACGACTCCCCAGGTACCGTCGAAGAGTGCGGCCACCTCGCGTATGACTGCGAGCCCGGCGCTGCGGCCGTCCGAGCCGGTGGACGCACGGGCAGGCCCGGCCCGTGGTCGTGGACGGCTACCCCAGGGCAGTGGCGTCTGCCGTGAACGTGATGGTGAAGTGCCTGCTGCCGGCGTGGCGGACGGTGTTGGCGACCAGCTCGGTGGTGATCAGCAGCAGGGCGTCCATGGCGCAGGACTGCGGCGGGACGTCCCACGCCGTGAAACGGTGCGGGCGGTGGGGGAGGCGAGCAGGATCGCCCCTCGGACACTGGAGGGCGTCACCGTGTAGGTCCGGGCAGGTAGCTGCACTGGGTGCGGGACGACGGACCCGGGCCGGGAGTGTCGCCTGAACTGCCGCCACTGGTTGCTCACCGCTGCCACTGTCGCTCGGGAGGCATCAGTGCCTCCTGCCCGCGGCGTCCGCGAGGACGGCCGACAGGTGGGTTCGGGCGTAGGCGATGGCCTCAGGTGTCGCCTCGAACACGCGGTGCTCGGTGTGCAGGCGGTCGAGCACGCCGAGCGCGTCGAGGGTCTTGAGGTGGTCCTCGCGGACGCCGGAGACCAGGACGAGGATGCCCCGCCGCTCCAGTTTGCCGATGGCGTCGCCCAGGACGAGGGCCCCGGTCGCGTCGATCGCGGTGATCCGCGACAGGCGCAGCACGACCGCCTTCACGTCGCCGGTCTCGGCGAGTTCGAGGAGGAAACGGTGGGCGGCGGCGAAGAACAGCGGCCCGTCGATGCGGTAGGCGACGATGTGCTCGGCCAGCAGTGCCTGTTCCTCGGCGTGGTGGTCGGCGGGCGGCAGGCCTTCGTGCAGCGGTACCCGGGTGAGGGCGGCGGAGCGGGCGACCTGGCGCAGCGCCAGTGCGCCGGCGACCAGCAGGCCGACGATGACGGCGGTCACCAGGTCGAAGGCGAGGGTCGCGGCCGCAGTGAGCACCAGGATCGCGGCCTCGCCGCGTCCGGCGCGGGCCAGCGCCCGTAGGGAGGCGACCTCGACCATCCGCACTGCGGTGGCGATCAGCACGCCGGCCAGCGCCGCGAGGGGGATGCCCTCGACGAGCGGGGCGGCGGCGAACACCACGGCGGCGAGGACGGCCGCGTGGACGAGCGCGGCCAGCCGGGAGGCGGCGCCGGAGCGGACGTTGACGGCGGTGCGGGCGATCGCGCCGGTGGCGGCGACGCCGCCGAACAGCGGCACGGCCAGGTTCGCCAGGCCCTGGCCGAACAGCTCGCGGTCGCTGTCGTGCCGCTCCGAGACGCTCATCGCGTCCGCGGCGGTGGCGGACATCAGCGACTCCAGCGCGGCGAGGGCCGCCACCGCGATCGCGGCCGTCGCCAGCTTCGGCACGTCGGCGACGTGGAAGAACCCGAGCGAGGGGGCGGGCAGTCCGGAAGGCAGATGCCCGATCGTCGCCACGTCCAGGCTCACGCCCGAGGCAATGAGCGTGGCGGCGACCACGGCGAGCAGCGAGAACGGGACGCCCGGCCGCAGTCGACCTCCGACCAGCAGCACCACGGCCACGCCGGCGGCGAGCGCGGGTGCCGCGAAGTGCGGGTCGGCGACGAAGTCGGCGAGGGCGTCCCAGGCGGCGGCGACGACGTTCTCCGCCCCCGACGGCTTCACCCCGAGTGCCGCGGGCACCTGCTGGAGACCGATGACGGCGGCGATGCCGAGGGTGAAGCCCTCCACCACCGGCGCTGGGACGAACGCCATGAATCGCCCGGCGCCGCCGAGCGCCGTCGCCACCAGCAGCAGGCCGGCGAGCAGGCCCACCGTCAGCACCCCGTCGGTGCCGTAGCGGTGGACGATCGGCACCAGGACCACGGTCATCGCGCCGGTCGGCCCGCTGACCTGCAGGTTGGAGCCGCCGAACAGGGCCGCGAGCGCACCGGCGACCACTGCGGTCGCCAGACCCGCCTGGGCGCCCGCGCCGGAGGCCACACCGAACCCGAGGGCGAGCGGCAGGGCGACGATCGCCACCGTCACCCCGGCCAGCAGGTCCCTGCGCGGTGAGCGCCGCATCGTCGCCCACACTGCGTGATCGGGTAGCACCGCCCGCACCCGCACCCCGAAACGGCGTGCGGCCACCGCCACCGTGCCGCTCATGCGTCCGCCGCCCGCCGCCCGGGTCCGCCGAGCTCGGCGAGTAGCTCCGACTGGTCCGTGATCATCCTGGAGAGGATCCGCCGCGCCGCCTGCAGCAGCTCCGCCACGTCCGGCGTGCTCAGCGCGTACACCACGGTGTTGCCCTCCCGCGTGGCCGACACCAGCTGGGTGCGGCGCAGCACTGCCAGCTGCTGCGACAGGCTCGAGGGCTCGATCCCGATCTCCGTCAGCAACTCGCGCACCGGCCGCGGCCCGTCCTGCAGCAGCTCCAGCACCCGGATGCGCACCGGATGACCCAGCGTGCGGAAGAACTCCGCCTTCGCCTGATACAGCGGAATCGTCATTAGTCCTGCTCCTCCTCGTCCGCCGCACGGTCCAGCGCAACGCCGTGGTGGGCCGCGATCCGCAGCAACTGCGTGATCCGCCCCGCGTACGCCTGCGCCCGGTCCTGATCGCCGACTTCACGTGCCTGCGCCCGCAACCGGCGGGCCTCGGCCAGTTGCTCGCGAAGTTCCGCGTCGAACACGCCGCTCATCGCCGCCGTCCCTCCACCGCAGGCCGTGGCACCGCACGCACGGCCTCTCAGTACAAGGATGCAGCATGTATGAATATGAAGAATTCTTCAAATGGCTACTATCGCAATCCTTGTCCCGGTGGCCGGAGTCCGAGGATCGTGTGACCTCGAGCGGGCGGCCCGGGTGTGCGAGGGAGTCTGCTGGAGGCGGGCCTGCCGGCGTCTCCCGCCGACCGGGCTCGGGACCGCCCGGGCATCACTGCCTGCCTCGGCCTGTCGCTCGCCATGGAGGGCAGTCGCGACTGGCGACACCTTCCGTGCGGCCGGACCGGCAGTGGTGCAGGTGGCCGTGTCAGTCGGTGGGGCCGGGGCTGAGCTCGCCGAGGAGTTCGGCGCGGTCGGTGATGACGTCGGTGAGGATGGAGCGGGCGACGGCGAGGAGTTGGGCGACCTCGGGGCTGGTGATCCGGTAGATCACGGCGGCGCCGTCCCGTCGGGAGGTGACGACGCCCGTGCGGCGCAGGACTGCGAGCTGCTGGGAGAGGTTGGAGGCTTCGACGCCGACGTCGGTGAGGAGTTCGGCGACGGCGTGCTCGCGCTGGCTGAGGAGTTCGAGGACGCGGATGCGCACGGGGTGGCCGAGGGTTTTGAAGAACTCGGCCTTGATCTGGTACAGCGGAACGGCGGTGACGGAGGGTTGCCGCGAAGTATCGGCAGGCATGGGGTCACCGTCCGTGTCGGGGGCCAGGGGTATGGGGATTCGACTCTAGCAATGCAGGTGGGGCCACGACCGGTGCCGAACTGCGCCCGGCAGGTGTCGGCCGGGGCGGCGGTCGTATCCGGAACCGTGTCGCCCCGGGCGGTCCGAGCGGCTGGGACTTGCAAAGATTCGCAACTGATAAACTCATTATCTCGGCGGCTCCCCGGTGGAGCCGCTGGAGCGGGCTCGCAGTGCCAAGGGGGTGCAGCGGGCCCGCACCCTTTCCCCGAGATATTGCGACAGACAGGGAAGACCGGGTCCATGAGCGAGAACCTGCCCCCGTGCCCGAAGTGTTCGAGCGAGTACACCTACGCGATGGACGCACTGGTGGTGTGCCCCGAGTGCGGACACGAGTGGGCTCCCGCCGACAGTGGCACCCAGGCCCCCGGTGGCCGGCTGGTCAAGGACGCGGTCGGCAACGTGCTGAGCGACGGCGACACCGTGACCGTCGTCAAGGCGCTCAAGGTCAAGGGCAGCGCCTCGGGCATCAAGGCCGGCACCAAGGTCCGCAACATCCGCCTGGTCGACGGAGTGGACGGCCACGACATCGACTGCCGGATCGAAGGCTTCGGCGCCATGCAGCTCAAGTCGAGCGTCGTCAAGAAGGCCTGACCCCCCTGTCCTGCGCGCGCGGCACCGCCGCCGGGCCTTGCTTCATCGGCCCGCAGACCCAGGACCGCAGACAGATGGGCCGCACCCGCATCGGGCTCGCGCCGGCTGCGGAACTCCGGCACCGCTTCGTGCTTGCGGGTCACCGAGGACAGCTGCTGCGCCGGCGCAGCGCGAAGGTCTTCTCGTCGGCGTGCCGGCCGCTGCAGGGGCTGTTGTGCACCGGGAGTGTCGCAGGGGTGCCTCGGTTTCCCGGCCCCAAAGGGCCCCGTAACACAGCGTGAGGGCGGGTGTGGGGGAAAAGGGGGGCGGGGGGTGAATTGGGCGCCAGG
>NZ_JBFBJZ010000088.1:0-25744 GCF_040686255.1 Kitasatospora sp. NPDC085879 | reverse complement strand
GGGGGCGGTGGGGCTCTCGCCGACCCCCCGGGGGGGGCGGGGGGGGCCCCGGCCGGATGGGCGCTGGGGCGGCACGCCCGCCCTGCGGGCCTGTGAAGGCGGGCGGGGGTGCTCCGCTTGCGAGGGACTCTGGCCGCGGGTGAAGTCACCGCGGCGGCGCGTGGGGCCGGATCGTCTTCGAAGACGAGGCCGGGTTCGCGATGACGCCACCTCGGGGCCGTACCTGACGGCCGTCCCGCTTGAGCAGCACGGACAACCGCGCGGAGGGCATCCGACCGCCGCGCTCGCGTCCCGCGTCTCCGGCGGCGTTCGGCCCTGGGCCCGCCAGCCGCACGGACTGGGCTCTCATCCACGTGCGCGGGGCCAGATCCCGTTGCCGCAGCAGTTCCTCGACGTCACTCTTCTGATCCGACGTAAGCTCAAACACCAGCGGTCTCGGCACGGAAGCCCTCCCACCGGCCGATACGCCTGCACGGCATCCGACTACACAAGACCGCTTGGCGATTTAGCGGGTGCGGTCACTCTCTGCGGCGGCGGGCGAGGACGAAACAGACGACGAGGGCTGTTGCGACGGTCTGCTCCGCCATGAGTTCGGCCAAGTAACTCGGGGTGCCGCTGGCCGCAAAGGCAGACACGGTGATGAGCAAGGACAGGATGCGGGAGGCGGCGACGAAGCGGGCGCCGGTGCGGCTTTCCATGCGCCAGGTCCACAACACTGTGATGAACGTGACAAAACCGAGGGCGGCATTGATCACGGCGAACCAATCCGGCAACGGCGTCAGAGTGCTGCCATCTTCCGCGCGGTGGATGAGTACGGCGGGGCTGTCGAGCGTGCAAGCCAGGGCGAGCCCGATCCCGTTCGTGGCGGTGAGGCGGTGGGGGAGTGGATTGGTCCGGCTCATGGTTCTCCTGCTTTATGTGTTGTGGCTGTCGTTTATGCCGGCGGATGGGACCACCGAGGGCAGCCGCCTGGTGTGCGGTAGGCACTCCAGGCCGAACCGTGTCCGGGAAGCGACCCTTCTGCCCGGGGATGTGCAGGCTGAGCACACATCATCTGGCCAGCCCTGCCCGGTCGACAGGGACGTCGGGCCCAGGTCGGGCCTATTCATCCATCCATGCGCTGGTCAGTGCACCGGCATGTGAACCGTCCTGGGCTGGCCGAAGCCCGATCATCTGGAGAGGCCGCGCCCGCTATGCGCAAGCCGCATCCGGAGGACGTCTGTGGCGGGAGACCAGCCTGGTGTCCGAGAAACGCCGGGTTGGTACAAGCCCGAGGCCGAGGCGATCCGCTTGATCGACCTCAACCTGGGCGTGGACGCGGAGTGCCGGCACTCGGTTCGCCGGGGCGAGACCGGCGCCAGCAGCCGGGGCGCCATGGGCCGGGGAGCCAGATGCGATGAGGCCGTGGCGCCCCAGAATGACGGGTTCAAACGGGTGGGTGAGGAGGCTGAAGGCCTCGCCGCCGCAGACTGTCAGCGGACACGGCAGACTGGTTCTGGTGTGAGCTCCGTGAAGTGTGGATCTTGGCAGGGCAAGGGTCAGGTCTACCGCGGCCTCCTGTTGTCCGGCGACAGGGACGACCTGGCCGTAGTGCACCGACCGGCGGGCACGTTCGCGTGGCGCTCTCGGCCACGTCCTCGTCCTGTGGCACCGGCGGCACCGATCAAATCGGTTTCACCGTCCGGGCTGATGAGAGGACTCGGCAGGAAGACCGCTGACCGCGGCGAAGACCTCGGTGATTTGGTCGCGGCCCTGGCAGCCTGTGGCGAGCAGGCGGTGGAGAAGCAGCCGGGCTTTGTAGGGATCCAGGTTGCCGCTGGGAATCAGACCGTTGGCAATCAGGTCGCGTTCGGAGCCCGGGTAACTGTAGGTGCGAGTGAGAACAGGACCGTGGGCGATACGTGAGGAGAGTACGACGGGCATGCGGTCCGCGAGTCGGCGCAGCCTGGGCACCAGCCACTCGGGTACGTGGCCGGCACCAAGGGCAGCGACGACCAGGCCGTCGTACTGACCGAGCAGGTCCAGCTGGGTGCCGTCGTCGCCGATGGTCACGCTGTGCAAGGCGATCCGCACCGTCCTCGTGGTCGGCTGCGTGCCGTCGGCGGCGGGGAGAGCGGGGCGGTGGGGCAGCTTCTGATGCAGTCTCACCTGCCCTTCTACGACTAGGCCGAGCGGGCCGTATCCGGGAGAGGTGAAAGCTGCCGTGCTGGTGGTGTGGCTCTTCTTGACCGTCCGTGCCGCGTGGACTTTGTCGCCGAGGACGACGACGCAGCCGGCGTTGCGCAGCCACGGACCGGCCGCCGCGATGACGGCGGCGTACAGATTGGCGGGTCCGTCGGGACCAGGAAGGGACGGGTTGCGCATGGCCCCGGTGAACACGACGGGTGCGCTACTGCGGTGCAGCAGGTCGACGTAGAAGGCGGTCTCCTCGAGCGTGTCGGTACCTTGTACGACTACGACGCCGTCCACGGTACCGGAGCTGAGCTCCGCCTCGATCTCGCCATGGAGGGCGTTGAGGTCGTCCAGTGTCAGCGAGGCGCTGGGCACCCGACAGAAGTCGTGGACGCGAAGCACGACGCCCAGGGCGCTCAGCGCCGGAACACCCTTCAGCAGTTCCTTGCCGGACAGCGCGAGGACCGCCCCGCCGGTCACCGGGTTCGTGGCGGTGGCGATGGTGCCGCCGAGGGCGAAGACAGCAACGGTACGGCCGTTGAGTGACATGGCGTTTCTCCATATGCTGCGCCGTTGCCCCTGTCGGGTCCCGCGGTGGGCGGGCCGTCAGTCGGCCAATTCCTGATCGGCGTCGAAGAGTTGGTTGATGTGGCCACCGAGTTCGGCCCAGTGGTCGGCGGAGGATTTCGCCGCCGCGACGGCGTCGCCGGATGCGCAGAGTTCGATGAGCCGGTCGTGGTGCTCGGTGGTGTTGCGCCCGCCGAGCAGGCTGGAGAACTTGCGGTGGAGAATCCGGTGGATCTGGGGATGGAGCTGCTCGATGACCCGGCTGAGGACGGGGTTATCGGCGACAGTGACGGGGACCGCGTGGAACCGGTCGTCGGCCTCCAGGGCGGCCTCGACGTCGTTGGTGGCCACGGCTTGCTTGAAGTCGTGGTTGGCCTGGCGGAGTCGGCCGAGGTCGGCGGGCTTCATGAGTGGTACTGCGGTCTCGACGGCGAGTTGGTCCAGGGACCGCAGCACGGCGAGGGTCTTGGCGACGTCGTGCCGGTTGAGTGTGGTGATCCGGGTGTACACCCCCGGTTTGGACTCGACCAGGCCGATGTCGGCGAGCCGTGCGAGGGCCTCGCGGACGGGGGTGCGGCTGAGCCCGAGGCGTTCGGCGAGTTCGCCGTCTTTGACCTTCTCCCCGGGAGTGAGTTCGCCTCGCACGATGGAGTCGCGAAGGCGTTGGAAGACCTCGTCGCTCAGGAGGCGGCGTGCTACCGGGGTGTTCAGTGACATATTGCGTACAGTACATCGGGCTCATTGCGCTTCATGTGGGGTCGTACGGGTGCGCTCGATGACGGCACGGGCGAGGACCAGGGCTGGGTCGATGAGGGGCACGGGGATGCTTTCGGGCGTCAGTCCGAGGGGGATCTCGGTGCAGCCGGCGATGATCGCCTGCGCCCCCTGCTCGACGAGTCGGTGTGCGGCCCGGGCTAGGGGTTGTGCGGTCGATGTTCCCCGGGTGCCTGCCTTCAGTGCCTGGATCGCGGGCATGACCTCAGTGTCCTGGGTGACCTCGTCCGGCATCGCCAGGGTGATTCCGGCGTGGTCGAACCACTCCTGGTACAGCCCTGTTCGAGTGGTTCCGGTCGTGGCGAGCAACCCGGCGACGCGGACCCGCGGCCGCATGGCCGCCAGGTGCAGGGCGACCTCGTCGATCATGTGGACGATCGGTAGGCCGACGTGCTCGGAGATGCCGGGTACGAAGGCATGGGCGGTATTGCAGGGGATGGCGATGAGCGTGGCGCCTGCTGCGCGCAGGATCTCGCTTCCGCGGATGAGCCACGGCGTGGGGTCTGGGCCTTGGTGCAACAGGGCCTTGGTGCGGTCGGGGACCGTGGGATCGGACCAGATGACTGTTCGGGGATGCTCCTGGTCGGTTCCGGCTGGCGTGACGGACACCAGCTTGGCGTAGAAGTCGGCGGTTGCTGCTGGCCCCATGCCACCCAGGATGCCGATGATCTCTGACGGGCCGTTTGATCTCCAATATATTGCACTCTGCATATCTCTACTAGGTTGGATCTCGCATGGCACCGTGTCAAGGGGGCGCTCCCGGAAGAGCCCGGACCATAGGCGCCAACCGGAGGAGTAGGCCCACGGCCGAAGAAGCGTCCACCGAGCGCGGCTCGTTCGCCTCGATCACGTCGCACACGCCGGCAGGTCGAGCCGGCCCGGGCGGGCCCGCGGTCGAGCACGCCACGCGCGGTGAGCCGCGACGTGCATCCCCGCCCCCCACGGGCGGCAGTCGGATAAGTGTTCCCGGGATTGAGCCGGCAAAGAGCCTCGCACGGCCCAGTCCGATGGCCTGCGCCGTGTGCCGCAGCACCGGTCACATCTTGGCCGACCCCTACCGCACCTCCACTCCTTCACCCGCAGCCTCGAACTCGACCGCGCTGCCGTCGACGCCGGTCTCACGTTGGGCCACCACAGCGGCCGTACTGGCAGCGTCAACGCCCGAACCAAGAGGCCCTCGAGGCAGATGCAAGGCTGAGCCGGCAACCCGCATGGGACCGGAGTTGGTGCTGAGGGCCCGAAGGTTTGGGTCTGCGGTACCTTCCTGCTGCCCAGGGTGGGCCGATGGACTATGCGCGTGCGAGAACAACAGGTGAATACGATCTCATCGGCCAATGACTCGAGCCAAAGGCTGGTGACGAATAGTCACGGCGGCAGGCCCCGCGGGCGACAGCTGTCGGCAGGACGGGTGATGGTGCTGGCCGTGTCAGCCGCTGGGCCACTGGGCGTCGTGGTGGGCGGCCTGCCTCTCGCGCTTGCACTTGGCAACGGCCCCGGCGTGCCTGTGACCTACGTGGTCGCCGCGGTCGTGCAATTCTGCTTCTGCGTGGGGTACGCGGCACTGTGCAGACGGGTCGTCAGCACCGGCGGGTTCTACATGTACGTGGGACGCGGGCTGGGCAGACCGGCGGGTGTTGGTACGGCGATGCTGGCACTGTGCTCCTACACCGCCATGTCGATCGGCCTCGTCGGGGCGTTCGGATACTTCACAAGCCTGGTCCTCGCAAGGTCCGGATTGCATGTTCACTGGTTGCTGCTGGCCGGTGGCGGTGTTGTCGTGGTCGGCATGCTTGGCTACCACTCGGTGGGGATCTCCGCCAAAGTCCTCACCGTTCTACTGGTCGCCCAGCTCGCCATGGTGACGGCCTACGATCTCGCCGTCGTGGCGCACCTCGGCACGGCCGCTTTTCCCACAGTCTCGTTCGCCCCGGAGACCGTCACCACCGGCAGCGTCGGCATCGGTCTGATGATCGCGTTCAGCGGCTTCGCCGGCTACGAGTCGGCAACGCTCTACGGTGACGAGTCGACAGATCCGACCAGGAGTATCCCGCGCGCTGCCTATCTGGCCGTCGGCGCGATCGGCCTGATCTTCGTCGTCACCAGTTGGATCACGATCGGCGCGATCGGCGCGAACCAGACCCAGTCTCGTGCGCGTGCTCAGTTGGGCAATCTGATGTTCGGGCTCGTGGACACCTATGCGGCGAAGCCGCTCAGCCACGCGATGGCCATCCTGATGTGTACGGCGCTCCTGGCATCGATCCTGGCCATGCACAATGCGGCCAGTCGCTACACCTTTGCTCTGGGCAGAGAGAGACTACTGCCTGCGGTGCTCGGTCGTTTCGACTCTCGCCGCTATTCGCCGGCCAATGCCAGCCTTGCGCAGACCGTCGTCGCCGCCGTTGTGGTCGTGGCATTCGCGGTCGCGGGACTCGACCCGTATCTCAACCTGGCCACGTCGATGGTGGGCCTGAGCACGCTGGGCATCCTCGCTGTGCAGACCATTGCCGCAGTGGCGATCATGGTGTATTTCCACCGGAACCCGGAGCCAGGGCTGTGGCGCACCCGGATCGCCCCCTGTGTCGGGGCGGTGGGCCTGCTCACTGCCACGGTACTGTCCGCCGTCGACTACAGAGGCCTCGCCGGCACGACCGATCCCGTCGTTGTCACACTTCCCGTCGTGCTCGGTCTGGCGGTGGTCGGAGGCACTGGCTTCGGACTGTGGCTGAGACGCCGACGCCCTGACATCTACGCCGGCCTGGCGTGGTCGAAAACCACCGTCACGGCCGTCCCTGCGCCGGCGTCCGGCCAGGGCCGGACGCCGGATGAGCCTCGCCTCCCGACAACCGAGCCCCGGCGCGGCTTCCTGTCGTGAGGCTCTTCGGACGAGGAAGAGCCGCGCCCCGTCTCGTGCCGGAGCTCGCAGATCACGATCTTGGCCGGATGCTGTCCCGGGCCGCAGCCGCAGGCCGCGCCCCGGAGCAGGACTTCGTCCTTGCCGCGGTCGAACGTCTGCTACGTGAGACGGGACGAGACTGGGACCGGTGCACGCACCGCATGCGCGTTCTGGCGCAGAGCGGCGGGATCCACGGCATTGCCCACAGCTGGTACAGCCGCCGCCCTGACGACCCGTACGCCCTCATGCTCTTCGTGCTGAGCTGCTTGGCGAGCGGTGTGGCCGAACAATCGCCAGAGCTGACCGACTTGGAGTCGCTGTGCCGTCACAGCGCGCGACTCCTTCCCGCTCACCCGGGCCCCCAGGTAGCCCTGCTCGCCACATTGCGCAGGCTGCGTCGCCCGGCCCATGAGGTGTTCGAGGTATGGGGGGAAGCCACTGCGCGTGACCCGTGGCACCGCGAGGCACACCGGCAGATGATCCGCTATCTGTCACCGGACGAATGCGGATCGGCCGCCCGAGCTCTGGACTTTGCAGACGAGGTACGCGCCACGATGCCGCCCGGCGTGCCATCGGCCGGACTTCACCTAGCCGCACTGACGGACAGCTACCACTGGGTGCTGTCCCGCCGGGGAGCGGGCACGCCTGGCATCGGACAGTACTGGACGGCTCCCCTCGCGCAACAAGCACTCGACGAGGCTGCCGCGAAGTGGCTCCGGCCGGGGTTCCTTTCACACGCCGCCGGCCCGGCCGACCTCAATCTGCTTGCCTACGTCCTGGTGCAGGCAGAGCGCTTCGACGAGGCCGCTGAGGTCTTCCTCACGCTGGGCGCTACGGTCACCGAGTGGCCCTGGCGTGTCCGGGGAGACGCGGTGCAGCAATTTGCGTACTGGCAGGATCGGCTTCTGACGTAATGGTCGCCCCGACCGGCACCTCAACGGAAGGTCGCCCACCGGCCTCCCGAGACAGCAGAGGTGAGCAGGACGACTGCCTCAATTGCGCCGCGGCCGTGAACCGATCTGACAGGTGCCTCACCGTGATGCCGGCCAGGGCCAGCGCTGTGCCGGTCAGCGCTGGCCGACGTCAGCCCCACCGTCCCGTCCCTCCCACGCAGGCGAGGGCCAGACGAACGCCCCTGCGACCGAGGGAGGCGTCCTCCCTGTGTCCGTGGAGGGACGTGACGTTGGCCGGAGGAACCGCGCGTCCGCCCCACGCGCCCCGCCTGTCAGCGGACACGGCAAACGGTTCTGATCCACTTCTTGTGGGCGGTTGCGGAGCGTCACGGCGTTCAGTCGGCGAGGAGTATCTGGAGGCGTAGGAGGTCGAAGCCGGCGCGGCCGTAGCCGTCCCTCTTGATCCGCTTGACTCGGTTGACGTTGCCCTCGACCTTGCCGGAGTTCCAGTCCAGGGTGAGTCCGGCGGTGACGGCGTCGAAGTCCTGGCGCAGGCCGCGGGCCAGGCTGCACAGCGGCTTGAGGCCGGTGTTCTCGGCGCTGGTGAGCCAGTCGGCGAGGTCGCTGCCGCGGCGCTCGGTCATCATTGCGGCGAAGGAGCGGACGCAGGCGGCGACGGCGTCCAGTTCGGGGCAGCGGGCCAGCAGCTTCTTGAGCTTGAGGGTTCCGCTCTCCTCCAGGCGGTCGGGGTGCGAGGTGATCAGCCAGGTGGCCTTCCGGATTGTCAGCTCTTTGGGCTTGTCGGGCGCGGGCTTGCCGCTGGCCCGGATCTCCTGCAGGTGGCGGCGGACGGACCGCTTGCTGCCGAGGTAGCCGCGCTCGACGATCTCGGTGTGGAGCCGGGCGGCGTCCGTGCAGCCTTCGTTCCAGCGGCGGTGCAGGTAGGGCGTGTAGGCATGGATCTGGCCGTATCGGCGAGATCCGGTTCCAAGGGATGCAGCCTCAGGAGTGTCGGCGTGTGCGTACCGGCGCACGGTCTTGCGGTCCAGCCCGAGCACCTCGGCGATCACCTGGATCGGCACGCCCTTGTCGTACAAGGCATGCACGGCAGTGTGGCGCTCGCGACGCTGAACCGCGCGCAGGCCCTCCGACGGCGCCGGCATCTCGGGCTCGGTCGCCTCGGATGGCGGGCCGGAAGGCTCCGATGCTGCGTCCGAAGCGCGTTCGGCCAGGCAGCCTCGGTGCGCGGCGACGCACTTCTCGACGGCCTCGCACAGGTTCATCCAGAGATGGAACCTGTCGGCGACCTGCGTGGCGTCGGGGCAGGCGGTCCGGACGGCCTCGGCGTAGGCGGTGGCTCGGTCACGGCAGACGATCTCGACTCCAGGGTGCTCGCGCAGCCACGCGGTGAGGGTGTCCGCGGTGCGATCCGGCAGGACGTCCACCCGCTCCCCGGTCTCCATGTCCAAGAGGATCGTTCCGTAGACGTGGCCTTTCTTGAGCGCGAAATCGTCCACGCCCAGGACCCGCGGCGCGATGCCGACGCGCTTGCCGGGGAGCTTGCGCACCAGCCTGAGCAGGGAGTTCGCACTCGCCGGGATGGACAGGTGTGCGGCGAGCCGCGCGGCCGGGCGCCCGGCCAACGCGAGTGCGATCTTCTCCAGCGCGCGCTGAAGCGGCGAGGTCCGGCGCGCGAACCGCTTGGTCAGCCCGTCCACCTGCTCGACGAAGGTACGGCGATCGCACTCCGGCACCGGACACAGGAACCGCCGCACCGCCAGGACGATCACGACCGCGCGGCCGGCCACCGCGAGATCCGCCAAGCGTCGTCGGTAGCCGCCGTGGAGCCGGCCGGACACCGTGCCGCACCCGGGGCAGGCCGCCTCCTGTGTCGTCGTCCGCGCCGCGAGCTCCACCGCCTCGCCGCCCACCCTGACCTCATCCACCACCACCGGCGCGAGATGGGAGAAGGCCGTCAACAGAACGCTGCAGTCACACGGACAGCCATCCTGCCAGCCTCTTGTGACGGCCAGTCACCGCACCACAAGAAGTGGATCAGAACCACTCCTACTGTCCCTTGACACCCGCCGGGAGCAGCCTGCGCCTCGTGCAGGGCATCGGGTGTCACGCCCTCCCCACCGGGGCGGGGAGAAAGCCTTCCGAGAGACCTCGCCGGGCAGGCGGCAGCCAGGTGGTAGATCAGCACCTGCCAAAGCCAACTTGGATGCCGGGGTACCGTGCCCGCGCCTCTCCCACGACCGGCTCTACTCCGGTCACAACATCAATCCTGCGGCCCGATGTGCTGCGCACCGACGACAGCGGCGGGCACCTCGTCCTCGCTACGGGGAACCACGGCGGTTGGGAACGCTCGGTCTTGTGTGGCCTTGATGTTGCCGGGGCCGGCCCGACGGTCTACCTGGCCGACATCGCTGACCAACTCGTCCCGGAGAGCTAACCTCCGTCTTTCGGTTCACGTCGGCTGATCTGGGGGTGATCTCTGTGTCGGAGGTCGCGGGGCTCTGTCGGACGTTGGGCATGGCGAGGGCCCGGCGCGAGGGCCGGGTGCTCCTGGTCCTCGTGTCGTGGTGGTCAGGGGCTGCTTCGTCTGTCAGGTGGCCGGTCGAGGTAGTGCCACCAGGCGGCTGAACGCCGCGGTCAGTTCGTGGCGCCAGGGCCAGGTGGCCGCGATCCGCAGGCGTAGGCGGCGGGCCCCGCGCGTGATCCGGGCGGCAGCGTGTAGGAGGCGGTAGCGGAGCTTCTTGGGCTCGGCGGTGGCCAACTCGCCGTCCAGCAGCAGGGTTCGGGCCCAGGCCAGCAGGTCGATCGCGGTCAGGGACAGCTCCAGCCAGACCTGGTTGATGGCGAAGTGGCGGGAGGGGAAGCGGCCGAAGCCGGTGATCTTGCCGCAGCGGATGTGGTCCTCGACCCGGGCGTGAGCCCGGTGGCGGACCTCCAGGTACTGGATCGAGCCGCCGCCGGCGACGGGCGTGTCGGTGAGGAAGACCTGGTGGCGCATGCCTTCGTCCTGGTCGAACAGGGACAGCTGGGCGCCTGGATGGGGACGCTCGCGGCGGACGATGATGCGGGTGCCGTCCGGGTGGCCGGTGAGGTCGACCAGGCCGGACAGCTCGGCGACTTCGGCGCCGGAGCGAAGGGTCCCGTCCTGTTCCAGCGCGGGATGCCAGACCTGGTCGGGTAGGACCCGGATGACCTTGCGGACCTGTTCGGTGACAGCGTGCCCGACGGAGAAGTTGGTCTGGATTCCGCGCTGTCGGAGGGCGCGTAGGTGGGCGAGGAAGACTTTCGCGCTGCCCGCGCTGTCGGCTCGGATGAGGACCGGGGTGCCATGGCGGTGGGCGTCGGGAATCTGCGCGAGTGCTTGATCGAGGACGGTGATGTGGTCGGCTGCGGTGTTCGCTCCGGCGTTGCCCGGTTGCAGGATGCCGGCGAGGGCCTCGCCGGTGTTGTCCAGGAAGCAGAGCATCGGGTGATAACCGAAGCCGCGTTTGTAGGTGGCGGCGGACTCTTCCTTCTCCGAGTGGCAGGTGACGAGGGTGGCGTCGATGTCCAGGACCAGGCCCGGCAGTTCACGGCCACCGGCGTGCGAGGCGGGTATCGCGTCCCTGGTCTCGGCGGCCTGCAGCCAGGCGACCTCGCGGGTCAGGGCCCGTGCTGCACGCAGCGCGCTCAGGGCCGTGGTGTCGATGCCTGCCAGGACACGCCAGGCGGTGGGGGTGGAGGCGACGGAGCCGAACACCTGGTGCTGGTCGCGCAGCACGGCCAGGTCCCGGATCGCCTCACCACCGTCGGCGAGCATCACCGCCAGGTCGACGGCGACCCTGCCCGGATCGTGCCCGGTGCCGCGTGGCCGCAGCCGCCGCAGTGCCTCGGTGAAGACGCTGGTCAGCGACGTGGCGTCGGCCAGATCCGCCAGCAGGCGCGATCCGGCGTGACTGACGACCCCGTGTCCGTCGGCGGTGACGACGAGCTTAGGGCGGGACCGGATAGGGTGCACGCAGAAAGTGCCTTCCTGCTGGTACGACTGGGACCTTAGACAAGCCTCATCGTTGCAGCTCAGAAGGCACTTTCGCTTTTCCGATCATGATCCGGACGTGACCCCGGATGAAAAGCGCAGGCTAACCGCGCTCCGCGTTCCTCCTGCAATACGTCCTGGTCGAGGCCTCCATCACCGGACCTTGCCACGCCGGAGCGCCGCCGCCCCACGGGGACGTGCAGAGCCCGGCAGGCGCCCTGAAATGAGCAGGCTGTAGGCCGGTCCTTGCAGATCGGTCAGCCTCTTCTCGGCGGCTGCCGCAGCCGACGCCCGCCCGACGGCCTGCAGCACCTCGGCGAGCCGTCTGCCCAGCTCCGTCCACTCGGGCTCGTCATCGTCCAGCTTCTGCCAGCAGTGCAGAGCGTTCCGAGCGGCGAGCTGCACAGCCCGGTCGCGGGGATCGGTCCAATACAGCCGGTGCTCGGCCGTGGCGATCCACCGCTCGGCAGCCCGCACGGCGGCGCCAGCCGCAGCAGCAGTGGCCGCCTGCACCTCCAACACGTCTCCCATCGCAGCCGAGCCTCGGCCCGCGGAGCGGAGGACGGCACTCTCCCAGTGGGCCGCGAGCTCGGCCGCCGCATGATGGTGGCCCGCTCGCAGCGCCTCACCGATGGCCGGACGCAGGTCAATGGCCGGTTCGACAGCAGCAGGCCCCTGGGGCGGCGTGGCTGACAGGGACGTCGGCGGCTGCGACGGGCAGGCCGGGGTCGGCTCGACGGGCTGCGGCGGGGACAGCACAACGGTGCCTTCCGAGAGCTGGGCCCGGCTGGCAGCGAGCAGGTGAAGCTCTTGAAGGCTCACTCCACCCGGACTCGTACTCAGGATCCGAGCGAGTGCCTGGGTGTACGCAGGCGCCTGCAGCCGGCCGCGCCGAGCCGACGGTGACACCACTCCACACCGGGCGACCTGCGGGGGCAACTGCAGATCGGCATCACGCATGGGCACACTGGACGGGTCGGCAAGGACGTCCAGAACCACTACCGTGGCGCCCGGCGAGCGTCCAGCCAGAGCCTGGAAGACCCACGACCATGGCAGCGCCGTGTACCGGACGGTGCTGTCAGTGGTGCGGGCCAAGGCGAGGTGCATCTGTTGCTGGCGGGGGTCCCTGGTCAGCTGTCCACATATGTAGATCAGCACCGGGCCCCCGGCAGCGGCAGCCGCGCGGATGCGGGCGAGCACAGCCTGGGGTTCTCCCGGGTCCACCAGCTGTACAACGTCCACCGGTCCGACCCAGCCAGGCAACAGCGCCCGCGGCGGTGCCGCACCGATGACGCTGGCTCCCAGTTCGGTGTCGAGCGACCCATGGCGGCTTTGGCGCGGCGTGGCCGCCAGCAGCAGCACCTGCCCCCTGGCATCGCTCTGACTGATCATCATGGGAATGCCACAGCTCTGGGCACGAATACCAATCTCCTCTGTTTTCACATGTCAGCGCGGCTGTGACCGTACTACGGCTCAAGGTCGGAACGGCCAACCACCGGGTGTAAGTTGGGCCCACCCAAAACCGGAGGGCCTGCCAGTCCGGGTCCAGAGGTCCGGGCCGGGGCGCCCTTCGAGCGGCGTCCGGATGGGCCGAGCGCCATGTGCTCACCGCACGGGCGAGGGGCGACGCGTGACCGCCACCCTCGCCCCCGCCTTGCTCCTGTCCTCCGACGACCCGGCGCCCGTTGAGCCGGCTGTCGACGACTTCGCCCCCCGAGGCCTTCGTCGGGATTGCTGAGCCCGAACTGTCGAGTTTCCTGCTCGCTGAGCGGGTGTGGTCGACAGAGGGCATGGGCGTGGACTGACGCCGGCCGGCGGGGAAGTGGTCCGGCCGCAGGTGGCGGCGGCATTGGAGTCGGGGGGTGTGGACGTACCGGCAGGCGGCGGACTCGTCGGTGCGAGCGAGCGGTCGGCTGATGGCGTTCCTACCGGGCCCGGCGGGCCGGACCGACGGAACTGATCAGCGTCGAGGAGCGGGTCGTGGTGTTCCGGACCATGGCTGACTACACCTTGGAGGAGCCGATGATCGTGGTCCGTTGTGGCCCCGGCCCCTGGTCACCCGGTCGTCCGGGACGGTCCGCCGGCGTAGCGATGAACGCACGCGGCTTCGGGAAGAGGATGCGCCAGTACGGCGTTGGTCTGCAGCGGCCCGAGCGGCGCTCTGGTGGCAGGACCAGGAGAAGGTGACTGCCAGGTTTAAGGGGGAGCACCCGGTCGTCGCTGCCGTGCGAAGGCGGAGAAAACTGTCGGGCGTGGTCGATCGGTGCGAACTGCGCTCCGCGCCGCCCCGCCCGGGCGGTCCTGGGCTCCGGTCGGCCGCGCCCTATGGCGCGGGTGGGCGGTCGTAGGTTCCGGGTGAACATCATGTCCAAGATCGCCTCCCGTCGCGCTGTGGTTCACCGTTTTCCTCGACCGGCTCGCCCCGCCAGGCAAGCCGAAAGGCCCACGCCGTTGCCGGCCAGTGCCCCGTCCACCACTCCAACGTGGCTGGAGGACAACGCCGACCGCGGCGAGCTGTCCCTCATGCCCGCTGCAGCCCCAAACTCAATCGTCCAAACGAGACTCCCGATCGATCAGCAAGTCCCTTGGTCAGTACGACAACGGCTTCCAGCCGGGACTGCGCGTCATTTGGGCCCAGGGGGCCATGCGCGATCCCAACCAGACGCCTAGTCTCGGCAACCAGCGGCACGTCAGCGTTCCAGGCAGCCGGGCTCACGGGTCTGTACGGTCTTCGGCGATGGCGTCCCGCGAAGTGGTGTAGCAGGGATCTTGGAGTAACCCCTGGTCATGGGACAGCCATCGCGCAACTCTCTGAGTAGAACGGCGAGTTCACTCGGGAGGTACGCGATGGCCTTATCCCAGTCTGACCTACTCCGCCTCATGGAGTCACTGCGTACGGCGGACGGAATCGAGTTGATCAGGACGCTGGCCCAGCGGATGCTTCAGGAGCTGATCGAGGCCGAGGCCACTGCCCGGATCGGCGCCGAGCCCGGCGAGCACAACGACACGCGCACCACCTGGCGCAACGGTCACCGCGACAAGACCCTGACCACGCAGGCCGGCGACCTGGAGCTGGCCATTCCCAAGGTTCGCACCGGCAGCTTCTTCCCCAGCCTGCTCGAGCGCCGGCGCCGGATCGACCAGGCCCTCTACGCGGTCATCATGGAGGCGTACGTGCTGGGCGTCTCGACCCGCTCGGTCGACGACCTGGTCAAGGCCCTCGGCGCGGACACCGGGATCTCCAAGAGCGAGGTCTCCCGGATCTGCGCCGACCTGGACGAACAGCTCACCGCCTTCCGCGACCGGCCGCTCGGCCACACCCGCTTTCCCTACGTCTACCTCGACGCGACCTACTGCAAGGCCCGGGTGAACCACCAGATCGTCTCGCGGGCTGTGGTCGTCGCGACCGGGATCACCGAGGACGGCGGCCGCGAGGTTCTGGGGCTGATGGTCGGCGACAGCGAGACCGAGGTGTTCTGGGCCGAGTTCCTGCGCTCCCTGCGTGAGCGCGGACTGACCGGGGTCCGCCTCGTCATCGGCGACCACCACAGCGGTCTGGTCAAGGCGATCCGCAAGGTCATGCTCGGCGCCGCCTACCAGCGTTGTCGCGTTCACTTCCTGCGAAATACCTTCGCGATCATCCCGAAGGAAGCGGCCGAGATGGTCGCGGCCACCATCCGCACGATCTTCGCCCAGCCGGCCGAGGCCGCGGTCCGGGCTCAGCTGGACACTGTCGCCGAGATGCTCGGCAAGCAGTTCCCCAAGGTCAGCCAGATGCTCCTGGAGGCCAAGGACGACCTGACCGCCTTCGCGGCCTTCCCGGAACGACATTGGAAGAAGATCCAGTCGACCAACCCGCTGGAGCGGATCAACCGCGAGATCAAACGCCGCACCGATGTCGTCCAGGTGTTCCCGAACGACGACGCGCTCCTGCGGCTGGTCACCGCCGTGCTCTTCGAGATGCACGACGAATGGATCGCTTTCCCCCGTCGCTACCTGCCCGAGGGCAGCATGGACCGGATCTACCCCGGCGAGCGCACCCGCGACGAACTCCCGCCCACTTCATGACCGTTGGCGCACGACCACTACACCACTCCACGGGACACGACCTCTTCGGCTCTGTCCCGTAATCGGTGGCAACGAAGGGTGAGTATCCTCGTTGACGTTGCGTGCGAGATGTCAACAAGCCTGTGGGTGTAGTGTTTTCGGGACTTTCCACGCTGGTCGTGGAAGCTGTGGCGAGCGAGGGCGAGGCCATCCGGGTGTCGGCCCGGACCCGGGACGAGCCAGTGCCGTGCCCGGTGTGCGAGCAGCCGACGCTTCGCGTGCACGGCTTCCACCATCGCGTGATCGCGGACGTGCCGGTGGACGGCCGGCGGGTCGTGGTGTCTGTGCGGGTCCGGCGCCTGATCTGCCCGGTCCTGTGCTGCCCGCGGCAGACGTTCCGCGAACAGTTCCCGGGCGTGATCGAGCGCTATCAGCGGCGCACGCGCCGTCTTGCCGACCAACTCGGCCAGGTGGTCGCGGAGTTAGCGGGCCGGGGAGGCGCCCGCCTCTCCCGCGTCCTTGCCGCGGCGATTTCCCGCTCGACCGCCCTGCGCCGCCGCCGCTACGCCACCGTCCTGACCGAAGCCGAGACCGGCGAACGCATCGACGTGCTCCCGGGTCGTCGCGCAGCCGATGCCCTGGAGCGATGGCTGCGCGAACACCCCGGCATCGAGATCGTCTGCCGTGACGGTTTCGGCGCCTACGGCGAGGCCGTGCGCCGGGCTCTGCCCGAAGCGGTGCAGATCAGCGACCGCTGGCACTTGTGGAAGAACCTCTGCGACAAGACCCTGGCCGAGGTCCGCTCCCACAGCACCTGCTGGGCCACGCCAACATGCCCCGCCCGGCCGGCGTCCCCGGGCAGACCACCCGCGGGCGTTGGCACCAGATCGACGGCCTCTTGAACAAGGACGCCGGCCTGCTCGGATGCGCCCGCCGCCTGAATCTGGCGCTCAACACGGTCAAGCGTTATGCGCGAACCCGAACTCCTGCGTCGGGCACCGCGCTACCGACGCACCCTGGTCGACCCTTGCCGCAACCACCTGCGCGAACGCCGGGCATCCGACCCCGCCGAAGGCGACCGGCCCGTCACCACCCCGCAACGCCTGGCCCGCCTTCTCCATCCCGACCACCTCCGGGACAGGGACGCGAACCTCCTTCCGAGCTGACCGGGGATTGGCCGGAGATGGAACAACTGGCCTCCTTTATCCGACAGTTCGCCCGTCTGCTCTCTCCGTCCGCAGGAAACGGCGCGAAGCTCACCGAGCGGATCCCAAGCGTCCGGACGGCGCAGCTGCCCTACCTCCACGTGTTCTCCAACGGGCTCGAACTGGACCACCCAGCCGTCGACGCCGGCCTCACACTGCCACATCACAGCGGCCGAACCGAAGGCGTCAAATACCCGTATCAAACGGATCACGAGGCAGATGCACGGCCGCGCGGGGTTCACCCTCCTCCGGTACCGCATCCTCCTGCAGTGACCACTACACAGCGCAACCACCGAATACGGGACAGGGCCGTTGGCTGGACACACCCTGCACTGGAAGGGCCGTTGGCCGGTGGATTCGGGCTCGGGCGTCGGCCGAGGCCTGCCGCGGACTGCGCGCTCAGCAGCTCGCGCGCCGGACGGTTGGCGCTCAGCCGAGGCGCAGGCGCTGGCCCGGGAAGATCAGGTCGGCGTTTTTGACGACGCCTCTGTTCAGGCCGTACAGGTGCTGCCAGCCGCCGGGGAGATGGTTGGCCCGGGCGATGCCGAACAGGGTGTCGCCCGGCCTGACCGTGTAGGTGCCGCGGCCATGCTTGACCCGTCCAGCCTTGGTCCTGAGGAGAGCCGGGGTAGTGGGTCGTGATGTGGACACCGGTCTGGAGGCGGTGGTCATGGTGCGTGTGTATGTTGATCTGCTCGAGGCGGCGGGACCGTCCGGATGGACGTCGGCGGCAGGGCCGTGGGCTGTCAGGCCGCCTGCTGACGCGCATTCCCAAGCGCCAGGGCCTTGCATCGCCAGGAGCCTTTCTGCGACGGCGATCTGCTGGTCCTTCGTCGCGAAGTCTGCACGCGACGCGTACCTCAGGCCGCCGGCGGCCTTCCAGCTAGACGGAGAGAACTGCAAGCCTCCGTAGTGGCCGTTGTGGCCGCTGTCGTGGTTGGCCCAGTTGCCGCTGGACTCGCACTTGGCGACCGCGTCCCATGTGTCGACGGAGGCGGCCGAGGCGGTTGTGGAGCCCAGAAGCGAAGCTGCGACTGCGGCACCACAGACACCTGTCACGCGGGTGTGCGTGGCGATGCGGGCAGTTCTGGAAGGACGACGGTGCTTGCCCATGGAAGACTCGTCTCTCACCGGCGCCTGCGAGGCGGCCTGTCGGGTCCGGGCAGAGTGAGTGCCCGGTCACGTGCCCTGCGGCGCGCGGCTTGGCCCGAGTTACCCGCCCATGCTCGGCGGGCGCGGCGACGAACGTTTGGCCCCGCTCCTGCCTGCGGCAAGTTACCTCAACCGTTCCTGCCAATCGGCGGCAGGACTCGGCGTACCCGACCGACAGGCCCCGCGGAAGCGGGGGAGCCGACCATAACCAAATCCACCGGCAGAGCTGACGTGTTCGTGATGCAGGTCACAACCGCAAGACCCCGGCCGTCCGGACGTGAGGCACGTGCAAGAAATGAGCGGGTCCGGCCCGACCTCGCGGATGGAGGTGATTTATTGCCTGCCGTGGCTGCGTTGATGCCTTCAGCTGCGGACTTTGCCGCCGCTTCTTCCTGCCGCCGCCCTCAATCCGACGTCCTTCGCTCATGCGTGCCTTGGCGTGAGAGCCGACACCGCCAGCTTGGTGGCAGACGTCTCGCTCGCCGGTACGCGCAAGGGTTGCCACCGGCGCCCTCAGCGCCGCGCCCCAGGGTACCCATGATCTGCCTGCGGCAGGTCGGGAACCAAGTGTCGGTAGGGGGCGACCGCCTCGGCGGCGTGTCGGGCCGTCAGGACGGCGGCGGGAGAGACGTGGAGAGCGTCGGCGATACGTACCTCGTCCCAGCCCCAGACCAACAACCGGATGACCACGGCCGGTCGGCTGGCGGCCGGGATATGGACCTTTCGCCCTGCGCGCAATGCCGCGGCCTCGGCCCCGCCCAGAGTATTCAGCTGGCGTGCCTGGTTGACTAGCCGACTGCGTTCCTTGGTTGTGAGCCCGCCCCATATGCCAACGGGCTCCTGGTTGCGGATGGCGTCCGTGAGACAGGGCTCGCGGACCGGACAGGCCCGGCAGATCTTCTTCGCGTCCTCCTCGCCCTGCTGGGATCTATGTTCCTGGTCGGAGGAGAAGAACACCCGGGGGTCGGTGGTGCGGCAGGCCGCCGAAGGCACCCAGTGCTGCCGTGACAGTGGGTGTCCGGTCCGGCTGTCCGGCGTGCCGATTCCTGGGGGGATCGTTCGACGGTGGAAAGGGAGCATGTCGGCCTTCTGGTGAGGGGTTGGGTGTGAGCGCTGTTCAGAGTGGTTCACCGTGGCAGCAGTCCCGGTTCGTCCGTTCGGGCAGTTGCCGCCGCTTCACGGTGCGTGGGACGACCATGCCGTCGGATGCGGCGACCTCGGGCAACCGTGATCCGGGGTCCCGGTCGCAGCCGCAAGGGTCGAGGAAGCAGCGAAAGCGCCTTAGGGCACCGGCCACGGTCATGCCGAAGCTGCTCCCCGGACTGCCGACGCGCAGCCAGCGGCTGCGTGAGGGGGAATGCTGACAGCCGCGCCTCTGCCACCCGTCGGCAATGGCCCAAGGCAGGGGCCGCAACGCGACCACACCCATGTGCTCGTCACCAGCCATGATCCGAGACTCAATTGGCGCCAGACAGCTGAGGAGGCCTGAGGCCGTCCCCGCCTGGCTCCTCTGTCGAAACGGGTGTTGACCGCTTTCCACCCGAGGAGCCTCACTCTGAAACACGTATTCCGTCCGGTCGGGGGTTCACTGGTGGACATCGAGACCGCCGCCCTGCCGGCCTGCTGCCCGACCGGACCGCAGCGACGGAGACCGGGTCGCTGGCGGATCACGTATGCGCCGAGATCATCTGTCGGGGCCGCCCGCCAGCCTTCACCGAAGCCGACTGAATCAGCGCCCCGAACGCGTTGCACTGCACGGAGCCCCGGCATATCCGGCACAACCTCGTCGAGGCCGTGGAGAAGGCGGTCGTCCGCAACCAGGCCCTCCTGTGCGAACCACCGGGCGGGGAACGAGCACGCACCCAGGCGATCCTGGACACGAGGAAGCCCACGGCAGCCCCGGCGAACGGACCATGCCGCTCCGGTCGCCTCTCGGACCGCACCTGCCAACAGCATGCGGCTGTCCACGCCCTCCTGGGACAAGCGTGCGGCTATAGGCCAATCGCCCGTGAAGTGGGGCCTGATCCGCAGCACCGCGGGCGGGCTCGCCACGCGGCGACCCCCGACGAGCTGCTCGTCGGGCGGTGGACCGGCCGCGCCAGCATCCTCGACCCCCATAAGCCTTATCTCCAGCGGCACTCACCGTGGCAGAGATACGGCGACTCCTGGCAGGCAGCTGTCCCCACGGCCCGCGTCCGACACGGTGATCGCCCCGCGCCTACGCGCTCTCTGAGACTCCGCAAGTCAGTCTGAAATGATCAGCACAGCGAGAGTCAGGCGCGGGCCGACTGGAAAGTGAACTTCTGTGCGGCGGAAAGCAGGCTGGGTAGCATGCGTGCGGCGTGCTCGGCGTAGCCGAGCGGGGAGGGGTGCAGGCCATCCGGGCTGAGGAGTTCCATTGGGCGGTCAAGGAATTCCTCGACGGAGGACGGTGCGATCGTTGCTTGCGCTTTTAGCGCGGCCCGGGTTTGCAGCCGTGCGAGTCGGTGAGACCGGGGTGCGGCCAGCAGACGGACGAGGGTACGTAGGCCCGGTGCCCGGGCTGGGTCCGGGCACGGCACGACGATCAGCTGCCAGCCTGCTTCACGGAGGGTGTCCAGCGCTTGGCTGAAGCGGCGGGCGGCTCGGCCGATTGTGGCCGGGAGCATGGCGTCGTTGCCACCCACGATGATCACCGCAATCCCGGGAGGGAGGGCGGCCGCGCGTGCCACTTGGCTCTGCATGGACTTGGTGGTGGCCCCCACACGGGCAAGAGTCGTCAGCTCGACGGGCCGGCCGATGGCTCGGGCCAGGCCTTCGGCAAGGTAGGCGCCAAGGGTGCCTTGCGGGGTCGGGGCGCCGAGGCCTTGGGCCAGTGAGTCGCCGAGCAGGACCAACCCCAATGGGTCGCCTTCCCCCGATCGGTAGCAGCCATCCGGAGAGGGGACGCTCCAGTTCTCGGGTGGGTGTTTCATTATCAGGTTGCAGTAGTGCTGACTCAGCAGGGCACGCAGCCGCGAGCGGGCGGGAGACGCGGGCATGGGTGTGCTCCAAAGGGTGTTCGGGGCCGATTTAAGCCTTCCACGCGGATCCCAGTCCGCACGATATGGAGGATCGCGTTGACCGGCGTACGAAGCCCCGTAGTCAACGCCTCTCCCTCGATGCAGGCCGCCCGCCAGCGCAGCAGCATTGGCTCGATGATGAGTTCCCACTGGTTATCCGTCAGGTCTGGAGGGGACTGTTCCGTCACGGTTGATCAGTACTGCGGACGCGGACCGACTGCCGCGGAGCCACGGAATCGGGTCAGTGTCGCGTCTGTGGAAGCGGCCGGTGGAAGTTCTCTTCTCGGCATCCCTCAGACGGCGGTGAAAGCCAGGGCAGCGTTCTGGCCGCCGAAGCCGCTGGAGACGGAGATCGCGGCGCGGACTGTCTGATGGCGCATGGTCCCGGTCACCACATCCAGGCTGATCCCTTCATCCAGCTTGTCGAGGTTGGCTGTGGGCGGGATGACGCCGTGCTGCACGGTCAGCACGGTCAGCGCGGCCTCAATAGCGCCGGCCGCGCCCATGGCGTGGCCGAGGATGCTCTTGTTTGCAGTGACCAGTGGCGGGTGGCGGAAGACCTGGCACAACGCAGAAGCCTCGGCCGTATCGTTCAGCCGAGTGCCGGTGCCGTGCGTGTTGATGTGTCCGATGTCGGTTGGCGCGAGGTCGGCATCCGACAGGGCGGCCCGGATGGCGCGGCTCAGACCTTCGCCTCCTGGGTGGGGCGCAGTGTAGTGGTAGGCGTCGCAGGAGGATCCATGGCCGGACAGGTAGGCGCGCGGGCGGCAACCACGGGCCGCGGCGTGCTCCGTGCGCTCCAGGATCAGAATGCCCGCGCCCTCACCGAGGACGAAGCCGTCCCGGTCCGCGTCGAAGGGGCGGGAGGCGCCGGCCGGATCGTGGCCGCGCCGCGAGAGCGCGCGCAGCCGATCGAAGCACGTCGCGGCCATGGGCGTTCGAGCGCAGTCGGTGCCACCGGATACAACGATGTCGCAGGCTCCTGCGCGCAGCAGGCTGTGGGCGGTAGCGAGGGCGGTGCTTCCGGAGGCACAGGCTGTACTGGTGATGAAGCTGGGGCCCAGGGCGCCGAGGTCCAGGCTCACCTCGGCGGCCGCCATGCTGGGGACGCTGCGAGGCAGCATCAGCGGTGAGACCTCCTCGGCCCGACCGTTGGAGAGCCGGGCGTACTCCACTGGGTAGGTCGCCACACTGTTTCCGCCGACGCCGAGGACCACGCCGACCCGGGTGGCGTCCCAGTTTGCGGGGTCCAGACCAGCGTCCGCGACTGCCTCACGGGCGGCGAGGATCGCCAGCTGGGCGAAGCGGTCCAGGCGCAGGGCGAGTCGTCCGCCGAGCCGCTCGGCCATGTCGAGGTGGGGTACCTGACAGGAGAAGTCCACAGTGAGACCCTCAAGCTTCGGATCCCGGCGGGCGGTTGGCGTGCCACCGAGGACGTGCTCCCATGTGTTGGCCGCCCCGATGCCAGCCGGGGTTATCAGACCGAGCCCGGTGACGGCTACCGCGCGCGGGATCACTTTCCGCCGTCCAGGTCGACGACGGCGGGCTGCGGGGTGGAGCGGCAGGCGTCGGCAGTGGTGGCGAGCTCTGCCAGAGTGGCGTCACGCCGGATGTCCGGGACGGTGACGCCCAGCCGTTCCTCCATCATCAGGGAGAGCTCCACCAGAGCCAGGCTGTCGAGTTCCAGGTTGGCCAAGGTAGCTTCCGGGCGCACCAGTTCGGGTGCGACATCGAACTCGCTGATGAGGCACTCGCTGAGGGTGTCGTAGCTGTTGGACATGCAGGCGGCCTTTCTATAGCAGGTCGTTCAGGCATCTGGGCCCAGCACCCGCTGGCCGGGAGAATCAAGGTTGGCCTGTCGGGGGAGGACGTCCGCAGTCGGCGGATGCAGGGCCATCCAGGCTGCCGCGGCACCGAGTAGCGCTATGCTCCCGCCGACCCAGGCGGCCGCCGTCAGTCCGTCGGTGAATGCGATGCGGATCTGGTCCAGATCAAGAACGCGTTCGACGCCCGATGCGCTGGCGCGCGCGAGGAGGTGTGGGCCTGCATCTGTGCCGACCCGGGAAGTGAAGGCGGTGGCGAGGACGGAGCCGAGCACAGCTACGCCAAGGGTCGAACCGATCTGTCTGGTAGCGTCGTTGAGCGCGGAGCCGACTCCGGCAGTGGCTGCGGGAACGGTGTTCATCACGATCTCGGTGGCTGCCGGGGCCAGCAGGCCGGACCCGAAGCCCGACAAGACTTCGAAGGCCAGTACAGGTCCATCCCCGGACTCGGGCCGCAGCCGGGCGAGGAAGACGAAGCCCGCGGCGATCAGTAGCAGGCCGACGGTCACAGGCAGCCGTGTGCTGAATCGTTTGCCCAGCAACGGTGAAACGCCAGCCCCCGACGCCAACCCCACTGAGAGCGGGATCATCCGTACGCCAGCCCCCCACGCCGACAGGCCGCGAACCTCCTGCAGGTAAAGCGTCAGCAGGAACATGGCGCCGAACATCGCGAAAGACATCACAGCGAGTGACATTGAGGCGGGACCGACCGGCCCCTGACGGAACAACCTGACGGGTACCAGCGGAGTACTGCAGCGGATCTCCCAACCCAGGAAGACCGCGAGCAGCACCGCCGCGCTGGCGAAGGCCGCCAGAACCGGGCCGCTGGTCCATCCATGTCCAGGCGCCTCGATGATGCCCCAGACCAGTGCCAGCAGGCCGCCGCTGGAAAGCACCGCGCCGGGTCGGTCCAGTCGTTCCGGCCGAGGATTGCGAGATTCGGGTACCAGTAGCGCCGCTGCCGCCATCACTGCCAGCACGACTGGCACGTTGAGCCAGAATGCGGCCCGCCATCCGTACTGCTCAACCAGCCAGCCTCCCAGCACCGGGCCTGTCAACGCGCCGATGCCGGCTATGGCCGCCCAGACGGCGATCGCCTTGCGGCGCTTCGCGGGATCGGCGAACACATGGACGATGGTGGACAACGTCGCCGGCATGAACAGCGCCGCGCCCAAACCCATTCCGCACCGGGCCGCCACCAACTCCGCCGCGCTTTGCCCGCTCCCGCCGAACACTGACGCCAGCAGACACACGGCCAGGCCGTCGAGGAATGCGCGGCGCCTGCCGTAGGCGTCGCCGATCGCGCCTGCTGCCAGGACGCAGCCCCCGAGGGTGAGGGCGTAGCCATCGACGATCCACTGGGTCTGGGCCAGCGACGGCCCGAGGTCGTGCTGCAGTCCAGGGATTGCCACATTCAGCACCGTGTAGTCAAGCCCGAGCAGGAACAGCGCCGAGCACACCACCAATGCCGCAGGCCACGGCCGATGCCGGGTCAGCATCCGTCTCCCTCCCGCACAGACCAGGGAGGCGGCGAACCGATCCGGCACAGCGTGGCAGCACCGCATTGGAAGACCACTCCGCACGGCCGTGCATATCGTCGGACCGCTTCAGGGGCGGTCAGCCGTTCGTGCGGTCCGCGCGCCCGGAACCGTCGGGTCGACCAATCAAGCAGGCCCCGAGGGCGACCTGCGTGATTCTCGACCTCGCCAGACCCAGCGTCACCGATGCCTTCCCGGAAGGAAGTTGAGTAGACGAGCGTTTCATCGAGCCGCATTGAGCAGGGCTCACTGCGAATATCACGGTGAAACCCGGTCTCCTCGACGCTGCGTGGGGCGATGGTAACGGGGATCACAGCCTAGGGGCAGGGCGGAGCCTTTGAGTCTTCGATCTTGGTGGGGGTCGGGTTCGGGGCCGACCCCCACCAGTGATCCTGCTCCGGGTGGACCCATGGAACATCCGCCACCTTGCGAGTTCTTGGGCCCTCCGTCCGCGGCGTGGGCCCTCTGGGTCGCCCGGCAGACGGCAGTCACGGGCGACCACCTCGCCCGTCAGCTTGGTGAGGGAGCAGCGAAGGTCGCTCCGTCTGTGCCCATCCCGAATACCGACATCGGTCATGCCCACCGAGGGTGGTGCCCGGTGCGGGGCTTCGTCGCACCGAACAGGTCGCCGGTGATCACTCGCAGCAGGGCCTCGGCAGCACGCCTGTGGTTGGGCTGAGGGATCACGTCGCCGTGGCCGATGTCGAACCTGGTCTCCAGGTCGGCGAGTCTGCCGGAAGAGCACGATCGCCAGAGCGACCCATCGTCTCGGCGTTCTGCGTGCATTGTGGCCGCAGGTCCCCAGCTCGCCGACGCTGCCCCGCAGGTTGTCGGCTGCTCGAACTCGTCGACCAGCGCGCCCGGACCGTCAAAGCCGGGAACGGGTGATTGTCGCAGGTGAGGCGGCTTACGGCGTCGTCGCCCGTCTCCCGCCGGCTCACCCTCGTTAAGGGTGGCAGCCGGCCGCGCTGGTGGTGGTGGGCGCAGAGCCGCCGTCGGCGGAGACGGCGCGGCGGTGTTCCAGCCGGGCGGGTTGGCGGTGGTGGACGACGCCCGAGACGATCGATGGCGAGAGGGTGGTGTGGAGGGCCACAAGGGGACGTACGGATCGGTCGACCGTGAGGTGGATGAGCGCCTTGACTCTGTCGGTCGTTGTCCCAGTGCGGGCGGTTGACCCAGGACGTCCGGCACGCCGGCCCTGCATCTTCCGGCGAGTTGCGCAAGCCTGGTCGGCTTGTACTGCTGGCGGCCATCGGGGACAGTGCGCGCCGCGGGGCGCACCCCTGCTGTGATTCAGCTCACAGTTCATCGCAGTCTGCGGAGAAGCGTGCTTAACGTGCACCGGACAGCCGCCCACCTCGGAGCACCGCCAAGCAGGAGAAGGTCGGGCTGTTACTGCCCGGCACAAGCCGCCGACATGCCGACGGCCGTCAGCAGGACCGGAGACGGACATGAGCCATGAAGACCGCAGCACGGGAGCCATGCATTCGGCCCGCGCGCGCAAACGCGATCGGCGCACGTACGTTCTCGACACCAGCGTGCTCCTGGCGGACCCGCTCGCCATGGGCCGCTTCGAGGAGCACGAGGTCGTCCTGCCGGTGGTCGT
>NZ_JBFBJZ010000087.1:0-26671 GCF_040686255.1 Kitasatospora sp. NPDC085879 | reverse complement strand
GCGCCGAACGGCCAGCTGCTGGCCGGCCCCGAAGGAACCCTGTACGTGCCGGAAGGCAACCAGGTCGCCGGCAGTGGTGGCCGGGGCCAGTGGCTGCACATCACACCACCCACCGACCACCTCGCACCGCAGGGTTCGGCACATCCGGACCCCGCACCCGCCACGCTCCATGGCGACGCCCGCCCGGCGAACACGGCTGTTGCTGCGCCCACTCACGAGCAGCCCGTTGCATCGCCTTCGCGCCCGGCGGAAAGCCGCCCGGCCCCCGCTGGGGGAGGGATTCCGCACCCCGTCCCGCAGACCGGCCTGGCCACCGCCGAACACACCGGCGCGACGCCGTCCTTGCGCTCGGTGGCAAGCACGGATTCCTGGCACACCGCCCCCGAGTACGGGGACGGGGGCCCTGCGTCGTCCACGGCCTCGCTTCACTCGGTGGATTCCTGGCACACTGCCCCCGAAACCCCCGTGCCCGGTGGCGACCACGCCCGTCCCGCCGCACCTGTGCCCGCCTACGACATCGCACCTGTCGACCGGGGCCGGATTGTGCTGACGGGATCGGCGGTCCTGGATCCGTCAGGTTGGCAGCGGTCGCTGCTGGCCGCGGCCGATCCGGCGACCGGTCTCCCTCCAGGGCTTGTGGACAGGCTTCACCGTATGGGTGTCAACGCCCTGCCCACCCCGAACGGTGTCCTGCTGCACCGGTTGCCCGAAGCCGGCGGCGGACCTCTGCCGACCGACAACGTCGGCCTGGCGGAGCGTGCCCTGCCCCCCGCGTCTCTCGCCGCGGTCCGGGCCCTGCCGCCCGAGGCAGGGCGCCTGGTCGTCACGGCCACCGACCCCCTCGCCGCCTCGGCGGCGCGCGTGGCGGTGCAGGGACTGCCGGTCGAGGCACGGCAGAGCGTGCGGCTGATGACACCCGACGGCGGCGTCCGGCATGCCACCCAACTGTTGTCGGAGATACCTGACGTGCGTCGGGTGGTGGCGGCGGGCGGCCCGGTGACGTTGGCGGAGACCGGCTACGCGCACGCCCGCAACCACCTTGTGCGCGACGCCGACAGCGGGCGCGTGGATCCGGCGGCGGGCCAATGGCTGGAGATCACCCGCAGCGAGGCGCCAGTTGCGCCGGACGCCCCGAGGTTCGAGGCGGAGCCCGTTGGGGCGTTGTATCCGTCGCCGGGCTGGGACCAGGTGGTGACCGAGGTACTGCGCTACCGGGACGTGCTGCCGGGCGATCCGGAGCGGGTCCCGGCGGGCCTGGAAGTCCCTCACCCGGACGCCACCGCCGTGCCTGCCTTCGATGCCTCCAAACTTCTGTTCGATCCGGAGCGGACAACCATCGCCTTCCACGGGGGCCCCACCGACCCGCGCGTGCGTACGCAGGTTGAGGCATATGTGCGGACTTTCGCCTCCGTGCCCGCCACGCGTTCCCTGCGTCTGGCCTGGGAGGGTGCAGCCCAGGGCGAGGGCGCGGCGTTCCTGCAGAGCCTGGCCGACCGTTACGGTGTCGAGCTGAGGGCTCCGGACGGCAGGATCACTATCCTCGACGCTGGCGAGAGCATGATCACGGCCCCCGGCGGCGGCCGCTGGCTGCGGTTCGCCCCCGACACACCCCCACACGCCGAGGGCGCCCTCTTCCCCCCGCCGGCCTGGCGGCGCCCAGTCGACTCGGCCATCCACGAACTCGCCCGATCCGGTACCGAGCAGGCCCGGCCTATCCCCGCAGGCGCATGGCTCGACGCTGCTGCGGAAGACCTGGCCTCGACCCTGAGCCCCGGCATGCCGGACGCGGCCGCACTGCACAAGCTCACCCCGTACCGCGACGGACCCGCCGTCGTCATCACCGCAGACCCCGTCATCTCCTCCACCCACCATGCCCTGAACGATCTGCTCGGCGGCATCGCCGCGGAACCGGACGCCCCTACCGAGGTGTACCTCGTTCTCTCCCACCCCGCGGCCGACGCCCTTCTATCCACACGCCCCGCCGAGGGCGTCTTCGACCCCATCGCGTACCGGCTCCAAAATCTCGCTGATACCCACCGCCTGCGCCTCCACATTGCCGAGGGAGCGTGGGCCCCGGCCGCCGACGGCACCCTGCGCCCCGTTCCCAGTGCCGGGGAGGAAACCGGTCAGGGCCTCGCGCCGCGTCCCGCCTCCCCTCCGACGGAAGACCGCGTCCCGACCTGGCGCCTGTACACCCCTGGCACCGGCACCGTGGAACCCGCCCGTGACATCACGGAGATTCCCGACACATTCATCCCCACCATCCATCAGCCCCGGGAGATCGTTGTCACCGCGCCCCACGGCGAGGACCACTCCCCGAACGACCCGTCTCCCCTGTCAAGCGACGCCGGTGACCATGCCGGATCCGCCGCCGGCCGGGACGACACCTCGGACACGGGCTTGCTGCGGCCTCCACCGCTCCAGGGCGTCTACCAGGAGCGCCCCGCATCGCTGAGGTCCGAAGCGACAGGAGGGCCAGGTGCCATCGAGGGCCCGGGTGCGCCGTCGGCGTACCGCCTTCCCGAAGGGTTCGCCCATAGTGGCGAGTTCGGCCTCAGCGGTAAGATCCACAACCTCGACCACGTTGCCAAGGCGATGGAGGGCCTGGTCGCGAGGGCGCTGGGTGAGAATACCTACCGCGGCGACCTGCCTGCCGCCGTGCGTTCCGCCCTGGACGGGGACCGGGACTGGTTCGGCCACGAGGAGTGGGGCCGCTCGCTGGTGCACGGCGGCGTGGAGTTCCGCGTGCCAGCCGGCGAGGACGGGCCCGGCTACGTAGTCAGGGCCACCCTCTCCCTCGATGGCAGGGCCGATGCCGTGCACCGGCCGACCGGAACCGTCGATGGTCTGAGCCGGGTCCATGAGGAACGGGCGGACCCATTCGACCCTGCCTCCAACCTGGAGAACGGGATCGGCCACTCCCGGACCAGGGGCGCGAACGGCTCCCTGCCGCTCAAGGCCGCCCTGGGAGCCGGCCACCCCGCGTGGTCCGCATCGGCAGGCCTGGTCCCCGGGGGCGGGCGCACCCACACCACCGGGTCGACCGAGGTCTCGGTCACCCAGGTGCTGCGCAGCAGCGCCACCGGCGAAATGGTCTACTTCGACGTCCCCCGCAACACGCTCACCGTGACCGTCCAGGAGCTGAACCGGCCCCAGGACACGCCGCCGGTCTCCGCCCCGGTGGACCTGGTGATGGGCTTCGCCGCCGGTGTCGCCCCCCAGGTCCCGCACGACGGAGCCCACCCGGCGGACCCGCACCCGGCCGGCGAGGAGGTCGGCCTCACCGGGCCCGAACCGGCCGAGGGATGGGACAAGGACGCGCTTGCCCGGGTCAACGACGCGTTCTGGTCCGGCTACACCGATCCCGAGTCCGTCGGCGGTATCGAGGATCTGCGATCCGAGGTGTGGCGGGTCCTTGCCGAATCCGACCGCGGGATCACCCTCGAATCGGGATCGGAGACGGCCAACCGCATCAAGCTGTTCCTGAGCGAGCGCTCCCAGATCAGGGAGTTCTTCCAGCTGGCCGGAGCGGGTCACACCTCAGAGCCGTTCCCGGTCGGTCCCAAGGGTCAGGAGTTGCACCTCACCGTCCGCACCCATGTGCTGTCCGCCCAGCGGCTCGGGCCGTCCGACGTCGACACCCGGCTGTGGAACGAGCAGCGCAACTACCTCCTCGATGTCGACTCGAACTCCGACTCCGACTCGGCCGGGTTGGCCCTAGAAGGCGGGGCCAGTGCCGTCATCGGCAACCCCGCTGCGCCCTACGGCGGCAATTCCGGTGCCTCGGGCGGCCTTTCCTTCTCGGGCGGGCTGAACCGCGGGCCGTCGTCCACTGTTATTCAGGGTGGCAGCCGCTGGCAGAACCTCGTTCACGAGGGTCCTACCGTGGCGTTCCGCCTGCGTACGAAGCACGCCGCCGAGCTGCTGTCCGACCTCCCAGGTGTGAAAGGCACCGTCCACGCCGACGGTACCGTTCACGTCCGCGTTCCCGAGGCAAGCGCAGACCGTTTCGAGGAAGCGCTGAGACTCGCCATCCAGCCTCCCCGCGTCCACGAGTACACCCCGGTTCCCGACGAATTGACCGCCCTCGTCCCGGCCGAGATCCGGCGCGGCAAGGGCGTAGGCGGCGCCTACGTCCAGCTGACCGGTGCCGCGTCCTGGAAGGTCGGCCAGCAGGTGTTCGACCTGATCGATGCGGGGGCCGACGGCCTGCCTCCACTGGGCCGCGCCGACGTGCGCCGTCAGCTTGCCCCGAACTTCTCCACCACGGGTCTCACCGCCCACGCCGACCAGCTGTTCGGCGGCCGGGGACTGCGCAAGGAGGTGCGTCTGCCGGACGGCTCGACGGCGCACGTTCACGTCGAGCCGGTGAACCGGTCGGCCGAACCGGTGCGTGCCGACGGCCACGACGACCGCAAGATGAACATCGTCAACTCGGTTCTGCACGGCATCGAGCAGAGTGACTCCCTGGGCCGGTCCGGCGGCGTGAACGGCAGCGGCTCCGGCTCGGTCGGCGTGCCGCCGCTGCGGGTCTTCGGTGGCCATTTCGGCTTCGGCGGTTCACACAGCGTCAACCGAAGCCTGCTCACCAACGACTTCATCTTCGCGGCGCCCGGTGGCATCCTCTTCCGCGGGCCCACCCACTGGTTCGAGTACGGCATCGACTGGAAGATCACGGTCGCCCACGAGCCCCTGCCCCCGGTCAAGGACCTGACTTATTTCGCCAAGAACGCGGTCACCAAAGCGGCCGATGTGATCACGGACGCCTGGGCCGCCCTACGCCCCTCCCGAGAGCACCGTCCGGTACCGGAGCCCGTCGAGACCACCCAGGCCCCGCCGCAGGACCGGCGCTTCCCCGACCGGGCCACTATCTCCACCAGCCTGGTCGAAGGAGGCCGGGTCCGTTACTGGGTACCCGAGGAACTACTCGCACCCCAGGGCCTCGACGAGCGGGCCGCCGCCAGCGCAGCCCGCGCCGGCGACGTCACCGTGTACAGCGGCGACGGGCACCAGTGGCGTGAGGGACACGAGCGGATCCGCCTGGGCAGCGACGACCTGCACCTGCCCCCGCTTGCACCGCCCGAACTCGCCGACACCCTGCGCCAGGCCTTGCGTGATACCCGAGCCTTGTCCGAACGCAAGATCGAGGCACTGGTCGACAAGGCTGTCAGCCAGCGCCGGATGACCGGCCTGTTCCTGCACGGCCTGCCCACCGGCATTTCGCACCCCGAGACACTGCGCCGGCCCGGCCTCCCGGTGGACCAAGTGGTGACGGTCCGTGTCACCGCCGAACTGCTGGCCTCCGAGACCGTCGTCCCCCACCCCGTGCGGGTGGGCCGCCTCGGCATCAACGAGATCACCCCCAAGATCGTCGCCACCTCCGGTACGAACTCCGCCCTTCAGGCGTCGGGCGGCGCCGACACCGGCATCCAGCGCAACAGCAATGCACCGGTCGTCAACCACCTGCAGGTCTCTGCCGGCGGCGGCTGGAACTGGAGCCGCGGCCGCAGCCGCGAGTACCTGGACCGGGTCACCACCGGTGGTCTGCTCATCGACGCCCCGGCCGACCACGAGAGACGCTTCGCCCACTCCGTCTACACCCTGGAAGTGGAGAGCTGGGCCGAGGGGCCGCTCGGCCAGAGCCGCCACATCAGAGAAGTCCGCCACGTCGTCGTGCACGACGGGCTGCAGTACCTGCACCCCATCGCCGAGCCCGGACCGTACCCCGCCCCCCGGCACGCACCACCGTCGGTGATCCATGCCGATCAGCTGCCCATGTTCTCCGTCCACCGCGACCTGGCTCTGCCCGGCCTCGGCGGCCTCGACACCCCGACGGGCCACAACCCCCTCGTCAGCCTCGCCGGTGAACTCCTGCGACGCCACGTTCCGGCGATCCGTCGTGCCGCCGATGGTGCCGCCGGCAGCCCCCTGCAATGGAGCACCGACGGCAGTACGGCCCAGCCACTCGATGTGCTGCTCAGCCCCTCCTCGCTGGCCGGTGCCATCGACTCGCTGCTCAGCACCGGGATTACGCTGCGGCCGTTGCGCCCCGGTGCCTCGTACTACCTGCAGCTCCACGCCACCCGTATCGGCGACTTCCAGCACCACGAGTACGCCTCCGGCCTGCTGACAGGCAAGTACGCCAACCGCGACAACTGGTGGACCGCCAACCGCAGCGGATCGAAGTCCCGCTGGTGGCACATCGGCTTCGGCCCCAGCCAGCAGCCGTCGGATGCTGGCCGATTCGGCAGCGGGAGCGAGAACTTTGGCGCCTCGGGAAACCGCTCCCACGACCGCACCTTCGCCCGCGCCGAACGCCAGAGCCACCACGACCTGATCAAATTCGAAGGGGCGCACGTCTACCTCGGCCCCCTGGAACTGAGCCTGATGCTCCGGCGGGGCGCCCCGGTGGTGCCGCTGGTCGTCGACCGGATGCTCGGCCTGCTACCCAGCCGTGTCCTGGCCGCCTACCACCGCGCCGACGACCCGCCGATCCTGGCCGGCCGCGGACTCATCGCCGCCGAGCAGGTCGCCGTCCCCGACGCCCTCCTGGACACCCCGGGCCGCGCGGGGCCCCAGCCGGAGACCCTCCCGGTCACCCCCGAGGACGTCTTTGAGGGGCGAGCCATCGTCACCGACGTCGACCACCGGATGGCCCGGGAGTTCCATCGGCGGTTCCTGCAGGCGGCGCGCAGCGACGGCCGCACCGTCCGCCTGGGCGGCCCCGGCCTGCTGATCGAACTGGGCTCCACCGCGGAGGACGCGATCCGCAAGGCGTTCTCCTACTCCCACCTCAAGGGCTTCCTGGACCGCGCCCTGGCCCCGGACGGCCACACCTACCCGCTGCTGTTCAAGGACGCGCCCGCCGGCCACCTCGCCGGCCGCCTGACGTTCAAGGCCCGGCTGGTCGACCCCCAGGTGCAGCGCGAGGTTGCTCCCGGCCACAACCGCGAACGGAACATGCGCACCCAGCAGAAGTCCGCGGCCGGTACCAGCACCTCCACCACCCTGACGCTGGGCGCCGGGGCGTCGGTGCAGACCGGCGAGCTCCACGCGCCCGCCGGCTCGCCCGCAGGACGCTCCCTGCCGCTGGTTCCGTCGGTGGACATCACCCGGGGCCGGAAGACCGACGCTTTCGCCACCTCTCAGATGCTCCGCGGGTCGGGCGGTACCTTCGTTGCACGCTCCAACGTCGAGTACTGGCATGTGCGCACCGGTGTGGACTACACCGTCACCCTCGACCTCGCGGACAAGCCCGACCCCGGCCGCAACGCCGACCGGGACCACCCGGACAAGGTCACCCTCGACATCCGCTTCGACGGCGCCGTCGAGCTGATGCTCGACCCCGAGTACGCACAGCGGCTCGGCCTGCGCCTGCCCGACCCCGTCCCCGTCCCCGTCCCCGAGCCTGAGGCGCCCCTCCCGCCCGCGCTGCCTGCCCCGGACGTTCCTCTGGTCCGCGCCCTGCCCGTCGGCCTGGCCCGCGCCCGACGACTCGGACCCGCCGACCGGGTCGTCGACCCCGGTGCAGTCCACACCCTCCTCGCGTCGAGCCTGCGCGCCGTCGTCGACGTCGACGGTCACCCCGCGGACCTCGCCGGTCTCCTCCAGGCCCGCCTGGACGCCAGCCGCCGGGAACTGGGGGACCACCAGTGGGTCGACTGGCTCCTGCACGGCGGTGACACCGTCCAGGTGACCCTGCCCGCCGAAGGAAGATCCCGCGGGAAGGCGCCGCAGCCCGTCTACCAGGCCACCGTCGAACTCGAGCTACAGGACCGCGGCGTGCGTGAGATCTCCCGCGAGGCTGCCGGCGACCGGGGAGAGAAGGCCGGCGTGTCCTGGGACCCGGAGGCCGACGTCCGCGGCGGACACAGCAACAAGAAGACCGTCACCTGGGACGCCTCCGTCAAGGTGCAGAAGGCCTTCACCGCCGCCTCAGTGGGCCTGACAACCAGCGGCAGCAGCAGCCGCAGCACCGGCCACAGCCAGCTCACGGTCGCCCAGCACCGGCGGACCGCCCCGACCGGCAACGCCGTGTACTTCCACTACCCCCACGCCCAAGTCAAAGTGACGGTCCACCAGGTCGGCCACCCTGTGCCCGAACCGGACTACTCCGACCTCGACGGGGGCGTGGTGATCGCCGTTCCCGAGAGCCAGGTCCCCCGGTCGCCGGCCGCCGCCGACGGCCTCGCACCACGCCCCGAACCGGGACCTGAACTCATCCATCCCGCAACCGGCCACGGCCCGCGGACACAGGACCTGCTCGACGACCTCCTCTGGGAACACGCGACCACCCCCGAGGCGATCGACGGCCTGGAAGGACTCTTCGCCAAGATCCTCGACCGGCTCCCCACCGGGACCGTGAAGCCCGGAGACCCTTCCTGGCGGAAACTGCGACACATCCTCGGCGAACGTACCCAGCAGCGCCTCTTCACCCACCTGGCCGGCATGGGCCAGGCCTCCGAGACCGTCAAGTTCGGCACGCGCACACTCGGCCTGGTGCTGCGCTCCCACCTGCACGCTGCTCGCCGCCTGGACGGTGCCGTCCTCGACGGCGACACCTGGAACCAACACCGCAACTACCACTGGGACGGCTCCACCCACAACGTGTCCGGGGACTGGGGTGTCGCACTGACTGCCAAGACCGGACCGATCTTCAGCTTCGGCCCCGGCGCCGCCCACGGCCTGGGCCTGAACCCCCACGTCGGCGTCGGCAGCTCCCTCAGCCGCAGCATGGACACCTCCCAGTCCGGCACCCTCTGGCAGAAGCTCACCAGCCATGGCCCCAGCATCGGCTACGAGGTGGACCTGCGCCTGACCGTCCCGCTCCGCTCCGACCTGCCGGGCGTCGGCGGTGACATCCACCACGACATCCGGGTACACCTACAGGTGCCCCTGGAGCAGGCCGCCGCGTTCGAACATGCCCTCGCCATGGCACAGGGCCCGGACCGTCCGCTTGCCCGCCCGGCCGTCGCCGAACACGAGGCCGCCCTGCTGCCCCCGGCGATCCGCGACGGCAGAGGAACCGGCCCCGCCTACGTCGTGTTCCACGGCGCTGCCCGCGATGTCGGACCCACGGTCCTCGACCTGATCCGTGCCACCCGTAAAGCCCGCGGCCTCGCCCCCTTCAGCGCGCTCGACGAACACCAGGTGCACCGGGAGGTGGCCGCCGAATTCTCCCTGGACAGCCTCAACGCCCAGTCCGCCCGGCTCGCCACCACCGGCCGCCCGCTGCTGCGCCGGATCGTCCTGCCCGATGGCTCCGTGGCCGACGTCGCCGTCACCGCCAGACGCGGCACCGACCTGCTGTCCACCGGCACCAGCACCAGCTCGGTCGGCCTGCTCCGTGCAGCCCTGCACCAGACCAACCACGCCGACACCATGTCGCTGTCGGCCACCGTGGGCGTCGACGTTGCCCTCAACGTCGGCCTCAGTGGCCTGACCCAAGGCAGACTGGGGACCCTCGGTCTCACCGGCGGCCCCGCCTACCGCTACAGCGCCGACCGGACCGTCGGCACCGGCGACCTGGTCTTCGTCAACCCGGGCTCTCCGATCGTGAACGGGCCCAGCCGCCACTTCGACTACACCACCGACTTCGAGGTCTCGGTCACCCTGCGCGACCCGGCCGGCCTGGCCGCCGCAGGCGGCGACGCCGGCTCCGGGCCGCTGTCCCTGGTGTGGGACACCCTGACCGCACCCCTGCGCAGCGAACCGGCGCCGATCGTCCACACCGCCGTGGTCGGCGGCGGCCGGATGTCCTACTGGGTGGCGGAGGCCCTGCTGTTCACCGGCCCCGACCCGCGGCCGGAGTACGTCATCAGGCAGCCGCGCGAGCACCTCGGACCGGACGACATGCTCCTCGACCTGAACACCCCGCGCGCACTCGCCGAGGCCCTCACCTCCATGCTGGAGGACGCCGAAGCCGTACCCGCAGCCGACATCCCCCTCCTGGTCGATCGCCTGACCGATACCAAACAACTGCTCACCCTGTTCCAGTACGGCGACCGCACCGGCGGCACCCAGGTCGAGATCCGGCGCCGGAACGGCCGCCGCTACGACAAGATCGCGGTGGTACGGATCACCGCCTCCCTCGCCCGCCCCCGGGCAGTCCCGAAGCCGGTCTCCGCCGGCCGGATCGAATTCGCCGAAACCACCCCGGCCGTGTCGGACGGGCACAACACCTCCTCCACCCGCTCCCGCGGCGTTGACCTCAGCCTCGGCGCACCGATCAACGCCGCGAGTCCCGGCGGACCCCACGGCAGTGCCACTCCCGACGGCAGCCTCGGCTACGGCCGCGGCTCCGCCACCGAGAACAGCCGGCTGCACAAGGTCACCATCGGCACCATGCAGATCGACGGCACCGCCGACCACGAACACCTCTTCGCCGACACCGTGTACACCGTGGAAGTCGACCACTGGCGGGAGAACGTCTTCGGCCGCAGCCGCAAGGAACACGCCCACACCCAGATCCTCACCCCGCAGGGACTGGAGTTCCTGCGCCCCGCACCCGCCCCGGCCGCCCCGCGGCCGCTCGGCGTCCCCCACCTGATCGAACCCGAAGCCATGCCCCTGAGCGCCGCGGCGCGCCGGATCACCTTCCTTCCCTCCGGCCCCGACCCGCACACCCCCGGCCACAACCCGCTCGTCGACACCGTCCTCGACCTGCTGCACCGCAACGTGCCCGCCCTACGGAAGTCGAGCGCCGCCGAACTCCGTTCCGGCCTGGAACTGATCACCGCCAGCCGCATCGTCCAGCCTCTGCACCAGCTGCTCAGCCCGGAATCACTGCGCGCTTCGATGCCCCAGCTGCGCAGCACCGGCCTGCGCCTGACGCCGCAGGGCCCCGGAGCCGACTGGTACGTCCTGATCCGCGCCGACAAACCCGGCCCTGCCCGCCACCAGGAGTTCCGCCCCGCCATGTCCAGCGGCGGCTACCACGACATCCACGACTGGGAGATCGCCACCGGCGCCGACTCCGTCACCGGTAACACCTCGTTCGGTCCCGGCGGCGAAGTGAACCCCGCCCGCGGTCCCCTGATCGGTCAGGACCAGAGCGTGGCCGCCTCCACCAGTCGCACACGCACCACTTCCGACACCCGCACCGAGATCGCCAGCAACCTCGACCTCGTCATGTTCAAACCCGGCACCCATCTCTACGGCGGGGACCTGACCCTGACCGTCACGGTCAGGCGGGTCGTCCAGCCGGCCCCAGTGGTAGTCAACCGGCTCCTCGGCGGCATGCCCGACCGCATCCGCACCGCTTACCACCGCGCGGACGACCCGACGCCCAAACCCGACTACACCCGCGAACTGGTCGTCCACCAGCAGGTCGCCGTTCCGCACACACTCATCGGCCCCGGCGCCGCAGCGCGCAACATCCCGCGCTACCCCCACGTCACCCGCCTGAACGACCCCGGCTACCAGATGCCGGGCCTGTTTCCCGTCAAGGGCCACCCCGAGCCCCACGCCTGGGTCGAGCCCTTCCCGCTCGACCCCCGGGCGCTGGCCCGCCGCGACGCGCTCCTCACCGCGATGGACCCGGGCGCGATCGGCGAGATGCACCGTCAGTTCCTGCACCTGCTCGCCCGCCCCGATGATCGGATGCTGCCCCGCTACAGCGGACCCGAACTCCTCGCCGAATGGGGCACCGGCTCCGAGGAGGCCCTGCGCGACCTTCTGTCGGAGCCGTCCCTCCGGGGCTTCTTCGCCAGGGCTCTGAGCGAAGAAGGCTACCTGTCACCGGAACTCGTCCGCCCAGGTGGACCGGTGACCGACACCCAGGGCAGGCTCAGGATCCACGCGCAACTGTTCAACCCTCGAAGCCTCGACTGGGTCGAGCCGTCGCACAACTGGGAGGAGCACGAGCGGACCCGCCAGACCGGCTCCGTCAGCCAGGCCAAGTCCACCCGCACCGGTGCCCAGACCGGCAGCTCGGTTGTCCCCGGCCTGGCGCCGGTCTCGGTCAGCGGGTCCGTCGGCCGCACCAGCGCCAAGAATCTCAGCGGCACCGCCACCACCCACACCGTCCGCCCCGGCGGCACGTACGTCGAACGACCCGACCAGCGCTACCTGCAGGTGCGCGCAGGCGTCGTCTACACCCTCACCCTCGAGTCGGCGAACCGGCGCGGCCCGATCGAATACGGGGCGGACACCCGCAGGTTCCGCTTCCGCCTCGACGACACCGTCGAACTTCTTCTCCACCCCGACTACGTCGACGTGCTCGCCCAGCAGGGCCTGCCGCTGGCCCGCCGCCTGACCGCCCCGCGGCCGCTGGAGCAGATCGAGGCCGACGACCTCGGCCGCACCGACGAGGAGTACCGGAACCTGACCATCGAGGCCGGAGCGATCGCCCACAGTCAGGGACTGCAGGCCGGCGCCGACCACTGGAAGGAACACCTGGGCCACCTGGTGCGGGCCCTGGAAGAAGGCGGGCCCGAGGTACCGCGCCTGCGCGCCGACGCCGCCGCCCTCCTGCACGCCGCGGCAGACACCCCCTCACCGCACCCCCGCAACACCCCCCAGGACGCAGCCCACCACGCAGACCGGGGACGGCTCGCCCGTATTGCCGACGACCTGGACGGCGGCGCACCCGCCCCCCGCCGTCTCCTCGCCGAGGCGATCGACATCACCGCGAGCATGGGCCCGGACGGCACCGCCATACCCGAACACGGTGCGCTCACCCGCATCGAACACCTACTGCACCAAGGCGGCCGCGACGCAGCCCGCGCACTCGCCGAGCGCCTCGCCCACCCAGCCGCCGCCGACGCACCGCGGCCGCCACACACAGCCGCCCACGGTGACCGGCCCGCGCCGCCCGAACCGGCGCCCGCCCAACACCTCTCGCCGGCTGAGCCGTACGCCGCGGCACTCGACCCGACCGGCGCATCCCGTCCCTCCACGCCGACCGGTGCCACAGACCTCGCCGACCACCACTTCGGCACACAGCAGACCCCAACCACCCCGCCACCCGACCCCGTCGGCACTCCTGTTGCCGAACCCGCCGCCCCGTCGTCCGCTGCCGTGGTCGATGTCTGGCAGTCCGTCCGGGAGCGTCTCGGTGGCGACGCCGATCTTCCTGTCCTTCTCGACCTTGCCCGCAGTACGCTCGGCGGCCGGTTCGCCGGCGGCGACATGGATGCGCTCAACTCGTTTGCCTACAGCGTGACGAAGCGGCACGACCCCGAATCTGTTGCCACCTTGCTCCGCCAGGCCCGCGAACTCGATCCCCAGCGTCAGGTGAGCGTGCCCGACCTGGTCTCCGCCGGCATCATCGCCAAGACGGCGGCACGGCGCCTGCACTCCGGCGACCTGTCCCAGGTGACGGCCCCGGACCTGTGGCACGTCGCAGGACGCGTTCCCGACCTGCCCCCCGGCCGGGAACCCGGCGCCGCACTGCTGGACGCCATGGCCCTCCTCGACCCGCAGGACCGGCAACTGCTGATCCACACCTCCGACCTGCCTGACCTGGCCACCGTCCGGGCCCGGTTCAAGGAACTGCCCGACAACCGGCGCCGGGAACTGCTCCGGCAGGCCGCCCGACTGCTGAGCGTGCGCCCGCAGATCGGCAACGAACACGCCGCCCGCCTGCACCGGAGGCTGCGCCTGCGCCTGGCGTATGCCCTGAGCACCGACCAGGACGGCACCGCCGCACGGGAACTGGCCACCCACCTCGGCATGACACGAACCGCCCGAGGCCGCGGTGGATCCCGCAACACCACCGGCGAGCACGGCCAGATACCCGGGACCGAGCCGACGGACACCACCCCCGTGGCCGCCCCCGCCACTGTGCCTGGCCCGCCGCGCTCCGAGCCCACCCCGGACAGACCTGTCCGGCCCTGGGAACTGGATATGCCCACCGCCGTCTCCGTGAACGGCGCCGTGGTGTTCCTCTCCGAGGAACACCCCATGGTCGACCATTTCCGCCGCACCGATCCCGCTCAAGACACGCTGCGTGTCGCCTTCCAGGTGACCGACGACGGACGGCCGCTCGTCCCCTTCGATCGCGGACGCGAGGCGGTGGTGGACGCTGCTGCCTTGACCCGGGGGATCCGCTATGCCAGTGCAGGAGAGCTTCCCGACATTCTGATGATCGGCCCCCTCGGACGAAGCCCGTCCACTGACCTCGCCGCCGTACGGGCACTGCTCCAGGACATCGCTGACCGCACCGGCCGGATGGTCCGCATTCCCGAAGGCCACCCACTCGGCTCACCATGGGAACTGCTGCCCGCCGGCGGAATCCGATCCGGCGCGCCGACCGATCGCTCCCTCCAACCGGTCTCACGACCTGACTCACCCGTGCGAGAGACCGTTCTTCCCCGCAGCCAGTCCGCCGCGGAGGGCCCGCGAGTCAGCTTCGCCGGGGCGCCGCCCGTGGCACGGGTCGACTGGGGGCGCAGACGAGGGGAGAGACTGCTCGAGATCGCACGGCTGCAGCCAGCGTCGGCCGAGCCCCTCACGGCGTGGCGCAGAGTAGTCCGGGGCTTGGGGCGGGGCGTCAACCCTCCGGTGAGCGCGCCCGCACGCACAACCGGCCACAACAACAGCCCCGCCGAGGCCGGGGTCCCGTTCCATCGTCCGCAGGGGCGATTCGGGCGGCCGGTGCGGACCCCCAGATACCCCGTGCTTCTGCCCGGTCCTGTGGAAGTACGAAACGGCGGGCAGACCGAGACCCTTTATCCGCGGGCGAATCGGCTGACCTTGGCCGTGGAGGTCACCCCGGACGGTCACTTCACCCGGCGCACCCCCGAAGGCCTGCGCGTGACGGTCGGGACGCGTGAACTCGCATCGGACATCGTCTCGGTGCTGGCATTCGGTAGCGGCCCGAGGCCGCGGGTCGTCCAACTCGTCCCGACGAACCGGGTGGCGGCCGAGAACCACTCGGCGTTCGTCGCCGCCGCGGAGCGCCTGGCGAGGGAGGTCAACCAGCCGCTCGCCGTCCCCGGCCCTGGTACCTACGCAGTGCCAGACCCCCGATACCGCGAGTACACGCTTGCCGGCCCCGGAGGGCACGACTGGCAGGAGGTGCTCCCGCCCGGGGGCCGCTCGTCGGGGTTCCGCACCGACGAGCACGGCCGTCTCTACCAGCCCGGCACGGTGATCACCGGGCAACGTGGCGAGCGCTTCTACCCGGCGGACTTCCGGGCGATGCGGACCACGGTCGGGCCAGAAGGACGAACCACGGTGCTCCTCCAACTGGACGCCGAAGGCCGGCCTGCGCTGCGCACCCTGTGGGGAGACCTGATCGCCGTCCCACCTACGGCGTTCCATGAAATCTTCCCGCCGGTTTCTGCGGCCCTCCACGCGAACACGCGGACACCCGCCGAGGAGGACGCATTCCGGTCATGGGCCCACGAACTGGCGGTACTGCGTGGGCAACGGGTTCCGTTCATACTGGCCGGCTCACGAGCACTGGACTGGGTCGACCCGCTGCCCGACGGGTTCCGTACCGTGGGAGGAACCCCGGAACGCCCTCACGTCCTCGAGTTTCCAGGAGGAGCCTCAGCCTTCGTCAGCCGCAAACCCCACCGGGTCGGCCGGCTCGCCGATTCGTGGCAGGCCAGGCTCACCGACCGTCCGGAAAGCCTCTTCCTTGCCCTGCTGCTGGACTTCGGCACCGGCGACCTGCGGCTGACCCCTGACCAGCAGCGTCCGGCGACGCCGCACGAGATCGCCGACTGGATCCGCGGCCACGGCTGGCAGCGCGGGCAGTCCGTGCAGCTCTTCTGGGCGGGCATTGTCGGGAAGCTGGGCTCAATTGGAAAGCTCGACTCGCTCGTCCCCTTTCCCAAGCCACATCTGCTGCGGGAGGTCGCGGCCGACCTCCAAGCGCCGCTGTACGTCCCGGGGGAGGCGACACAGGTGCTGATGCCACAGGGCGCGATACGAGATGTCGTCGTCCGCGGGCCTGGTGCCTGGTCGCGCATCGACCCTCCCGGCGGCGCCCCGGACGCCCCGTCCTACGTCACCGATCCCTACGGACGTCTCGTGGAACCCGCCCGCCCCGGATACACCTTGACGGCCGCCGGGCTGGTCGTGGCCCCTGCCCCGGCCGACCCGACGACCCGTCCCCACCCGGACTTTTACGACATCGCACTCGACCTCACCGCCACCGGCATCCCGCACCTGCGAATGAACGACGGAACCGTGCACGAGGCCGACCCGGACGAGATCAGCGAGCTGACGCTGCGGGCAGGGCTGCCCGCGGTGGAAACCGGTCCGGCGAAGGCAGTCTGGCGGCGCCAGGTGTGGCGGGGCCAGCCTGTACGGCTCCTGATCGCCACACCCGAACGGGGCGAGGCACACACCCGGCTGGAGTCCTGGATCTCCCGCTTCCGCGCCGAGCTGGAATCCGCCCGCCCCGGACCTGTCGACTCCATGGGCCGACCGGTCGCGCAGGAGCACACCCCCACACGTCCCGTCGACGTCTATGCCCCGGAGCCCGGAGCCATGCCCGCCTTGACCTCCGACGGGCTTGACTGGCAGAAGTCCGATGATCCTGCCCGCCAGCAGATGCCCTTGTGGGAGCGGATCGGATCACCAGCCGCTCCGCCGGCCCTCTTCGACGGCGAACTGCGCTACGACCACCACCACGACGCTGAGGGCGACTTCATCCTGATCCCCGGCCACGACGTCCTGGTCTCGGCAGCAACAACCGGCCGCGGAGCCCATACCGACCTCGCGACACTCAGACGGCGCGGCCTTCATGCAGGACAAGGCTACGGACTCGACCCGTTCTCCTACGCAGAACGTCCGGGGCCCGGCCTGTTGCGCCTGGACCTGATGGTCACCCATGGCGGCCGCATCGCACTGCTGGGCCGCGACGGCCGTCCGCGGCCGGTCGACGCGGACACCCTGGCCGGCCTCCTACGAGGCACCCCCCAAAAGACCACGGACGACGCGAATCCTGCCGACGGCACCCTGGTGCCACCGCTGTGGAACGGCCGCGACGACATCCAGGTCCTCGGCCGCTTCACCGTGCTGGAAGACGGCGCCGTGGCGTACGAGGCCGGTCCGATGACCCGCGAGGCCGCGGAGTCCTACCATGCAGAACTCGGAAAACTCGCACGGCTGTTGAAGACCGATGTCCATGCCATCGGCGGCACGGGGCCGGGTGGCCCGGCCGCTCCCCGCTACCTGGAACAGGCTTACCAGGTAGCGTCCATCGCCTCCAACGGCGGCGTGGCCGACTGGCATCGACTGGTCGGCCGTCCAGGAGAGCCACCCCGCTTCGACACCAATTTGCATGGCGTGCTCGTACCTGCAGCCAGCTTGCCCGTCCCCGACTTGGTACAGGCAGGCGTACTGCCTGGAGAGGTGCGCACGCAGCGCTTCGACGGGGGCGTCTCACTGCTGCCGGATCTGCTCAAGGGGGAAGACCGCTACGGCCGCCCGGATGCCGCCCGGCTGGGCCGCCTTGCCGGCGAGGAGGAGTTCCTGGTGCTCGCCCGCGGTGGCCGCGACGAGGTGGAGTTGTCAGTGCCGGGCCGCAACCTGTCGCTGTCAGTAGGGCCGCAGGCTCTGCTGCAGGTGCTGCGATGGGCCGGGTGGGCCGGCGAGCCGATCCGGCTGGCTGTCGACAACCTGGCCTTCCTCGAACGCCGGAACGACGAGACCTACGGCGAACGGGTACCCGGAGAGCGCTTCGGCCAGCAACTCGCCAACGCCGCTCGGGTCCGAGTGAGCGCACCCACCGGACCGGTCGACTGGCCTGCCGCCCAGCCTGCCGCAGGCGTCCAGGGAGAGCTGCCACTGACCGACCGGACCGTCCCGCCCAACAGGTGGATCGACTACGACCCCCTCATCGAGTGGTCCGATCCCACCGTCCCCACCACCATTGCCGCGATGGACGCCGAACAGATCGGCGCAGCGCTCGCCGACGTGGACTCCCACCGGCGTGGCGAGCTGACGGAACAGGCCCGCCGCGTTACCGAGAGCTTCATCCGCGCTCCGCTCAGCTTTGAAGGCGCGTCGGCCTCCACTGCACGCGACATCGTCCAACGCGTGGCGTACGCCCTTCACCGGGAGAGCACGCACGTGGCCGACCGCCTGGCACGCCTGCTGGTCGCCGACCACAGCACGGACCTGACAACCCCGTACATCGCCATTGACGTACCGGAAGGAGTAAACCCCGCGACGGCTGTGGGCCGATGGCTGGCCGAGGCCGGCCCGGTGACTGCAACCGCGGCGCCGCACACGGACCTGGCCACTCCGTACGCCGCCATCGACGTACCGGAAGGAGTAGACCCCGCGACGGCTGTGAGCCAGCGGCTGGCCGAGGCCAGCCCGGTGACCGCAACCGCGCCGCCGCCCGCCAAGCAGAAACCGGTCCTGGTGCGCTTCCCCGCAGGTGTGGGGACGGACGTTCCGGCACGGGAGCGGTTCACGGTCTACACAGTCGAGGAGTTCTCCACGACGGACACTCGGGTGGTCCAGCTGATCGATGCGGATCGCCTCCCGACCCTGCCCTACCGGGCGGCTGCCTGGGAACTGGCCGATGTGCAGTGGGCCACCGACTACCCGACTCTCCTCGACGAGGCGGCAGCCCACCAGAAACAGCCGGTCGGTGTAGAGGCGGCAGCCCACCAAAAACAGCCGGCCGGTGTAGTGGAGAGTGTACGAGCGTATGCGGCCGACGTGCTGGAACGCCCGATCGACCCGGGCGTCGTGCAGGAACTGGTGGAAGCCCGCGGCCTCTACCGCCAGCTCCACGGTGAGACGTGGACGCCTCCGCCGGGCGACCGGCTCGCACCGGGGGCAGGGGCCTGGCGCCTGCCGCAGGGGTTCCGCGACGAGCTGCGGGACCTCGCCGGCCTGGCCCGGATCGCCCGAGCGTACGAGCGGCGACAGCCTCCGCTCCTGGAGCCCGGTCTAGATGCCGCGCTGGCCCGGATGGGGCACGAGCTGACCGGCCGCCCCGGGATCCCGCCGCTCGTCGAGCTGTACCGCCGAGCACGTGACCGCTCTCCCGGACAAGAAGTCACCGAAGAGACCCTCCGGTCGGTTGCGCACCAGCTCCCGGACCTGCCCGACATCATCAGCCGGTTCGGCAAGGTGCCGACCCGGATCGCGGACGACTTGTGGCAACAGGCCGGACAGATCGTCGAGGGACACCTTCACACACCACTCAGCACGGGTCGCAACGGGCAACCGAACCCCGCCGTCGACGACGTCCTGCTGCGGGTCGCGTACACCCTGCACCGTGAGGGCTCGGACGCGGCAACCCGACTTGCGGCGGAACTCGTTGCCGACCGCGCGCACCTGCAACGGTTCGCCCAACCTGCCGATGCAATCGCCATGCCCGAACACGGCGCGCTCACCGGCATGGAACACCTTTTGCACCAAGGTGGCCGCGACGTGGCGCGTGCACTCGCCGAGCGCCTCGCCCACCCGGACGCCGCCGGCGTACCGCAGCCGTCACACACGACGGAACCCCTGACCATGGCCGACCACAGTGACCGGCCTGCGCCGACCGAACCGGCGCCCGCCCGGCTCCTCTCGCCGGCCGAGCAGTACGCTGCGGCGCTCGATCCGACCGGCGTATCCCGCCCTGCCGCGGTGGTCGACGCGCCGCCGGGGCAGCCCGCGCCGACCGCCGTCGGCGAACGCAGTGAGGGAACAGGTATCGACATCGTCCCCGGCAAGGTCGTTGCGGTTCTGAGCGCACTGCCCGAGGAGATCCGTGCCGGGCTGCGTGCCGACGTGCGGCAGATCCTGGATGCCCATGAGCAGGCCGCATCCGTCGGCCCGGGCGATCCACGCTTCCACCAGGTCGCCTACGTGCTCCACACTCACGGGCGCGAGGCCGCCACAGACCTGGCCGACCACCACTTCGGCGCGCAGCGGACCCCGGCCACCCCGCCCACCGACCCCGCCGGCACTCCCGCTGCCGCGCCTGCCGACCCGCCGTCACCTTCTGTATCCGCCGACGGCCTCACACGCATCGGTGCTGCCCTCGCACCACCCCGGCCGGACCCGGTGACCGAACCCACCCGCTCCGGCCCCCACCCTGAGGCGGATTCCGCCCGGCCGGCCGTTGCCGTGGTCGATGTCTGGCAGTCCGTTCGGGAGCGTCTCGGTGACGGCGCCGATCTTCCTGTCCTTCTCGACCTTGCCCGCAGTACGCTCGGCGGCCGGTTCGCCGGCGACGACATGGATGCGCTCAACTCGTTTGCCCACAGCGTGACGGGCCGCCGCGATCCGCTCTCCGTCGCCACCTTGTTCCGCCAGGCCCGCGAACTCGATCCCCAGCGTCAGGTGAGCGTGCCCGACCTGGTCTCCGCCGGCATCATCGCCAAGACGGCGGCACGGCGCCTGCACTCCGGCGATCTGTCCCAGGTGACGGCCCAGGACCTGTGGCACGTCGCAGGACGCGTTCCCGACCTGCCCACCGGCCGGGAACCCGGTGCCGCACTGCTGGACGCCATGGCTCTCCTCGACCCACAGGACCGGGAACTGCTGATCCACACCTCCGACCTGCCTGACCTGGCCACCGTCCGGGCCCGGTTCGAGGAACTGCCCGACACCGACCGGCGCCGGGAACTGCTCCGGCAGGCCGCCCGGATGCTGAGCGTGCGCCCGCAGATCGGCAACGAACACGCCGCCCGCCTGCACCGGAGGCTGCGCCTGCGCCTGGCGTATGCCCTGAGCACCGACCAGGACGGCACCGCCGCACGGGAACTGGCCACCCACCTCGGCATGACACGAACCGCCCGAGGCCGTGGCGGATCCCGCAACACCACCGGCGATCAGGGCCAGCAGATGCCGGGCGCCCGATCCGGCGAACACCCCGACGCTGTCGGCCAGGCCCTGCTGGGCGAACCAGTCGACCCCATCGACAGACAACCGCCGCGTGGAGGCGGCAGCACCCGTCGGCCCGCCTCGGGTACCCACTGGAGGGTCTACCGATACAACTCCCGCGTCTTGCGCCGAGGCACCCTGTCGGCGCGTGCCCGGCAACTACACGACCGCACGATTCGAGACCTCTGGGCCGGAGGAGAACACCGGCCCACCGTTGTGGGCCGCGAGGCTGCGTGGCGGTTGATCGACAAGCGTTACATCCCCGACCCCGGCGGGCGCATCTACATCCACCCCGACGACGTGCTAGCCGTGGTCGGACAGCTCGTCGACCTGCGGCAGCTCCCGGGAACGGACAGCGGAGAGAAACTCAAGCGGCGCTACCTTGAGCTTCATAGCCAGGGCGCGCCGGACGCGCGAACCCGTGCGGTCACCGAGGCGAGAGCCGCTGACGACATCCCGGCTTGGGTAACCGGCACCGCCATCCCACGGCGCACAGCCGCAAGGTGGGTCGCCGCTCAGGCCCGGATGCACCAGCATCCGACACCGGTGGCCGGCCCGGCCCCGCGCCCGCAGACCGACCGCTCCGACACCAGGCAGGAAGATGCCGCACCGTCCCACACCTCCGTCGCCCCCATCCCAACCCAAGCGACGCGGCAGGAGAACGTGCCCACAGACGACTCCCAGCAACTAGCCATGGACTTCCTGGCCTGGATCGACAGCACAGCCCCAGACTTCCCGCCGTCATCCGTCCCGGGCGGCGTTGACAGGACAGCATCACGGGGCGGCATGCAGCAGGAGCCGACCGCCCCCCGGCCCCGGCCGGGCGACACTCAGGACCCTGCTCCTCGCGCGGTGGCCCGCATCGACACCGCCGCCGCGATACCCGCCATCGAACAGGAACTTGACCTGAGAATGGCGGGAGAATCGGCCGCCGCGGACCTCAAACATCACTACCTCCAACTCCGCCAAGCCGGCGCCCCAGACGCGCGCAGCCGAGCGGTCGCCGAGGCGAGAGCCGCCGGCATGCACCTCCCACCTGGCGATCACATCAACGCACGTACCGCCCGGCAATGGACTGCCGAGGCTGCGGACGATGCCGGCCCCACCACCGTGCCGACCTGGAGTCTGGCTCCCGAGTATCAGGCAGCGCTCGAAGAGCAGGTCCGGCGCGTCGCCTCTACCGGGCAGGCGTTCGGCCATCGCGACATCGGGGCCCTCGCCCTGCGGGGCCTCCGCGACCAGCAAAGGATCCCCGACGAGGTGACCGGCGACCTCCTGCCGCTCAGCATCGTGAAACGCTGGCTGTGGGATGAGAACGTGTCGATCCCTTCCCTGAGGGTCGGGCAGCGCCGGAATCTCGCCCAGCGAGTGATCGACTTCGTTGCCAACCGCGGCACGGACGACCTGCCCGCAGTCGCCTGGCAGGCGGTGCACGACGCCCGCTCGCGCGGCGACATCCCGTTCACCACGCCCGGATGGACCATCAGCCTCTTGACGGTGCGGGCCTGGCTGAGCGAGCGGTGGCTTGATGTCGAGCGCCTCCCCGCCCACGAGCTGACAGCCCTGATCCGGGCTGTGGGCCAGTTCGCGGCCCGCCACCCGCATGCCCAGCCCCAGGACGCTCTGGGCTCGGCGATGCATAGCCTGCGCATGGACGGCACCCTCACCGACCAGCCCAAGGCCGACCTGGTGGAGACCGATCGCGTTCTTGCGTGGATGCACGCAGAACAATCCCAGATGCCGAACCATTTCGAACCCGGTCCCGCGCAGGCCGCTCCCCTCCCCGCCCCATCCGACCCCCCACTGATGGACTACACGATCCCAACCCCGCTGCAACGCCGTTGGCAGGAGATCACCGCAGCGGTCTCCGTCGGACTGCTGACAGACGCCCAGGTCTCACAAGCCCGCATGCCGGAGGATCCCGTCTACGCCGCCCTGCAACTGATCCCAGGTATGGACACCGCCCGGACCGTCGAGCAGTGGCTGCGCACGGCCGGTCCGACGTTCGGTCTGGCCATGCCCCCCGACCAGACCATGTTCGCCCAGTCGATCGTGCTGGAGTTCCCCACCGGATCCGGCTTCGACCTCGGACTGCTCGGCGGCACTCGACAGGCCGACGGCATGCTCGTGGTCCCCAACTCAGACGCCTACACCGTGGACACCGTCCTGCCCGACTACCCCGAACCCGGCACCCACTGGGTCTTCCTCATCACCGAACCAGGACAGCAATGAGCAGCGGAACACCCGACAGCCCGACAAGCACCCCGCCCGCCGGCGCCACCCCCGATCACCTCCCGTACCTCCTCGACGTACGCCCCCGCTGGAAGGACGACTGCCACCGGCTGCTCCTCGCCCTCGCCGGCCGCCTCCCCGACGCCACCCTCACCCGACTCCGCGTATTCCTCGCGGCCGACGACCGCAGCGCCTTTGCCGCCGACCTGGGCCACGCCGTCACTACGGAAGCCGTCGCGCTATCCCCACCCGACGAGGACCTCGTGGCCGAACTCCTGGAAGCCGACGGCCTCGACTCCTCACCACTGGACGACCTGCCCCCCTTCACCGCCGAAACCGCCCTACCCATCCACGCATTCACACCGCACCCGGACGGGGATGCCCACACCCGCGGCCCCCACGATGAACTGGACCGGGCCGCCGTCGCCGCCGTTGCTCACACCGCAGGCATCCGCGGCCTGTGGCGCAGCTGGCGATGGGCCGCAACCGACGACGACATCCCACCACGCCGCATCCACCTCGTCGAAGCCGACCGCACCGTGGACCTTCCGGCCCTGGCGGCCCGCCTCCAGCGGGACCTCGAAACCTGGGGCGAACCCCATCCCCAGGTGGAGGCCTACGCCACCGGGGACGTACTACCGCGCTACCAGCAACTCGCCCGCAGTCATGCCACCCTGCTCTGGATGCCCACAACCCGTCACCCGCTGCGCCTGGCCCCCACTTTCGACGAACCGCACGCACCGGACGGACCGCGCTTCTTCCCTGATCACCCGAGGATGGCCGACCCCGACGAGGTGGCCCTGGTTGCGGCCTACCTATGGACGGGAGAGCCGCTTCTCGTCTCGTCCGAATTGGCCGACGACATCCTGCAGCCGGCACGCGAAGCGGTGGTCCCGGTGGACATTCGCACCGACGGCACCTGGGTGTGGACCGACGCGACGACGTATTACCTGGAGGAGTACGGCCTGCAGCCGTTCGCCGGCCTTCTCGAGCACATTCGCGCAGCCGGGTACATTGCTCCGGAGGTGGACGGCGCCACCCGGCACCGCGCCATCGAGATGTTGATCGGGGCCGACGCAGACGAGCCTGCCTTCGGCCCGGGCCTGGACACCGGAGTCGATCCCAGCTGAGCCCCGACATGGGGCGGCGGGCCGGGCAAGCCCTCCGGGCCATCGGCCAGTCCTGGCATGCCGCACTCACGGACGGGCACGAGTACCAGGTCGTATTGTGCCCTGCGGTGTTTGCCAGGTTTGCGGCGAAACGCCCGGTCGTTGGGTATTCCGCTGCCGAAAGTGCCGGCCGGTGGGGGTTTCCAGACAGCCTGGACCGCCGTCTGCGTTGGCTACAGGGACGGTTGTGGATGGCTGGCGCTTGTACGCAAAGAAGTGGGGAGTCGGCGTCCAGCGATTGTGCGAGGCCATGGGTTGCCCGTTCCGGGTGCCACGCCTGGCGAACCGGAGCCCGGGCTGCGCGGACCGAGGCCGTAATCGTCTGCGAGATCCGCGAGGTCCGCCAGGACGCATTGGGCGTCTCCGGGGGTGCTGGGGGTACACGCCGAATTGCGGGCCCAGGGCTACGTGGTCAACCGCAGGCTGATGGCCCGTCTGGTGCGCGAGTACGGCATCGGCGGCTGTCACCTCGCGAACACTGCTGCACGACCGTCCGGGACAGGACCGCGCCCCGGCTCTGGACCTGATCGACGGGATTTCACGGCCGCGGGCCCGGCACCTGCTGGGCCGGCGGCATCACGTGTCTGCCGGTCGGCGGCTCGTGGATGTACCTGGCCACCCGTCGTCGACCTGCACTCGCGGTGCCGGGTGGGCTGGTCGTTGGCCGACCACGTGCGCACGGAACTGGTCGCCGATGCGCTGGAGGCCGCGGCTGCTGCCGACGGCGGCCAGGTCGACGGCGTGCTCTTTCGGAGGGTCTGCCGCGCAGCGGGCCACGGCGTGGAGCGGACCCCTGACGCGCGGCGACGGGGCTGGTCGCAGCCATCGATGATGGCCTGCGACCAGCCCCGTTGCGACAGGGCGATCGGGAAGTCCCAGAGGACGACGCTCTGTCAGGGGTTGAATAGTGCAAGGCTGGTGGGCGATCCCACGCCGGACGGCCCGTCCCATCCCGGTCCTGCGTTGCACAGGATCGCGGGGGTGCAGGTACCGTTGCTGCCGCTGGTGATGTCGTTGACCGCCCAGGGTCTACCGTAGAGTCTCGATGCCGCCCCTTGCGCGGCTGGCTGGCCGGCCATGGCGAACATCGCGGCTGCAATCGGGGCGGCCTCGCTTGTACCTCCGATTGTGTACCAGCCCGGGGGGATGCCGTAGCCGACGTAGACGGCCAAGGCGCCCCCGTTCGGGTCGCCGGCGAGAGCAATGTCGTTCGTCACCCGCTTGCCGTTGCATCCGGCCGCCTGCGACAGGCTCTGCTGCCAGGCTGGGGCAGGCTCGACCAGGGAACAGCCGCTACCTGTGGAGGGCGAGACGCTCTCCGTCCAGCCGCGCTGGTTGTCGGCCGGTGTCAGTAGCGTCTCTCCCACGGCTACGACGTAGGGTGAGGTAGCCGGGTACATCGGCCCGGGCGAAGGACACGGGGATGTGTTGTAGCCGAAGTCGCCGACGGCAGCAGTGACCGCACCTCCGGGGTTCATGAACGCGAAGTCCACGGTGAGCTCAGTGGAGTCCTCGCAGCCGCCCCAGCTGTTGCTGAGGTACTTGGCGCCACCCGTGGTGATCGCATAGTAGTTCGCGAAGACCATCGCATCGGCGCCGTATAGCGCCGCGTTCGCCTCGACCAGAACGATGTTGCACTGCGGACAGGCCGCAGAGACCGCGTCCATGTCGAGGGAGGTCTCAATCATGCCGATTGCGTTCGCTGTCGGCGGCAGTGGTCCGTTCTGGTAGGTGTCGTTGACCTTCCTGAAACAACCGTTGGCCACGGTGCAGGGGGGGAGGCCGAACTGGCTCCGGTAGACGGCCAGATCCGCTTCCGCGGTCGGGTCGTCCCCTGCCTCGATGAGGGTCACGGTCTGCCCCTTGCCTGCGTTGTACGGCAGCCTGTAGGCGGAGCGCAGCTGGAGCGGAGTCAGTCCGCCCGACGGCCCGGGAGTGCTCAAGAGGATGCCGTCGGCGCGGGTGAGCGCTCGCATGTCGCAGGTAATCTGCTTCGGCTTCGGCTTCGGACAGATCTGCGCGGAATGCTTTATGCCGACAGGCGGGCCGTCCGGGGCGGCGGAAGCAGTTGCTGCGTGCGTGAGCGGAATGGCCAGCGCGGCGAGGAAGGCCAGTACGGAGAGGACAGATACTGTGTTCCGGTGACAGGTTCTGGAGATGTGCACGATTCATCCCGAGGAGGCGCAGGAGGGCCGGGAAACATCACGACCGCTGCCCACGCTGCGTCCAGCCGCTGTAGCGCTCGCGAGGCCGCGGGCGCTGGGCACTGGAGTAAGAACGGAACCGATCCGTGATGGGTGCGCGAGGGCAAACAGATCATCGCGTGCGAACAGGCTAGACGGTCGGCAAGACGGCCTCATGGGCGCGCGGGCCCATTCTTCTCGGCGACGGGTGAAAACTGACCGCTGAACGGCGGATCAACGGTGACCCACCTCGCGATCGTCTGATCATCCTGATCTTCATTGAGGGTCAGG
>NZ_JBFBJZ010000086.1:0-27091 GCF_040686255.1 Kitasatospora sp. NPDC085879 | reverse complement strand
ATGATGAGCAGTCCGGAGATGATGAAGATCGGGTTGCGGCGCAGGTCCCGCCAGGCGTCCTGCCACAGGCTGCGCGGCTTGACGCGGTCGTCGGCGGCGGCGATCTCGGGCTCGTCGGCGAGTCGCTCGTTCTTGATCAGCTCCTGGCCTTCCATGGTGCCGAGGTCGAAGGTGCGGCTCTCGACGGCACTCTGGATCTCCTCTTCCTCGGTGCCGGCGTCCGCGAGCGGGTCCGCCTTGTTGTACTTCTCCTCGTCAGGCACAGCAGCCTCCAGCCGCGCCTCGTCTGAAGGCCGAAGCGGCGACCGGGCTGCCCAGACGCACCGCCCCTGCCCGAGGCACATCGGTCCGGCTGCCGCGTCGCGCTGCTCTCACCTGGACCGCTCCTTTCAACCTCGGCATGCATCAATTCTCATATGAGAACAATTGATATTAACGAGATCTTTCAGACACGGCCGTAGTCTGTTCGTCGTTCCGCACCGGCAGCCGCAGCACCCACTGTGCTGCCGCCGCCCGACGCATCGGGCGGCGACCCTCGCACCCCCAATGCCATTACACCCACCCAGCGGAAAGAGTCTGCGCCGACGTGGGCATCTTCGCGGCGGTCGACCAGGTGGTTCTGGACGCGGAGCGCCAGCTCCGCGAGGGCGAGTGGAAGCCGGTCGCGGGCGACCCGGCACTGGCACTGCAGACCGCGGCGAGTCTTGATCAGACGTACGGGTGCCGGGCGTCCTTGGTCCGGTGGGCGGATACGGTCCCGGCGGAGGCCCTCGGGCGGACCCGCGAGCCGCAGGGCCTCGGCAGTGGGAAGGCGAGCTCCGCCTGGAGAGCGCGGATGCGGCCGTGAGCGCCTGGTTCGCGGCCGAGGAACGCGATGCCTTCCTCGTCATCCAGGGCCGATCCGGCCCTGTCTTGGTGGCCCACACGGACGGCCCGTTCCTGCTCGTCCGCGGCAACGGGCCCCGCCCTTCTGACCTTCCCGGAGTGCCCTCCTCTCGCGTGCGCGCGTGGGCGCCCCTTCGCGTTGGGCTCGCCGCGAATGCGGATCCCGCCTGCTACTGCACGGGCGCTTCGAGCTGACGGGGCACACCGCCCGTACGTAGTTCGCGCAGGTCGGGGAGGTGGTTGTAGAGGTGCCCGAGAAGACGCCGAGAAGCTTCGCGATCGAGGTGATCGAACGGCCGGGGTCGGGCAGCAGGTCGCGGGCGGCCTTGACGACTTCCTCGGTGCCAGCTTCTCGTGCAGCGAGGTGCAACCGATCTCGCGCGTACGGAGTCCAGAGACCGTGTTGATGAGGTCTTGGAGGCTGCGGCCGTAGCGGTCGAGCGAGGGACCACGAGGTGTCTCCCGCGTCGAGGAGTGCGTGGCACGCCTTCAGCTCCGGGCGCAGGTCGGTCCTGCCGAACTTCTTGTCGGAGAGGATCTTGCGGCACCGGCGGCGGTGAGGGCGTCGAGCTGCCGTTCGAGCTTCTGCCCGCCGGTGGAGACCCGCACGTATCCGATCTTTGATCTCGGTATGGACGAGGGGTTCGGAGACGAGGAGTTCGGGATGGCCGTGCGCCCCGAAGGTCACTCATGGCCCCGGGTCATGTCAGAAAACGGTGGTCCGGAGTTCTTGAACCACCCAGGTTTTTGATGGGTTTTCTGAAGGCTCTGCGGCGCGCCGCCCGGCCCCCTGCCCGGCGATCTTCAGAAAACGACGGGGCAGTCCGTCCGCGTCCGACAGGATGTTCATCTTGGAACCCGGCTTGCCCCGGTCCATGGGACTCGGACCTGTGAGTCCGCCCCTTTTCGGCCCTCACATGGGCGGAGTCGAGGACGACGCGGGAGACGTCGAGCAGGCCGGCGCCGTCGAGACGCTGCAGGACCGCCTCGTGCAGCAGGCCCCACACCCCGGCCCGGGACCAGATGGAAGTGGCGGTGGGCGGTGGACTTGGAGACCCCGAAGCAGGGCGGCAGCGCAGCACAACCCGTCCGGCGCGATCCAACTCCACGTACCCCGCCCCACACCCGAACCAACGAGCCCTCGCCACATGGACACGGTCCAGACCGGCGCTCGATCGATGTCACGTCACTTGTCGCCCAGGGCTACGGCGATGAGCGCGGAGACCATGACGACTCCGATCGGCACCCCGTGTGGGATAGCCGGGCATCGGCCCGGGCCGACGTCTTGCGCTTCATCGAGGTCGAGTACAACCGCACCAGGCTCCGCCGACAACCCCGAGTACGGGTACCTCACCCCGCTGGAAACCCGGGCCCCGCTGCAGCACGACCTCACCCCCGCAGCGTAGACACTCGCTGTCCAACATCGGGGGGAACTTCAGCATCGTCGGGACAGTCCTCGCGGCTCTGTTCACCGGGCTTCTGGCTGCCATGGTGGTTCTCCACCGGGAGGAACCCGGCCCTCAGGCCGACTGGCCGCCCCTCAGGTGCAGCAGGCGATCCCTCTCGGGTCACGGGGACGGGGGCTCGGGACCATGCGCTTGTGATCGTGCGGATGGCGCCGCCTAGGAGGTCACGACATTGAACGCCTCGTAGATCTTGGGCTCGGTCTCGGGCATCCCAACCTCCCGCATCAGCGGTGTGAGCTTCTCCACGAACCGCTGGAACGCCTCCTTGGACTCCCAGACGTCCGTCACGTGCCAACCGCCCGAGGTGGGTCCGGCGCAGTGTGAAATGAGGCCGGGCACCGGCCAGTCCGAGGGCGACTTCACGCCGCCCCGCCCCCCGGTCATCCTGTTGGTGACCTCCTCGTACTGGGCCTGGGTACCGCCCGGGATGTCGAACACGATGATGACGGCCATGTTGAATACCTCTGCCTCGATCGACTACCGCTGACAGATTCCATCTGACCAGCCAGGTCCGCCCACCGGCACGACGAGCGACGCCATCCGGGTCCTTCGCCCTGCTCGGTGTCCTGGCGACCCGCCCGGTCTACGGCCTGGCGGAGCACGCCGGGGTTGAGCGGCTGAGGGTGGTGGCGCGTTCGACGCCGGATCCGGTGTGCTCGCGGTCTACTGCTCCTCGCCGGGGCCGCTGCAGCGGCGCGGGCGCGGCGACCTGCACGCTGGGGTACTGCGCGATGAACAGTCCGAAGCGGTTGTAGCCGGAGTGGCAGCGCACGAGCACGGGCCGGGGCTTGACGCCGACCGTGCGGCGCGGTGCCATGAACCTAGTGGGAGGGGGGAGCGCGGTGACCGACGAGGACAACGACGCCGAGGGTCGGAGCGATGAGGGGGACGGTGATCGGCCGTATCGCCCATCGGGCCCGTATCGTCCCGGACCCGAGGACCGTTTCTGGCTGATATTGCTCGTGCTGATCGTGGTGGTCCTCGGCCTGGTCGGCCTCCTGTCCAACGGAGACCCTGGTCTTGCGAACCAGGACGGGAATACCGGCTGGCACTGAGCTGCCCCGGGTTTCGTGGAGTCCGCGATCGTGTGATCAAGCGGTCTGCGGGACTGACTTCAGGCCGACCCAGTAGGCCTGTTCGTACTCGTCGGGCGGGACGTAGCCGAGGGCGGAGTGGAGTCGTTCACCGTTGTGCCACGTGACCCGCCCCCGGCCTCCGGCCGAGAGGTACCCCCAGAAGAGGGCCCGCTCGACCTCGTCGAAGTCCCGCCGCGGCCCTGATGCTCGATCAGCTCGGCCTTGAACCTGCCGTTCAGGGCCTCCGCCATCGCATTGTTAAAGGAGTCCGCGACGGGCCCGACCGGCGCCGAGGCACCGACCTCGGCCAATCGCTCCGTGTAGCGAATGGACACGTATTGCGACCCGCGGTCGCTGTGATGAATGAGGACGGCGTCCTTCTTGGTCTTCTGCCGCCACAGCGCCATCTCCAGCGCGTCCCGCGACAGGTCGGTTCGCATGTGATCAGCGACCTGCCAGCCCACGATCCGGCGCGAGTACGCGTCCAGGACGAACGCCACGTAGACCCAGCCCGACCAGGTAGCTCCCGAGCGCCGGCCGCCGCACGCCGCGCCCGGCGGGGCGTGAGCTCGGCCGGGCGCGGCAGACGCCGGACAGCATCCGGAACGAGCCGGGCCGACCGCGGGTGGCGAGCCCGGGCTCCGGCAAGCCGTGCAGAACGGTCGGTCGCCCGCCGGCCACGCGCTCCGCCGCGTCGCACAGGGGAGCATCCACGAGGAGTCGGCGGCAGGACCCGCCCGGCACCCGCGGCCCCGAGGAGGAACCGCGTCGGGCGACCGAACCCCTGGGACGAGGCGGTGGGTGACCGGGCCTACGGCGACCGCGCGGCCGGAGCCCAGGACCGGGCCGACGGCGCACACCCGGAGACCGGAGGGCCACGGGAACGCTCGGACGCCACGGCCGACGCCGACCGCACCGCACGCGACACGCTGCGGCCCGGCCACCGGGGAGAGCCGTCGTGGGCGAGGTCCGAGAAACGGGTGAGTTCGACACGGGGCAGGGGGAACGCCGGGTGGACCGATTCCCCGCACCCACCCGCTGCCCGCCCTCACCACGCCCGTGAAGCGCCGGTGACCACCACCCTGCTCGAACTCCCGCTCACCGCCCGGCCCCTCCAAGGGCGCGTCGCCCCGGTCGCCGGCGCGGTAACCGGAATCGGCACGGCACCCGCCAGGGCCGGACTGACAGGCCTCAGCAGGTCACTGGCCAGGGAACTTGGCCCGCACGGCATTTGCGTGAACACTGTCGTCCCGGGAGCGATCCAGGTACCCGCAGAGCATGCCCTTCCCACACACCACCGGGCCAGGCCGGAGGACCAGATCGCGCGGCAGTGCGTAACCCGTCGGGGCCGGCCCGAGGACGTTGCCGCCGCCGTCGCCTTCCTCGCCGGCCCGGCCGCATCGTTCTTCACCGGTCGGTCGTCGCACATCGACGCGGCCGGCTCCTCCACTGACCACCCCGGCTCACCGACCATGAGGGAGAACCCGTCGTATGACCGAGCGCGTCCGAGCGGTCCTGATCACCCCGAACGACACCACGCTCGTGATCAAGCGCATCCGCCCCGGCGTCGACCCGTACTGGGTGATCGTCGGCGGCGGCGTCGAGGACACCGACCCGGACCGCGAAGCCGCGCTCCTTCGCGAGATCCACGAGGAAGTCGCCGGCGACGCCCGGATCCTGCGCCTGCTCCACCACCTGCAGAACGACAAGGACGAGACCGAGTACTTCTACCTCGCCCGGATCGAGACCTGGAACTTCGACAACCGCACCGGCCCCGAGTTCGCCCACACCGACCGCGGCGAGTACATCCTCGAGGAGGTCCCCCTCACCCTGAACGCCATCGCCACCATGAACCTGATGCCACCGGAGATCAAGACCGTGCTGTGCGAAGCCATCGAACGGGGCACGCTGCCGGCGACGGCGTAGCGTCGCTCGCCCCGCCTTCCGCGGCGGAAGAAGCCGCCCATCGCACACGCGCGGACAGCCGGTGAGCGCGGCGCGTCATGCACCGTCCGAGGACCTGTTGCACGATCAGCCGTTTTCCGAGCCAGGTCTGGCGGGCCACCAGGTCAGGGGCCCGCGGCTGACGGGGTCGGACAGCCGGTCGGTACTGTGATCCGATTGATCGTCGAGAGGTGTCCACATGGTTGAGAAACCTGCCGAGCCGCGCGCCGCCTTGCGGCCGGCGTTGCTGCAACTGACCGGGGTGAGCCGCTCGTACGGGGACCGGGAGGTCCTGCATCCGGTGGACCTGGCGGTGGCCGCCGGCGAGTGCGTGGCGTTGGTCGGCCACAACGGGTCGGGCAAGTCGACGCTGCTGCGGGTCGCGGCCGGCCGCGATCTGCCCACCACAGGCACCGTCCGGTTCGACGGTCTGGCGATGGACGAGAACGACCCGCGGATCAGGGCCCGGGTGGCGGTCGTCGGCGACACGGTCGCCTGCTACCCCGACCTCACGGTGCGTGAGCACCTGCTGCTGGTAGCGGTCGCGCACGGTGTCGCCGGCGCCGCCGAGTGGGTCCAGCAGGTGCTGGAGGACAGGATGCTCGCCGAGCGGGCGGACGCGCTGACCTCCGCCCTCTCCTCCGGGCAGATGCAGTCCCTGCTGCTGGCCTGTGCGCTCGTCCGCCCGCGGGACCTGCTGCTCCTGGACGAGCCCGAGCAGCGCCTCGATCCCGGCGCGCGCCGACGGCTGGCCGACCTGCTCAAGGCGGAACTCGCCGACGGCGTGGCAGTGCTGCTGGTCACCCACCACGCCGATCTCGCCCTGGCGGTGGCCGACCGGGTGGTGGTGCTGGAGGAGGGCCGCATCGTCCGGCAGGGAGCCCCCGAGGAGATGCTGGCCGCAGAGGTGCCGGCCGTCGGAGCCGTCGGCGCCGCGCACCGTGGGGAGGGCCGGTGAGCGCAACGGACGGTACGGCGGTCGCGGCGGATGACGCGCCAGGCGAACCGGCTGCCGCGTCCGACGGGCCGCCCGCCGAGTGGAGCGAGGACGACGACTGGACCGACGAATCGCTGGCCCTGCTGCGCTCCCTGCGGGCCCCGCACCGCCTCAACCGGGTCCGCCAGGTGGCCTACGCGTTCTACTGCACCGTGCTCCTCCTGGTCGTCTGGGGAGGCGTTCCGAGCCTGGGCCTGTTCCTGCAAGCCGCGATGGGTGCCGACTACACCGGCCACGGCCGCGCCCTGCTGGCCGCCGTACCGGGCGGCGTCGCAGCCGTCGGGATGGCCGTCCTGCTGCTCGCCGTGCGCGACGGGCTCTGGCGCGGGCCGGTGATGCCGCCGCGAGCCACGATCGACTGGCTGCTCGTCCACCCGGTCCGCCCCGGGCCGGTGTTGCGGCCCTGGTTCCGGCTGTCCTGCGGGCTCGCGGTGTTTCCCGGGATCGTCGCGGCCGCGGGCGCCATGGTCGTTCTCGGGCTGACCGTGCGGGCCGGCCTGCCTGCCGCCCTCGGCTGGTGCCTGGTCGGCGGGACGTGCCTGCCGCTGCTCGGTGTCTGTGCCGCGCTGTCCGTGCAGCGGAGCGAGCGGGCGGCCCGCCTGGCGCGGCGGCTCACCCCGTACGCCACCGTCTTGATCCTCGCGTTCGCAGGACAGAGCGCCCTGGCCGCCACAGGGCACTCCGTCCGCTGGCTGGACCAGGTGGTGCTGTGGTCGGGTCCGTGGGGCTGGGCGGGGATCGCCGCCCTGGCGCCGACGACCGCCGCCGTCCCGGGAGCCTGGGCGGCCGCCGCGCTGCTGGTCGCGTCGACCGCCGTCTGCCTCGTGCGCGCCGACCGGGCCGCCGCCACGGTGTCGCTGACCCTGCTGCGCGAACGGGCGAGGAACGCCGCGAGCGTGCTCGCCGCACTGCGGACGGTCGAACTGCGCGCCGCGCGGCTGGCCGTGCACGCCGCCAACGGCGGTGACCGCCGGCTGAAGGTCCGGCTGCCGGCGCCCCGCAGGGCCTGGCTCGTCGTGTACTGGCGCGACGTGCTCGCCCTCCTCCGCTCACCCGCACGGCTCGGCCGTGCGGCGCTGCTGACCGTTCCGGCGCTGCTGTGCGCCGCGCCCGCCCACACGGCCCGGGGGAGCGTCTCCCTGGCTGCCACCGGCCTCGCCCTCGCCTTCGGCCACCTGGCCGTCGCCCAACTGCTGGAGCCGGCCCGGATCGACACCGACGACGTGCGCCGGGCGTTCTGGACGCCCTACCCGTTCGCCGGCCTGATGCTGCGCCACGCCGTCGTCCCCACCGTGCTCGGCGTGCTGCTCGGCGCGGTCGGCAGCGCCGCGGCCGTACTCTGCGGCGCCGGTCCGGCGGCCTGGCTGGCGCCGACCGCCGTCCCCGCGCTCGTCGCCGCGGGACTGGTGAACGCCTGCCGGGGCGCGGCCCGCCGCGACCTGCTGTACCGCCCGGCGGGGGCGACCGGCGGTGGTGGCAGCAACCTCGCGGCGTTCGCCGCCTGGTACGCAGCGGGCCCCGCCGTGGCCGTGCCGCTGTTGGCGCTGCCGTTCTCCGCGGCACTGCGCAGCGGGACGGCGGACTCCCTGAGCCGCGCGGCGGCGGCCGCCGCGGTCGTGGCGGTGGCGATGCTCTGCTGGGCCCGGGTCAGGGCGGGGAAGCTGCCCGCACAGGTCCGGCCGGGCCGGATCGGCTGAGACCCGTCGCGCGTACGGGGCCGTCCGGCCCGGCAGGGCCCGCTCCCGATGATCGGGTCGAGTCGACGATCCGGACCGGCCGGGCCCTCGCCGTCCGGGCGGGCCGCCCGGATCGGCCTGTTCACGGCGTCCTTCTTCCGGCTGCCGGAGTCCGCGTCGGAGGAAGACCCCGCACCGCCGACCGGTGCGGGGCCCTCGGCCCCTGTCCTCAGATGTCCTCAGACCCCCGTCGTGCCGGCCCCTCCCGCCGCGCCGACCCGGGCGGTGACCTCGGCGAGGAGGTCCACGGCCGGACGCAGGCCGGGCTCCTGCGCCACCGCGCGGTGCAGCAGCACCAGGGCGGCCGCGTCCTCCCCGGCACGGACGCGCCCCAGCGCCTCGTTGTAGTCGATCCGCCCGGCGTACCGCAGCCGGACCAGCGCCACGAGGTCCTCCCGGCAGGACGGGCACCGCAGGCTCTCCGGGTCCGCGGGCACCGCGCACTGGGGGCACGGCACCTCGATCGGCGGCACGGCCGTCATCGGGGATCGACCTCCTCCGGGCGGACCGGCCCGACCTGCTCCGGCACGCTGTCGTTGCCCATCTCGCGCTGCGCCTGCGCGTACAGGCCCAGCAGCGCCGAGTTGTGGCGGTTCGCCGCCTCCATGTTGGCCGACTCCACGGCGGAGTCCAGCCCGCGCAGCTCCGCCAGGATCCGCTGGCCGAGCGCCGCCGACACCATGTTCTGGCTGACGTAGATGTTGCACATCGTCAGCATCCGGAAGGTGTGGCCCAGCGAGTCGCACAGCTCGTCCGCGGCGGCTGCCGCCGCCATCGCACCCTCCCAGTCCGCGGCCTCGCGCCGCTGCCGCAGCTCGGCCGCCACCGCCCGCAGCCGGGCCAGGTCGCCCAGGTCCAGGTGCTTCTCGCAGTACAGGATGAACAGGCTCAGGTACGCCTCGGTGCTGCGCACCCAGCGCTGCGCGCGCAGCAGGAACTGCGCCCGTTCCAGCGCCGCGTCCACCGACTCGCCGCCCGTCCGGCCGCCGGCCATGTCGTCGAGGGTGTCCATCAGCCGCTGGGTCTCGCGCAGTTCGGCCTCGGTCAGCTCGTTCGCCCAGCGGTCGGTGAAGCTCTCGATCTGCCGCTGCTGCTCCTCGACCTGAACCTTGAGTTCCGGGTCGAGCGAGGCTCGGCCGAGCTTGACCGTCCGCTGCTCGCCGCCCTGGATCCGCACCGACAGGGTGATCGTGCGGTCCTGGTCGAGGCCGAACGACACCTCGACCGGGATCCGGCCGCCCAGCCCGGCCGGCAGCCGGAGGGTGAGGTGACCCATCAGCTCGTTCTGCTGGGCGATCGGCTGCTCGCCCTCGTACACGGCCACCTCGAGGCGCTGCTGCCCGCCGCCGGAGACGACGAACTCCCGGCTGACCGGGGTGCTCGTGGGGTAGCCGGTGCCCTTCGGGATGATCACCGCCAGGCGGCCGTCGTTGAGTTCGATGCCCAGGTCCTTCGGTGTGATGTCGAAGGGGTTGGTCACCTGCATCAGCTGGCCGCAGGACGGGCAGACCTCGGTGCCGGGCGGGTTCACCGCCGTGCAGCCGCCGCAGCGCAGGCCGATGTCCTGCGCGGCCGTGGCCCCCTCCGCGGTTGCCGCGCCGCCCCCGGCGCCGGCCAGCGCCTCCCCGCAGAGGCTGCAGGCGGTGGCCGCGGCCGCCGCCGGGGTGCCGCAGCGCGCGCAGTCGCGGGTCTGGCCGGCGGGCGCCGCGACGGGCGCGGCGGCCTCGGCCTCCACCTGCTGCCCGCACTTGGGGCAGGCGCCGGCCGCGGCGTCCACCGGCAGGTGACACCCGGTGCAGGTCACCCGGGCGCCGCCGAGCAGCGAGGTCGAGCACTGGGCGCACGAGGCCGCGGACAGTTCGGCAGGCGTCCGGCACTCCGGGCACTCCACCTCGGCCACCAGGGCCGACTGCACCGCCGCACCCAGCGCCACGCACTGCATCGGGTTGACGCCGCGCCGGATCCGCTTGGGACCGAACACCTCGCCCAACCGCCGCGCCACCAACGGGATCGACGTCGAGCCGCCGACCAGCAGCACCTCGTCGATGTCCCCGACGGTCAGGTTGGCCTGCATGATCGCCTTGTGGGTCAGTTCGATGGTCCGCTCGATCCGGGCCTCGATCAGCTCCTCGAACCGTGGCCGCTCGAACACCGTCTCCAGCACCAGCTGGCCCGCCCCGAGGCCCGCCAGTACGACGTCCGACGCCTCCTGGTTGGACAGCTCGATCTTGACCACCTCGGCGGCCGAGGCGATCCGCGGCCGGTCCCGCCGATCCGGCTGGTAGTCCGAGCCGTACTCGTCCCGGATGTCCTCCAGCAGCGCCGTCGTGATGGCACGGTCGAAGTCGTCCCCGCCGAGCAGGTTGTCGCCCTCGATGCCGAGCACCGACACCGATCCGGGTACCAGCAGCAGGATCGAGATGTCGAAGGTGCCACCGCCCAGGTCGTAGACCAGGACGGTACGCCCCTCGTCGCCGGCCTCGGCCGTCATCCCGTAGGCGAGGGCGGCGGCGGTCGGCTCGTTGATCACCCGCAGCACGTGCAGACCCGCCATCCGGCCGGCCTCCCGGGTCGCCGCGACCTGGCGCTCGCCGAAGTACGCGGGCACCGTGATGACGGCCCGGTGCAGCGGCTCGCCGAGGCGCTGCTCGGCGTCCTCCTTGAGCCGGTGCAGGATGATCGCGGAGATCTCGATCGGCGTGTACGAGCGGCCGTCGAACCAGACGTTCACGTCGCCGTCGGTGCCCGCGGTCACCTTGTAGTCGAGCTCGTCGAGTGCCGCCTGCACCTGCGGGTCACGGAACTTGCGGCCCATGAAGCGCTTGACCGACCGGATCACGTTCTCGCCGTCGAGGGCGAGTCGGCTCCGCGCGGTCGATCCGACCAGCAGCTCCCCCCGGCGGCCCCGGCCGACCACCGAGGGCGTGCCCTCCTGGTTCTGCCGGTTGAAGACGATCTCCGGCTCGCCCCGGCGCAGTTGGGCCACCACGGAGTTGGTGGTGCCCAGGTCGATACCGAGAGTGCGGTACATGTCGTTCCCCTCTTGTCCCCTGTGTGTCTAGCGCTTGCGTCGCTTGGGCCGCCCGGACCTCGACCAGCTCTTCCCGGCCTTGCCCCCCGTGCCGGCCCTGCCCGTGGCCGGGGGAGCGGTCGGGGCCTGTCCGGCCGTCGTCCGGTCGACGCTCCCGGAGTTCTCGGCGCTCCCGTGGTCGTCGACGGGCTCGCCGGTTGAGGCGCTTCCGATGCCTCCGGCGCTTGCGGTCGGCTCGGGCTGCTCCGCGGACGGCGGCGGGGGAGCCGTCGCGACCACCACCTGAGCCCGGCGCAGCACCTCCTCGTTCCAGAAGAAGCCGGTGACCACGCTCTGGACGACCGTTTCCGGCTCCAGTCCCGCGCGGGGCTCGGTGCCGACGATCTCGGACAGGCCCGGATCGGCGGCCATCCCCTCCAGCCGCATCGGGCGCACCCCGGCCTTGGCCAGCTTGCCGAGCAGCCGGCGCCGGGTCGCCTCGATGCCGGAGCTGCGGCCCAGCCGCACCAGCTCCGGGTCCAGGCTCAGCGCCGCCAGTGCGTCGTCCACGTCGACCAGCAGGCCCAGCAGGTCGCGCTGCGCGGCCCGGGCGGCGCGCGCGTCGTCGTCCCGCAGCCGCTGCAGCAGCGACGCCCGGAAGAGCAACTGGCTGAACGCCTGGGCCAGGTCGACGTCGAGGGCCCGCTGCGGCACCTCCATCGGCACGGCCGTCGGCACCGGTGTGCCGGGTTCCTGAGGCGTCATGGCGCTCACTCCGGGATCTCGATCGGCGGCAGCACCGACAGGTCGGCGGCGAACTGCGCCGGTACGGGCGGTTCGGCGGTGGTGGAGACGGGGGCGGGTTCCCCGAAGTCGGCGGCGAGCTCCTCACGGCGGACGACCAGCAGGGCCGCCGGTGTCACCGGCGGCCGCTCCACGACGAGCAGCGGCTCCTCCAGCACCGGGCCGAGCAACTCCGCCACCCCGTCGACCGGTTCGGGCGGCAGCAGCTGCTGGATGTCCAGCTCTAGGCGGCGGTCGGGGTTGCGCAGCAGCGCCGCGGCGTCCTGGATCTGCTGGCGGGTGTGGCGGCCCTGCCGCATGGCCTGGCCCACCGCGAGGTTGATCTCGCGCACACCCGCGGTGGGCGGGACGCCCAGGACCTCGTACGGTGACGGTTCGTGCAGGGGCATGGCGGCGGTCTCTTCTCCTCCGGCTGCAGATGACTGCAGGGACGGCTTCGGTGCGGCATTCGGGGCGGTGGTCCGGGGTGCTGGTGCTGGCCGGCCGGTTCCGTCAGCGCAGGCGGTCGATCCGGTACTTGAGGCTGCGCAGGCCGGAGTCGTTCGGGTCGCGCGCGACGGCCTTGCCGATCAGCGTCCGGGCTTCCGCGAACCTGCGGGCGTTGGCGTTGCGTACGGCGTGGGCGCCGTAGACGACGCCCAGCTCCTTGCGGATGTTGGCCTTGGCGTCCGCCGGGCCCGCCATCTGCAGGGCCTGCTCCAGCAGCAGCGCGGCGTCGGCGAACCGGTCGGCCTCGAAGTCCTTGGCGGCCTCGCTGCGCCACACGTTGACGATCACCGCCCGCATGTCGGCGGAGTCGTCGTACGTCTGGGCGCGGCGCAGCAGGGAGGCACGCTCGTCGAACGGCCGGTCCTGGTACTTCTCCAGCACGTGGTTGGCCAGCACCACCGAGACCCGGCGCGGGGCCTCGGCGGCCGGGTCGCCGTCGAAGTCCGCGTCGGCCGCCAGGGCCTCCGCCATCCGGGCGACGGCCTCGGTGCGCCGGTCGGCGAGGGCGGCGGTGAGCGAGCGGAGCTGCAGTACGTACACCAGGCCCGACCGGTGGTCGGGGTCGTCGTCGAGTTCGGTGAGTTCCTGCCACAGCCCGGTGGCCTCGACCAGGTCGCCCTCGGGGCCGAGGACACTGGCCTGGGCGGCCCGGTTGAGCAGCGCGGCCTCCAGGAAGTGGCGGGCCGTCGGGTCGTCCGGGGCCAGCGCGAGCGCCTTGCGGAGCAGGACCAGCGCCTGCCGGTAGTCCTTGGTCTCGTTGTTGATCTTGCGGGCCTGTTGGGCGTACGCGGCGCCGAGGTTCTCCCGGACCTCGCGGTGCCCGGGGGAGAGCGCGAGTGCCTGCTCCAGGAGTCCCGCCGCACCGGCCTGGTCGTCGTCGTGCTCCTTGAGCAGGGCGCGGGCGGCGCGGAGTCCGGCGTCGGCGCCGAGCGCGGCGAGTTCCGCGGTGAGTCCGGGGCCGGGCAGGGTCCGGGCCCGGGTCAGGCACTCCAGGGCCTCGCGCCATTCCTGGTGGCGGTGGTGTTCGGCGGCCTGGCTGGTGAGGGCCTCGCGCAGCAGCAGCTGCCGGGTCTCGTCGGTCTCCGCGCCGTCGGGGGCCTCCAGCGCGGACACCGCCGCGGCGTGCCGGCCCTGGAGCAGCAGGTAGCGCTGCGGCCCGAGTTCGTCGAACAGGCCGAGGGCGTGCGTGAGCGGGTGGACCCCGAACGGTCCTGGCTTGCGCCAGGGGAGCACCGCGTACTCGAACGCGCCCTGCCAGGAGGAGAGCTCGGGGCTCGGCGGCGAGGTGCGCAGCAGCCGTTCGAGGGACGGGCCGACGACGAGCCGGTGGCTGGTGGCGTCGGGGCGGCCGATCACGACCTCGTCCTCGGCGAAGGCCTCGGCGCAGCGGACCTCCATGCCGAGCCGGACCGTCCACGCGTCGACCTCGTCGCCGCTCCGGCCCTGGGCCTGGTCGAGCGTCCGCAGGTCGGTGCGGAGCCGGTCGGTCAGGGCGGCACGGGCGGCAGCCACCCGCGGTGGTTCGGCGTCCCGGCCGGTGACGTGGGCGGCGGCGTCCCACACGTCGGGCAGGTGCAGGGAGGGGACGAGGCAGCCGATGACCCAGTGCCACAGCTCGGGCCGCTCGGTCCGGTCGGCCCGGCCCGCGGGCGCGGGTTCCGCCTCCGCCGCCTCCCGCGGGCCACGCTGCGCCGGTACGCCCTGGGCGGGGACGGCGGCCGCCAGGCGGTAGGACACCAGGCCGAGTGCGTGCAGCAGCCGCGGGTGCGACGGGTCCTTGAGCAGCAGCGCGTGGTAGCAGTCCCAGGCCTCCTGATACCGGCCCTCGGCGGCGTGCCGGGCCGCCTCGTGCTCGGCGAGCACCCCGAGGGCCTCGGCCGCGAGGGCGTGCCCGGGGGTCAGCCGGACGGCCTCCCGCAGGTCGCCGGCCGCGTCCCCGAACCGGCCCGCCCCGACGGCGCGGGCGGCGCGCCGGACCAGCACCGTGGTGCGGGCCCGGTGCGCGGCGGCGGGGAGGTCGGCGAGGGCGGCGTCCAGGTCGCCGTCGTCGGCGCGCAGCAGGCACAGACCCGCGCGGACCGCTACGCCGGCCGGGCTGTCGCCCAGGGCGGCGGCCCACGCCGCCAGCGTCCGCTCGGCCTCCTGCGGCAGGCCCGCCCGCAGGGCGCAGTCCAGCACCGCGAGCAGGGCCCGTTCGGCGCAGCGGCCGCAGCGTGCCGGGCCGTCGCTCGCCGGCCGGTACAGGTGCGCCGCGCAGCCCTCTCGGCCGCAGCCGCCGCAGGCGTCCTCGGCGGCCCGGTCGCAGGTGGTGTCGGTGTCGGCCGCGCAGCAAGTGCCGCGGGCCGGGGTCAGGGCCGGTGCCGGGCCGGCCGGGTTCGCCAGGTGGTGCCGGTACCAGTCGAGGGCACCGGTCCAGTTGCCGGCCCGTTCGGCGAGCAGTGCCCGCAGCTGGGCGAGGGCCGGGTCGCCCGCCGGCTCGGGCTCGACCGGCGCGAGCAGGGCGACCGTGCGGACCGGACGGCCGGTCAGCAGGCCGGCAGCTGCCCGGTGGTAGAGATCCCGTGGGCCGTCGGCGTCGGCGGGCAGCGCGTCCGGCCCGGCCGCGGACCCCTGGGCGAGGGCCAGCGCGGCCCGCAGCCGGCCCTCCCGGGCGGAGGCGGCGGGGCCGTCCTTGCCGGGGGCGGGGGAGCCCGCCAGGGCGAGGGCGTTGGCGGCGTCGTCCAGCGCCTGAGGGTCGTCGCGGCGGGTGAGCAGCAGGTGGGCGGCCTCGCGGAGGGCGGCCTCGCGCAGGGAGAGACGCAGGCCCGGCTCGTCCGGGGTGTCGAGGACGGCCTGCTGCCACAGGGCGCGGGCCGCACCGGGGTCGGTGTCCAGCAGTCGGCGGGCGAGCAGGTCGCGCTGGGCGGTCAGCAGGGCCGGCAGGCCGGGGCCGCGCAGCGGCTCCCAGCGGTCCACCGCGCCGCTCGGGTCGCCGCCGCGGGCCAGGGCCAGGCCGTGGTGGAAGGTGGCGGCCGGGCTCCAGGGGTGGCCGGCCTCCGCCTCCGCCTGCAGCAGCGGCGCGGCCTCCTCGGCGCGGCCGGCGGCGAGCAGTGCGGCGCCGAGCCGGACCTTGGCGGGCTGCCACAGCGGGTACGCGTCGAGGGCGGTCCGGTAGTCGGCGGCGGCCTCGGCGGGGCGGCCGGCCCGTTCGTGGAGCAGGGCGAGGCCGAGGCGGGACGGGGTGTGGCCGGGCTGCGCGGCCAGGGCCGCGGTGAAGTGGCCGTGGGCCTCGTCGTCCCGGTCGAGCAGCAGGGCGAGCCGCCCCAGCGCGTAGTGCGTGCGGGGGTCGGCGGGGGCCGCCGCGGCGGCGTCCGCGAGGTCGGTGCCGGCGCCGGGGTGGTCGCCGAGGAACTGCCGGGCCAGGCCGCGGAAGAGCAGGGCCTCGGCGCGCAGCGACGCCCCGCGGGCCCACGGCGAGGGCTCGCCGGTGCCGCGCTCCACGGCGCGGCCGAAGGCTTCGACGGCTTCGGCGTTGCGCCCGGTGGCGTGCAGGTGCGCGCCGTGGCGGAACCAGAGTTCGCCGCTGCCGCCGGGTGCGGCGGCGAGCAGGACGGCCTCGGCCTCGCCCGGTCGGCCACTGTCGCGCAGGAACGCCGACCTGGCCAGCACCGGCCAGTCCCGTCCGGGGATTGCCTTCAGGGCGGCGGCGGTGGCGCCGTCGCGGTCGGCGGCGGAGGCGTCCCGGCAGCGGCGCTGCAGCCAGTCGAGGACGCGCGTGGCGGACTCCGCCTCCTCGCCGGGCTCCGGCCCGCGGTCGGTGGCGCGCAGGAAGGCGAGGGCGGGAGCGAGGTCCGGCCGGCCGGCCCGGATCTCCGCCTCCGCGAGCCGCCGCAGGCCCCAGCGGGGGATCTGCGTGTCCGGCGTTCCGACCAGCGGGAAGGCCTCGCGGCAGAACCCGAGGGCGGCCGCCTGGTCACCGAGCGCCTCGGTGGCCTCGGCCAGGCCGACCAGGGCGGTGCCGCGCTGGGGCCGCAGCGGCGGGGGTGCCAGGGCCAGCCGCTCGGTGAGCCGGGCGTACCGGCGCCGGGCCTGCTCAGGTTGCCCGGCGGCGAGCCGGGCGGCCGCCGCGGCCAGCGCCTTGGCCACCGAGGCGGCGTCGAGGGCACGTCTGCGGCGGACGAGGACGAAGCCCCCCAGGCCGGCGAGTGCCACCGCGATCAGCAGCAGCGCGAACAGCGCCATGCAGTCTCCCCCTGCGGTCCGTTCGGTCGGATCCATGAACAACTGAGTACGAGAGCAGCCGCCTTGACGTGCTGTCAACCCGTGTTCGGGCGAGATCAGGATAGGCGGCCTCCGGCGTGTCCGGGCAGGAAAAAGCACTATCGTGGGGGTTCGGGAGGGCAGGGCCGACCGGTCAGGCGGGGGGCGGAGTGTCAGAGTCACGCTGGGTACCCGGGCTGCGGTTCGGGCCGGAGTTCGATCCCGAGCAGTACGAACTGCTGGAGTTCCACCACCGCGGCGGCGAGGCCGAGGTGTGGCGCGCCGTGCGCACCGGCCGCAGCGGGCTCAAGGAGCTCGTCGCGGCGAAGATCATGCTGGAGCGCGACCCGTCCGAGGTGCGCCGCTGGCTCGGCCGCTGGGACGACGTCTCGCACAACGCCCACCGCCTGGCCGTCACCGACCTGGTGGTGCCGAGCTTCCTGCTCGGCCCCTCGCCGCACCGGCCGGGCAGCCCGCCCGGTGACGGGGTCCTGGGCTACCAGATCTCCCCGTGGGTCGAGGGCGTCCCGCTGCACCGGTGGGCGCGGGCCAACCGCGACGGCTTGCCGGCCGTGGCCGAGGTACTGGTCCGGCTCTGCCGGATCGTCGACGAACTCCATCGCAAGCGTTGGGTGCACCGCGACATCTCGCCCGCCAACGTGCTGGTGGAGCCGGAGGGCCGGGTCAAGCTGATCGACCTGACCTTCCTCGCGCCGCTGGACCGGACGTTGACGGTGGCGGTCTTCACCCCCGGGCACGTACCGCCGGAGGTCGAACAGGTCGGCGGCTTCCCGGCCACCGCCAAGGACCTGTTCGCGGTGGGCACGCTGGCCCGCAGCCTGCTGCTGCCCGAGCACGGCCGGCTGGACCAGCGGACGGCCGCCGAGCAGGCCCGCCGCGAACTGGTGGCAGCCGGATTCAGCGAGGACCTGGCCGACTGGGCCGCCGAACCGCTGCACCACGACCCGGACCGCCGCCCCGCCCCGCTCGGCCCCTGGGCCGCCCGCGGACGCGAACTCCTGCGCGCGCACCGGCCGCTGCCGCGCACCTCCTGCCTGGCCGTGCTGCCGGACACCGCGGGCCGGCCGCTGGTGGTCTCCGGCGGTTCGGACGGCGTCGGCTACACCGGCCCCGGGCTCTCGCCGCCGGAGCTCCCGGCGACCCGCACCAACCAGGGCCCGCCGACGGTGCGGGAGATCGTGGCCGGGCGGCCCGGCCGGGCGGAGGGGCTCGCCGTCTTCGCGGAGGACGGCGCAGGCGCGCTCTGGGTGGGCAACCGCTCCGGCTGGTGGGAGGTGGCGCGCGGCGTCGCCGGTGCGGCCGGTGCGGTCAACGCCTCCGGAGAGCTGGTCGCCTGGACGGCCCGGGCAGGCGTCCTGCAGTCCTTCCGCTGGTCACCGGGGGTCACCGTCACCGGGCAGGAACTGCCCGGTTGCCCGGCCGACCGGGTGCTCGCCGCCACCGAGGTGCGTGTCGGGACATGGTCCGTCCTGGTGGAGCACCAGGACCGGGTGCTCTGCTGGCAGGTGGGCTCCGACAGCCCGCCCGAGCGAATCGCCGCACCGGCCCGGGCCCGCGGCGCCGCGCTGGCCCGGTCCTCCGCCGGGCCGCAGGCCGTGATCCTCGGCCCTGACGGCGCGGTCCGGCTGTACGCGCTCGGCGGCGGCGCGGCGCCGGTCGAGATCGGCGAGTCCGAGCCGGCCCTCGGCGTGGCGATGGCCGGCCACCGCGGCGGCCCGACGATCGCGCTGGCCGGCACCGGAGGCGTCCGACTGCGCCTGCCCGCATCCGGCGGGGCGCGGCGCCCCCGCTGGTGGCGGCCCACGCTGCGGCCGGCCACCGGGGTCGCGCTGTCGGTCGGCGACGACTGGCGGCTGTGCCTGGCCGCGGTCGTCGAGGACGAGCTGCAGTGCTGGCAGGAGGACGCCGCCTACCGCTGGCAGCCAGTCCGGCTGGACAGCTGAATCGTCACTGGTCGGGGCCGCGTGCCGCACACAGGCCGACTCCTTCGGATCCTGCCGGGGGTATGGCGCCAGGGCACGTACCTCGCCGCGTTGATGTCGGTCGCCTGACACCGCACGGGCTCCCTCCTCCGCCTTGCGATGCAGGCACCCCGACGCCGAGCGCTGATCCGACAAGATCCGAGAGAGACGGTCTCGACCTCGGCTCTGGAACCGTAGCCACGGATCACGGAGACTGGGCGGCACCGGCCATGACACGCAGTCGACAACGGGAAACACGGGGAACAACTCATCGCACACCACGTCATACACCGGGCGTCCCTGGGCGCGCTGTTGGGCGTGGCCGTCCTCACCGGCACCGGCTGCTCGACGGCGAGCGGTGAGCCCGACGGATCCGGCCCGTCCGCCACGGCCACCGTCACCAAGCACCCGCTTCCGGCCGACGCCATCCTCCCGGAGACCGGAGCCGACCTCTGCACGCTCCTCGGGCCCGACTTCCTCACCCGGTACGCGCCCGGCTACACGGTGGACAGCTCACAGCCGGGTCCGCACATCCGTCCCGAGGACCGGCTCCTGCGCACCGAACAGGGCGGCACCGGTCCGCAACTGAGCTCCGGCGGGTGCATGGTCAGTATTGACAACGGCCTGGGCGGCCTCGGGGTCTCCTTCACCCGCGAGCTGCCGGGGCCGAACACCAGCATGTCACCGGAGCGGCGCTGTGCCCTGGTCGCCAAGGACCGGCACGACCGGGAGTCCGCCGAGACCCCGTCCTTGTCCCCTGACTTCACCTTCGAGGACATGCCCGCCCTCGGCCCCGGCGGCTTCCGCGAGCTCGAGACTCGGGACGGGAGGGTCATGATGGCGAGGACCCAGGGCTGCCACGGCGCCGACTGGATCATGGTCTCGGTCGTCCCCGGCCCGCACAGCGACACCGGCAAGGCCTTGAACGACGCCGTGGAGGCCCTGCAGGACATCTACCGTCGCCTGGGCGACGCCTGAGACCCGCAGTGCGAGGCTCGTTTCCTTCTGCTTGCCGGGCGAGCGACGCATCGCTGAGCCGACGGGCCGGCTACGCAGATGCGAGTCGGCACGTCTCGGCAGACCCTGGGAGAAGCTGACCACGGAGGCAAGCCATGACCGGCGAGCACACCCGGGCGCCCAGCGCGATCGTCCATATGTCGATATTCGGCGACCCGTCCGCAGCCCAGGTAGTCGCCGACGCCGTGGGGCAATCGTTCAGGCTGACCACTGCCCCGGACCCCGTGGCGGCCGGAGACTACGCCGCGACGTCCGTTGCGGCGAATCGCGCGCGTTGGCAGGTCGATACGTCCACACCGATCGAAGATGCTGCTGCACAGCCGGTTGCCCGGGGGGCCCCGGGGGCCGGCTCGGTGAGGGTGGAACTCGGCGGGCGGCCTGATGCGGTTCGCAAGGTCATGGCGGTCATCCGGGGGTGCTTCCGGTCAGGGTCGCCAGCGGGCGTGTCCCAGGGGTTCGAGGTCTGGCCGGAGGACCGGCTAAAGGATGCCGAGTAGACGCAGCCACCGGCAGTCCGTCTGATCCGCGTCGGGCGAGGACAGCGCGACGCCCCGAGACCGGCGCCTACTCCTGTAGGTCCGTGGAACACGTAGGGCCCCGGCGGGCAGAGCAAACACATGGCGGCCGAGGCCCGTGTGCCGGGGCCGTGCCGCCCGAAGGGCAGAGGTGGTTCGCCGACCGACACCGGCGGCGCTCGTGTAAGGCACTGCACCGTGTGCCGAGACCACGTGGTTCGGTGCACCTCGGTCGTGGCTATGTGGTGTCGGGGTGGGGGATCCGATCGGTGTCGATGCCGCCTCGTGCGATCTCCGCGGCCAGCTCGGCGAGTTGGATGTGCTGTGCGCGGGCGTAGGCGCGGAAGGCGGTGAACGCGTCGTCGAGGGGGAGTTGCCAGCGTTCGGCGAGGATGCCTTTGGCCTGTTCGACGGCGATGCGGCTGGTCAGCGCGTACTGGAGCTGGCCGCGTTCGGTTTCGCTGTCGTCGAGGGTGCGCTGCTGGAGGATGGCGACGGTGGCGACGTCCGCGAGTGCCTGGGCGAGCAGGACGTCGTCGTCACTCAGCTGCCCGGGTGTGCTCTGGAAGAGGCCGAGGGTTCCGATCACCCGTCCGCGCAGGCGCATCGGGATCGCGTTGGCGGTCACGAATCCGATCTGTCGGGCCTGCGAGGCGAAGGGCCGCCACTGCGACACGATCTTCTCGTTCGTGAGGTCGATGGCGACCCGCGGGTGGCCGGTGCGGTGGCAGTCGACGCACGGGCCCTGCTCGTGCTGGAGGGCGAAGAGTTCCAGCATGTGCGTGCGCTCGTCCGAGGCGGCCACGGTCATGAGCCGGTCCCGCTGGTCGGCGAGCAGGATTCCCGCCGCCTCGACGTCGAGTAGTTCCACGCAGCGCTCGCACAACTGCTGCAGGAACTCGATGACACCGAAGTCGCCGGTCAGGGAGTTGGCGACCTCCACGAATACTTCCGTCAGTCGTTGCACGCGTGTCATGGACATCGAACCTCACCGCACCTGAAGCTGTACTCACGGCTCATTCTGGTCCAGATGGAGGTGGTGGTCGACGATGCTCCGGGAGACGGCGCCGACGGCGTGTCCGGAGGCGTAGGCGTGGGCGCGGAGGCGGGCCAGGGCCTCGGGCAGCGGGACGTCGAGCTGGACGCTGAGCATTCCCGTCGCCTGATGCACGACGGCCCGCAGGAGGGCCGGCGGCTCCTCCGCGGGCTGCGCCCGGGCATCGCGGTCCGGTTCGGCAAGGCAGAGCGACGTGAGGGCCGCGGCGAGGACGCGGGCGTCGCCGGCCTGGGCTCCGGTGAGGGGGCCGCAGGTGCGTCGCACCGTGGTGAGGGCTCCGACGTGGATGGCGCCGACGCCGAGGGGGAAGCAGAACACCGCGAGGACGGGGAGCGCCGCCGACTCGGCGGCCAGCACGGGCCAGCGGTCTGAGCGGGTCCGGGCCAGGTCGGGGACGAGGACGGGCCGGCCTCCGGCGGCGGCTTCGTTCCCGGGGCCTTCGCCGAGGACGAGTTCCAGGTCCTCGAAGCGGTGGCCGAGCGTCCCGGAACACCAGATGAGTTCGCACTGGCCGGTGTCGGTCAGGAGCGAGACCGCCAGGGAGTCCACGCCGAGGGCGCGCCGTCCCGCCTCGGGAAGCGCGTGGAGGTCCAGGGTGCCGGCCTGTCTGCGGAGCAGGGGCAGGGTTCGGGCCATGAGGTCGCTGATCATGACGGTTCACGAGGCGCGTGCGGCCGCGGCGTCCAGCGTGCGGCCGGGATCGGTGAGGGGCGGGCCGTGTGCCGGCGTGAGGTAGGTGGTGGTGGCGGTGACGTCCAGCAGTCGGACGACCTGCCGGGAGGGCCTCCGCAGGGTCAGTGTTACGCCGGCGGCGGCCGCCCGGTGGGCTGCGGCGAGCAGGACGTTGAGGCCGCTCGCGTCGCAGAACGTGACGGCGCGGGCGTCGATGTCGATGGTGCGGATGCCCTCTCGAAGGCAGCGCTCGAGCACCGCGTGCAGCGCCGGCGCGGAGTCGAGGTCGATCTCGCCGGCGACGAGGACGACGGCGTGCTCGCCGCACACCGGGCGATCGACGACGACCATCAGTGCCGGAGCGGGGGTGTGGATGGCCATGCTGTGTCTCCGCGTGTCAAGTTTGGCGGCGGGTTTCGAGGCGGTCGGCGACGGGCCAGCGGACGTCGTGCACCCAGCCCGTGCGCTCCAGCAGGTGGATGACGGCGGCGGTGGGGTCGATCTGGCCGCGGTCGACACCGTGGCGGGCGCAGGTGGGGTCGGCGTGGTGGAGGTTGTGCCAGCTCTCTCCGAAGGAGAGCAGGGCGAGTGGCCACAGGTTGGTGGCGCGGTCGTGGCGGCGGGTGCGGAAGGGGCGTCTGCCGATCATGTGGCAGAGGGAGTTGACGCTCCAGGTGACGTGCTGGAGCAGGGCGACGCGGATGAGGCCGGCCCAGATCAGGGCGGTGAGTGCGGCGTGCCAGGTGCCGCCTACGGCTGCTCCCACGGCCAGGGGCAGCGCGAGGGAGAGCGCGCACAGGGCGGGGAACGCCCGGGACACGGCTCGCAGGTCCGGGTCGGCGAGGAGGTCGGGTGCGTAGCGGGCGGGCGGGGTGACGTCGGCGGTGAACAGCCAGCCGATGTGGGCGTGGAGCAGGCCGCGGAGTTCGCCGGTGAGGCTGGTGCCGAACCGGAACGGGGAGTGCGGGTCGCCGGGGCGGTCGGTGAAGGCGTGGTGGCGGCGGTGGGTGGCGACCCAGGTGATCACGTCGCCCTGGAAGCTCATCGACCCGGCGATCGCCATCGCGATCTTCATGGGGCGGTTGGGGGTGAAGCTGCCGTGGGTGAGGCCGCGGTGGAAGCCCACCGTCACGCCCAGGCCAGTGAGGCAGTACAGGACGACGGCGAGGATCACGTCGGTGGGGCCGACGAGGCTGCCCCACAGCAGCCGAAGCGCGGCCACGAGGGCGATGAAGGGGAAGGCCACCACGACGGCGGTGACGGCCATCTGCCATCGGGGGATTCGGTCGGGGCCGGCGGATTCGTCCCGCGGGAACGGGGAGACCCCGTCGTAGGGCGCCGATGCCGAAACGGTGCTGCCCCGCGCCGTGTCGGTGCCGTCATCGGAGAGTGATGAGGTACGGCGGGCTGTGATGGCCATCCCGGCTCCTTCGCCGTTGGTGCGGCGCAGCCGGGGTCTGGGGCGGCAGATCGGACCCGGTGACTCGCGCGGGAGAATCGCGCCAGGTGTTCGGTCGGGTCTTCTTCGACGGTACGCCCATCGTGTCGCCCCGCCAAGAATCCGACCGCGCGCTCGTCGAATCCGACCGCGTGCTCGCCCGCAGGAGGCCGGCCTAGGCCGAACTCGGCCGGCCGGCAGCCGGGCAGCGGCCCGGTCGTCGCGTGGACGAGGCGGAGTCGAGGCCTCGCCTTCCCGGTGCCCGGCCCGGCCACGATCGCACTCCACACCCGACTCCGACGCGGCGAGGCCGTGCTCAGCCGGGCAAGGACCACCCCGGTGCTCCGACGGGAAGGCCTCGGATCCGCTCCGGGCGCTGCGTCCGCCGGCGCGGCTTCTCCCCTCCCGATGGCTGGACCTGGCGCAGCTGTGGCGGACCGGGCGGATGGTGCGGCGGTGTCCGGCCCCGGAGATACGTGCGCCGGGCGCCACTTCTTGCCCGAAAGGGCACAACCCTTGCCGCGCCGCGTGGGGTCAGACGAGTCGGCCGGCGTGGGGGACGACGACGGTCACGGCGGCCTCGGTGGTCTCACAGAGCCCGCGGGAGCGGCCGACGTGGAGCCTGCGCAGGTCGGGGAGCCGTACTCGGCGGTCCCGTCCGGGCGGGGGTTGTCGGCCAGGGAGTCGACGACGTCCATGACTTGGCGCAGGCCGTTGGGACCGTTGGCGCGCGCCCCGCCCCGCCGCTCCGCCCCGCCTCACGCACCGACCGACTCCAGCTGGCCACCCTTGCCTGGGACACTGCCGACGGCGCGTTCGACACCGACGGGATCCCCCCACCCGAACGCCGGGCAGGGCCCGCCCCGGTCACCGACCGCGCAGGCTGTGGGCACCGGCAAACGCGAAACTCCGGCGTCTGTGGGCGCGTTGGCCGGAGGGGCGTGCCTGCCTGCCCGGTGACGACTCCGGTTCCAAGGCCAGGGAACGTTCGTCGGTTCACCAGTAGTGGCGACGGCCTCCGACCTCGTGGCCGACGGCGCCGAGGATCCAGAGGATCAGTCCGATGACGACCAGGACGATGCCGATCGTCCACAGGAAGCCGATGCCGGCGACCAAGCCGATGACGAGGAGGATGACTCCGAGGATGATCACTGGCACCTCCGGCGTGACGGCCCCTTGACTGACCTTGACCGGGGCTGCGGATACGTGGCGAGGGCCGATCCCGCGCAGGGTCTGCCGCCACGGGATCGGGAACGGCGTGCGGCTGTCCGGCTGCCTCTGCGTTCAGCGGAAGATCGCGTCGGCGGCCTTCTTGAGTGAACCCGGCTGCGCGGGTCGGCGCGGTGCTGTGGCGCGGGCCTCCAGCATGCGGGCCCCGATCTCCTGGAGTTCCTTGCGGCCCAGGGCGTCGCGGACCTTGGGGAACCAGCCGTCCTCCTCCTCCTGGATGTGGTGGCCGACGGCTTCGACGAGGACGGTGGTCTTCGCATCGAACCGCTCGTCGCCGGGGTCCATCGCGTCGAGTTCGGCGCACAGCAGGTCGGCGACGTGGTGCTCCTCGAAGGACTCCCGGATGTCGTGCTCTAGGGCGGGAACGAGTTCGCGGACCGCGGGGTACATGACCTCGTTCTCGATGAAGGTGTGGACCGTGAGTGCTTCCACGATCCTGCTCACGAGGTCCGCCTTGACCTCCGTGGCGTTCTCGTCGGCGGCTTCGAACGACCGGAAGAGGCGGCGCACCTCCTTGTGGTCCTCCTTGAGCAGAACAATTGCGTCAGTGGACATGGGTTGGCTCCTCCGTAGGGCGATGCGTGGCGTCGCGTCTGCCCACCGGGCTCGGGCTCACACGTCCGGTGCCCGCCGGTCCCGTGCCGTCCGCGCCTGCACAACTGCTGGGCGGGCGCGGTTTCAGGGCTCGGCCGCCGTGGTGAGGTTCTGCTCTCGGCCGGACACCAACAGGGGTCCCGGTCCGGGTCTGGGTCGGCTCTGCGGGGCGGGCGGTGTGCTAGTAGTGCTTTGTTAGGTGGCTTGTCGCATCGTGTGGTTGGTAGTTCTCTGGTCGTATGAGGGCTGGGGAGCTTGCGGTGTGGCGGGGCCGGTTGGAGGAGTTCGCGGCAGAGGTGTTCGCGCCCTTGGCCTGGTGTGATCAGCGGGTCAAGGGCGGACTGTATCTGCGGGGGCTGCTGCTGGACGGCCGGCGCAAGTCGATGCAGCCCATGGCCGAGCGAATGGGGATCGACCATCAGCGGTTGCAGCAGTTCATGACGTCCTCGACCTGGCCGGTCGGGGACGTGCGGGCCCGGCTGGCGCGGCGGGCCGTGCGGGCGGTGCGGCCTGAGGTGTGGGCCGTGGACGACACCGGATTCCCCAAGGACGGCAAAGCCTCACCCGGGGTCGCCCGGCAGTACTCGGGCACCCTGGGGGCTTGTATTTCAATTAGTGCTTGTTCAGGAGGACTTGGTGGGAGGGTGGACCATGACTGTGCGTCCGCCCGTCACGGTGTTACGGGCCAAGTTCGATCGGATCCTGCCGCATCTTGATGAGCGGCGCCGTCGGCTCTACCTGGCCAGTGAGGCTGCGGCGATCGGCCACGGCGGGATCGCCCTGGTGGCTGCTGCCTCGGGGACCAGTACCGCCACCGTCTCGCGTGGCGTGACCGAGTTGGCCGGGGACCCGGTGCCGACGCGGAGGGTCCGGGCTGCGGGAGCCGGCCGCAAGCCGTTGACGGTCACCGACCCCGGCCTGCTGGCCGCGCTCGAGGCGCTGATCGAGCCGCACACCCGGGGTGATCCCGTCTCGCCGCTGCGATGGACCACCTTGTCGCTGCGGGCCCTGGCCTCGGCCCTCACCTCGCAGAGCCATCCGGTCAGTGCCGCAACCGTCGGCCGTCTGCTGCACGGCCTGGGCTACAGCCTCCAGGGCACCGTCAAGACCACCGAAGGCGCCAGTCATCCGGACCGCGACGCCCAGTTCGCTCACCTGAACGCCACGGCCACCGCCTTCCTCGACGACCGGCAGCCGGTGATCAGCGTCGACACCAAGGCTAAGGAATGGCTCGGCAGCCGCGACCGGCCCGGCCGCACCTGGCGGCCGGGCAAGGACCCGATCAAGGTCGACTGCCACACCTTCACCACCAGCGACCAGCCCGTCGCCATCCCCTACGGGATCTACGACATCGCCACCAACACCGGCTGGGTCAACGTCGGAACCGACCACGACACCGCCGAGTTCGCGGTCGAGTCCATACGCCGCTGGTGGCGGAACTGCGGACGGGTGCACCATCCGAACGCCACCCGGTTGCTGATCACCGCCGACGCCGGCGGCTCCAACGATCCCCGCCGCTGGACCTGGAAGAAGCACCTGGCCGCCTTCGCCCTGGAGAGCGGCCTGGAGATCACGGTCTGCCACTTCCCGCCGGGCACGTCGAAATGGAACAAGATCGAACACCGGATGTTCTGCCACATCACCGCGAACTGGCGGGGCCAGCCATTGACCAGCTACGAGGTCGTCATCGAGACGATCGCCGCTACGACCACCCGGACCGGGCTGACCATCGGGGCCGAGCTCGACACCGGTAGCTACCTCCTGGGTTCAACGGTGAGTGCTGCCGAGTTCCAGGCCTTGCCGATCACGCCCGATGCGTTTCACGGCGACTGGAACTACACGCTGTGTCCGCGTACTGATCTGAGTGCTCCAGCCGGTACGGAGTTGTGTGCACCGCTCAGGCGACGTCGGTTTCCCGGTCGATGGCCTGGAGGCGGTTC
>NZ_JBFBJZ010000085.1:0-27813 GCF_040686255.1 Kitasatospora sp. NPDC085879 | reverse complement strand
GCGCGGGTCGGTCCCGCCGCCCGCCGCCGGTGCACGCCTCAACCCGCGCGCAGGGCCGCCAGCTGCTGCTCGAAGGGCACCACCGCGGACTCCGTGCGGGGCCTGGGCGGGCGGGCCGCGAGCAGGTCGGCGAGTTCGCCCCCGGCGCGGGCGATCCGCGGGGCGAGCCCCTCGGCGTCACCGCCCGGCCCCCAGTCCTCGGAGGCCGCGAACACCGCGGTCGGCACCACGACGGCCCGCAGGTGGGCGAAGAGCGGCCGCACGGCGTGCTCCAGCGCCAGCGAGTGCCGGGCGGTGCCGCCGGTGGCGGCGACCAGCACCGGCGTGCCGGTGAGCGCGTCCGGGTCGAGCACGTCGAAGAACGACTTGAACAGGCCGCTGTACGAGGCGCTGAAGATCGGCGTCACCGCGATCACGGCGTCCGCACGCTCGACGGACTCCAGGGCGGCCCGCAGCTCCGGCCCGGGGAAGCCGGTGACCAGGTGGTCGGCGATGCCGCGGGCGAGGCCGCGTAGCTCGACCACCTCGACCTCGACCCCGCGCCGACCTTCCAGCGCCGTCCGGACGGCGCCCGCCAGCCGGTCGGCGAGCAGCCGGGTGGACGACGGCTGGGACAGGCCGGCCGACACGGCGACCAGCTTGAACGGGGCGGTCATCGGGCCTCCTCGGCGGTGTCGGTGGTGTTCTCGGTGCGCCCGGCGAGCAGCGAGGCGTGGGTCGGGGCGTCCGGCACCTCTGCCGGGCGGCCGTTGGCGAACTCCTTGCGCAGCACCGGGACGACCTCCTCGCCGAGCAGGTCGAGCTGCTCCAGGACGGTCTTCAGCGGCAGCCCGGCGTGGTCGACCAGGAACAGCTGCCGCTGGTAGTCGCCGAAGGACTCGCGGAAGGCGAGGGTCTTGTCGATGACCTCCTGCGGGCTGCCGACGGTGAGCGGGGTCTGCTCGGTGAACTCCTCCAGCGAGGGGCCGTGCCCGTAGACCGGCGCGTTGTCGAAGTACGGGCGGAACTCGCGGACGGCGTCCTGGGAGTTGCGGCGCATGAAGACCTGGCCGCCGAGGCCGACGATCGCCTGCTCCGCGGTGCCGTGGCCGTAGTGCGCGTACCGCTCGCGGTAGAGGTTGACCAGCCGCTGGAAGTGCTCCTTCGGCCAGAAGATGTTGTTGGCGAAGAAGCCGTCGCCGTAGTACGCGGCCTGTTCGGCGATCTCGGGGCTGCGGATCGAGCCGTGCCAGACGAACGGCGGGACGCCGTCCAGCGGGCGCGGGGTGGAGGTGAAGCCCTGCAGCGGGGTGCGGAAGCGGCCCTGCCAGTCGACCACGTCCTCGCGCCACAGCTGGTGCAGCAGCGCGTAGTTCTCGATCGCGAGCGGGATGCCCTGGCGGATGTCCTGGCCGAACCAGGGGTAGACCGGGCCGGTGTTGCCGCGGCCGAGCATCAGGTCGACCCGGCCGTCGGCCAGGTGCTGGAGCATCGCGAAGTCCTCGGCGATCTTCACCGGGTCGTTGGTGGTGATCAGCGTGGTCGAGGTGGAGAGGACGATCCGGTCGGTGCGGGCCGCGATGTGGCCGAGCATGGTGGTCGGCGAGGAGGGCACGAACGGCGGGTTGTGGTGCTCGCCGGTCGCGAAGACGTCCAGGCCCACCTCCTCGGCCTTCCGGGCGATGGCCACCATCGCCTTGATCCGCTCGTGCTCGGTCGGCGTCCGGCCGGTGGTCGGGTCCTCGGTGACGTCGCCCACGGTGAAGATCCCGAACTGCATGGCTCACTCTCCAGATCGTTCAGATTTCAACTACATGGGGCTGAACGACCCTGCCACGGCGGCTATTCCCGCCGCGCCCGACGCGGCTCAGGCGGCCGCGTCGCCCTCCCAGTCGATGCCGATCTCGGCCAGCCAGGCGCGGTCCTGCGCGTCGACGGTCGCGGGCTCCGGGGCATCCGTCCCGCGCACCTCCCGCGGCGTCCTGGCCGGCGGCCGCGGGATCTCCTGGACGGGGCCGAGACCGTACCGCTCGGCCGCCTCGGCGGCGGCCCGCTCGGCGGCGGTCGGCTCGGTGATCCCGATGTGGACGGCGGACTCGTCGCCCGCCTCCAGCACGGTGATGCCGGGGTCCGGCGGACGGCGCAGCACGATCCGCCGGCCGCAGGTCGGACAGGACCACTCGTCGGCGCCGTCGGCCAGCCGCGCGGTCGGTCTCATCTGGTGGATCACCCGCATCCCGCTCACCCCCGTCCGGCCCGCGACCGGGCCCTGTGAAAGGGATGCCCGCTCCCGGCCGGGCGCCAACCCGCCGGAACGCGCACAGTTGCCCTCCGCGCGCCGCCCCCGGCAGCCGTGCGGCAGCCCCTGCGGGACCGGGCGGCGGCTACTCCAGGAACAGCCCGCGCGCGGTCGCCGACTGCTCGATGGCCTCCAGGCGGGCCTCGGCGCCCGGGATCTCGTCGCACATGGTCTGCAGCAGTACCCGGCCGAGCATCATCGGCGCGCAGGCGGTGTCGAAGACCAGGCCGGTGCCGACCGCGGCGGGCAGCATCAGGTCGGAGAGCTTGGCGACCGGGGCGAACGCGCTGTCGGCGACCGTCACGACCGTCAGGCCGCACTCCCGGGCGGTGAGCAGAGCGTCCATCAGCTCCCGCGGGTAGCGGGGCAGCGCGAAGCAGGCCAGCGCGGTCGCGCCGGCCGACGCGGCCTGCTCGATCCGGTCGGCCAGCATCGAGCCGCCCTCGTCCAGCAGGCGTACGTCCGGGTGCACCTTGGAGGCGAAGTAGGCGAAGCCGTGCGCCTGCGCCGAGGCGGCCCGCAGGCCGATCACCGGCAGCGGCCGGGAGGCGGCGAGCAGCCGGGCGGCGCGGACGATCGGCTCGGGGTCGGCGAGCAGGTCGGCGAGGTGCCGCAGGTGCTCGATCTCGGCGAGCACGGCCTGCTGGTGCTCGTTGCGGACGGCGTCCGCCGGGGTCTCGGCGGCCGGCGCCGCCTCGCCCGCACCGAGTTCGCGCAGCTGCTTGCGCAGCGCCGGATAGCCGTCGTAGCCGAGGGCGACCGCGAAGCGGGTGACCGACGGCTGGCTGACCCCGGCCAGCTCGGCGACCTCCACGCTGGAGAGGAAGGGCGCCTCGGTGGCGTGCCGGACGAGGGAGTGCGCGATCCGGCGCTGGGTGGGGGTGAGCCGGTGGCCCTCGAACAGCTGGAGGAGTCGGGCGGAGGGGCCGAAGGTACCGGTCTCGTCCAGGGCTGTCATCGGCGGTTCCTCCGGGCTCGTGAACGGCGCACGCCGTTGGCGACGGCGGCTGGGACGACTGTCGCGCAGTCCTGGCATGTGGGCAACGGTGTTTCGAGGAACGGGACACGCCGCGCGGGCGGTCGCGCCGGCCGGTGCGGCCTCGGGGTCGCCCCCGGGGACACCCCGAGACGGCCCTGAACCTTCCCCGAGATCGCGCTCCGGCGGTGGACCGCGGCCCGGCGGCCCGGCCAGGCTGGTGCCATGGACCTTCGCAAGGACGACCTCGCGCGCGACCTCGACGCCGCCCTGCAGACCCGCAAGGAGCTCGGCAAGGAGTACGAGGCGGAGATCGTGGACTCCTTCCTGACGCGCCTGGACGAGCGGCTCGACGCCCGGGTCGAGCAGCGCGTCGCCGAGCGCCTCGGCAGCGCCGCCGACCCCGGACGGCGGCCCGGGAACCCGCAGTTCAAGGTGCAGGTGCTCTCGCTGGTGATGGGCATCCCGCTGTCCGCGATCGCCGCCGAGAGCTCCGGCCTGCCCGGCCTGATCGTGTGCTGGGCGGGCATCGTCGGCATCAACGTCTCCTCCGCGCGGGCCGGCCGGGGCCGGGAGCGGCGGCGGGACGACCGGTACTGAGCCCGGCCGTCCCGCCCGTGCGTCAGGCCAGCCGGCCGGTGACCCGCTCGACCGCGGCGACCAGCGCGCCGGACTCGACCAGTGCGGCCGCGGCCTCCAGGTCCGGCGACAGGAAGCGGTCCCGGCCGGGGCCGCCGACGCCCGCCTCGCGGGCCGCGGCGATCGCGGCGGCGGTGGCCGGGGCGAGCGGGCCGCTGCCGCCCTCGGCACGGATCTCCAGGGCGCGGGCCGAGGCGACCAGCTCGACGGCGAGCACCCGGGTCAGGTTGGTGACCGCCTGGCGCAGCTTGCGCGCGGCCGACCAGCCCATCGACACGTGGTCCTCCTGCATCGCGGAGGACGGGATCGAGTCCACCGAGGCCGGGACGGCGAGCCGCTTGTTCTCGCTGACCAGGGCGGCCTGGGTGTACTGGGCGATCATCAGGCCGGAGTCCACGCCCGGGTCGTCGGCGAGGAAGGCCGGCAGGCCGTGCGAGCGGGCCTTGTCGAGCAGCCGGTCGGTGCGGCGCTCGGAGATCGAGCCGAGGTCGGCGGCGGCGATGGCGAGGAAGTCCAGCACGTAGGCGACCGGGGCGCCGTGGAAGTTGCCGTTGGACTCGACCCGGCCGTCCGGCAGCACCACCGGGTTGTCGACGGAGGCGGCGAGCTCGCGCTCGGCCACCGTGCGGGCGTGCGCGACGGTGTCACGGCCAGCGCCGGCGACCTGCGGGGCGCAGCGGATCGAGTAGGCGTCCTGGACGCGCGGCGCGTCGTCCTGGTGGTGGCCGGTCAGGCCGGAGCCCCGGAGCACGGCCAGCATGTTGGCGGCGGAGAGCGCCTGGCCGGGGTGCGGGCGGATCGGGGCGTGCAGCTCCGGCGCGAGCACCTTGTCGGTGCCGAGCAGCGCCTCCAGGCTCATCGCGGCGGTGATGTCCGCGGTGGTGAACAGCTTCTGCAGGTCGGCGATGGCCATGACCAGCATGCCGAGCATGCCGTCGGTGCCGTTGATGAGGGCGAGGCCCTCCTTCTCCAGCAGCTCGATCGGCTCGATGCCGGCGGCGGCGAGCAGCTCCGCGGTGTCCTTCTCCACGCCGTCCGGGCCGAAGGAGGTGCCCTCGCCCATCAGCGCGAGGGCGCAGTGCGAGAGCGGGGCGAGGTCGCCGGAGCAGCCGAGCGAGCCGAACTCGCGGACGGCCGGGGTGATGCCGGCGTTGAGCAGCGCGGCCATCGTCTCGGCGACCAGCGGGCGGACGCCGGTGCGGCCGGAGGCGAGGGTCTTCATCCGCAGGAACACCAGCGCGCGGACGACCTCGCGCTCGACCACCGGGCCCATGCCGGCGGCGTGCGAGCGCACCAGGGAGCGCTGCAGCTGGGCGCGCAGCTCGGGGCTGATGTGGCGGACGGCGAGGGCGCCGAAGCCGGTGGAGACTCCGTAGACCGGGCGCGGCTCGGCCGCGAGCGCGTCGATCCGGGCGCGGGCGCCGGCCATCTCGGCGAGCGCGTCCGGGCCGATCTCGACCCGGGCGTTGCCGCGGGCGACGGCGAGGACGTCCTCGGCGGTGACGTCGGCCTTGCCGACCTGGACGAGTGGCGCGTCGGGGGCCACAGCACCGTGCATATCCATATGCACAATGAGATCAGGTGAATGGGAATCTGACAACCGCTGGCCCGGGCACGTCCCGGACGGCGCCCCGGGGGATTTCCCTTCGGGCGGGCGGTGCCGCAGGCTGGGCACAGCGGAGAACGGCATGCGGAGGGTCGATGGCACGGGCGACGGTACGGCGCCGGGTGGTGCGGCTGCGCGGCACCGAGACGGGAGTGCGCCCCGACGCGCTGGCGGCCGAGGAGCCGCTGGAGATACGGCTCGGCGGCGAACCGCTGACCGTCACCATGCGCACCCCCGGCCACGACTTCGACCTGGTCGCGGGCTTCCTCGTCGGCGAGGGCGTGGTGCACCGCACCGAGCAGCTGGCCGCCCTGCGGTACTGCGCCGGCACGGACGCGGACGGTGCCAACACCTACAACGTGGTGGACGCGACGGTCCGCGGCGACGCGGCCCCGCTCTCCGGGCACCGCAACCTGCTCACCACCAGCGCCTGCGGGCTGTGCGGCCGGGACACCGTGGAGTCCGTCCGCACACACAGCCGCTGGCCGGTCGACCGGGACGACCTGCGGGTCTCCCCCGCGCTGCTGTACGGCCTGCCGGACCGGCTCCGCGCCGCGCAGCGGGCCTTCGACTCCACCGGCGGGCTGCACGCGGCCGGCCTGTTCGACGCGGAGGGCAGGCTGCTGTGCGCCCGCGAGGACGTCGGGCGGCACAACGCGGTGGACAAGGTGATCGGCTGGGCCCTGCGGGAGGGCCGGCTGCCGCTCACCGGGCACGTGCTGCTGGTGAGCGGGCGGGCCTCGTTCGAGCTGACCCAGAAGGCGGCGCTGGCGGGCGTGCCGCTGCTGGCCGCGGTCTCGGCGCCGTCCTCGCTCGCGGTCGAGCTCGCCGAGGAGCTGGGCCTCACACTGGTGGGCTTCCTGCGCGGCGAGAGCGCCAACGTGTACACCGGGACGGAACGGGTGGCGACCGGCTGACGGGCCGCCACCCGCCGTTCCGTCAGTTCCTGCGGCGCATCGCCATCACGATGACGACGATGACGATCAGCACGATGCCGAGGACCACGACGCCGATCACGATGCCCGCGACGGTGCCGAAGAAGCTCTTCTTCTTCTTGGACTTCGACTTGGACTTCGCCACCTTGGCGGTCTTCTGCTTGGACGCCGCCGGGGCGACCGCGGGCGCCGCCGCCTGCCCGAGCGCCCGGGCCTGCGCGGGCGCCTGCGCCGGGGCCTGCTGAACGGCCGCCGCGGGTGCGGTGCGGGTCGTCGCCGCCGCGGCCTCGCCGCCGGCCAGCGCGGATCCGCCGAACGCCAGTGCGAGTGCGAGCAGTGCCCCCGCCAACTTGGTACGCATGGTCCCTCCCAGGTCCCCCGATGATGTCCGGCCCACTGTCGCAGCCGCCGCCCGCCCGGCACAGCCCTCGGACGGACCCTGTGGCCCAGATGTGACGTACCCCGTGCCGGCCCGTCGAAGCCGCACCGCACGGGCCCCCGCGGTTCTCCGCGGCGGCAGGGCCGAGTACAGCTAGTCCGGGGGTGGCGAGGTGGGGCCGGAGAGGGCGACGGCGACGAGGGCGCGGAGGGCGGAGGCGACCTGGCCGAGCGGGAGGGTGGACTCGTCGGCGAAGAGTTCGACCAGCCAGCCGCCGGCCGGGTTGGGGCCGCCGGCGGCGACCATGCCCTTGTAGCCGCTGACCACCATCACGGCCTCCTCGGAGGGGTCGTTGCCGGCCGAGCCGGCCCGCAGGGCGAAGCCGCCGCCGCGGGAGGCCCGCCGGGTGAGCGGGTAGTGGCGCAGGTCGAAGACGGCGTCCGGGGCCTCGATCTGGGCGCGCTGGGTGGCGGCGCCGGAGCTGCTCGGGCCGCTGGTCATCCGGTAGACGGCGTGCTGGGCGGTGCGCATGAGGTGCGAGCCGGGCGGCACGTAGGAGACCCACCACGCGACGGCGTCCAGCAGCCGGGCGGACGTCTCGGCGACGGTGACCAGCCGGGCGAGGGTGTCGGCGGGGTGGCTGGTGCGGTGGACCTCGTTCTGGTCGAGGGCGGCGAGCACGGTGATGAGCAGCTGGCCGGGGTCGGCGCTGCGCGCGGCGCCGCGGAACCGCCGGCGGTCGCCGTTTCCGCGCTGGCCGGATCCGCCGCGGCGGCCGTCGGCGCGGTGGCGGGGGTCGGCGGCGTCGGCGAGCATCACGGTGGGGTCGGGTGAGAAGCCGGGGCCGTGGCTGCGGCCGGCCACCACGGGGTGGGCGGCGCGGGCGGCCTTGGCGCGGTACTGGGCGGCGTCGGCGAGTCGGAACAGCCGGTCGGCGGTGGAGACCGGGCCGATGGAGTCGCCGGTGGAGGCGACGCCGCAGGCGACGCCCTCGCCCTCGGTGAGCTGCAGGGCGCGGGCGCAGAGCTCCTCGGCGACGGCCACCACCTCGTCGGCCTTCTGGCCCTCGACGAGGAGGCAGAACTCGTCGCCGCCGAGCCGGGCGGCGAGGCTGCCGGGGAGTTTGGCGGCGCAGAGCGAGAGCTGGTGGGCGAACCGTTCCAGCAGGCGGTCGCCCATCTCGTGGCCGAGTTGGTCGTTGACCCGCTTGAGGCCGTTGACGTCGCAGACGACGAGGCTGACGACGGTGTTGTCGCGGTTGTGCGCCTGCAGGGCGCTCTCCAGCCGGGCGTCGACGGCGCGCCGGTTGGCGAGGCCGGTGAGCGGGTCGGTGAAGGCGAGCCGGCGGAGGTCGGCGAGCCGTTCGGTCTGCGAGAGTCCGGCCGAGATCTGGGCGGCGAGCAGGGTGGCGTAGTCGACGTCGGCCTCGCCGAAGACCGGGAGCCCGGCGCTGCGGGCGAGGTAGAGCTCGCCCCAGGCCTGGCCGTGCAGGACGATCGGGGCGACCAGGCAGCACTCCCGGCCGCGCCGGCGCAGTCCGGCGGCGCGCTGCAGGCAGAACGCGCTCGCGGACGGGTGGTCCGGTGCGTGGAGGGGGTCGGTGTCCTCGGCGGTCTGCACCCAGGCGCGGGGCAGCCGGCCGGTGGTCCAGTGCTCTTCGAGGTAGGTGACGATCTCCGGGAAGTCGGCCACCGGGTAGGACTCGTCCTCGGGGAACTCCTCCTCGCCGGCGGCGAGTTCGCCGTAGTTGGCGAGCACCCGGAGCCGGCCGGACTCGCGGTCCCAGACCGAGACGGCGGCCATGGTGGCCTCCAGCGCGGCGGTGGCGCGGACGACTGCGGCGCGGACGGCCTCCAGCGGGGTCAGCGCCCCCGCCATGTCGTGGGCGAGTTCGACGACCGCACGCAGACGCACGTCCGGGGTGGCAGGGGGTTGGCCGGCCCGGTCCGCAGCGCTGTCCGCCTCACCGCTCAACCGGATCGCCTCGTCCCTTGGTCCACCCTGGTGCGTCCGCCCTGGTGCGCATCCATCCTGGATCAAGATTATGGCGGTTTGGTAAGGCATTGCCCGATTTGTCAAGGTGAAGTCGTGAGCGTCCGCGGCGGAGGGAGGCGCGGGCGGCCCGCGGTCACTCCGGGTCGTGGCTCCGGCCGAGCAGCCACGGCTCGACCAGGCCGAGGCCGCGCACCGGGCGCCGCCACATCGGCTGGAGGTGGAAGGGGAAGCCGCCCTCCGCCTGGCGGCCGGCCGGGTCCTCCGGCACGTGCGGCGGGACGGCTCCGGTCTGCTCCAGCGCGGCGGCGAAGTCGCCGTCGACGAGCACCGCGTCCCGCGGGGCGATCGAGGTGAGCCGGCTGGCCAGGTTGACGGTGGTGCCGAAGACGTCGCCCATTCGGGAGGTGACGGTGCCGAAGGCCATGCCGACCCGCAGCGCGGGCATGGTGTCCTCCTTGGCGAGCGTCTCGACCAGGCAGAGGGCGATCTCGGCGGCGACCGCCGGGTCCTCGGTGACGTAGAGGATCTCGTCGCCGAGGGTCTTGATGACCCGGCCGCCCTGGCCGGCGATGAGGTCGGAGCAGGTGTTCTCGAAGGTCTCGACGAGTTCGCCGAGCTCCTCCTCCTCCAGCCGGCGCGAGAGCCGGGTGAAGCCGACCAGGTCGGCGAAGCCGACGGCGAGCCGGCCGCTGGTGATCTCGGTGTCCTCGGCGGCGTGCACCACGCGGCCGGTGACGGCGGCGAGCTGGCGGCGCCAGACGTACACCAGGAACTGCTCCAGCTCGGGCAGCAGCAGTTCGGTGAGCGGGTAGGCGACCTCGGCCCGGGTGAGGCCGGGCTCGACGGCCTGGGTGAGGTTCTCCAGGAAGGTGTCCATCTGCCAGCCCGCGAGCCGCGCGGTGGTCTGGCCGGTGGAGCGGGCGACCTGGATCGCCATCGACTCGCTGAGCAGTCCGGACTCGATGAGGCCGGCGAGGCGTCGCAGCGCGATCACGTCGTTGTCGGTCAGCGCCCGGGACTGGCCGATGTCGGGGAAGCCCATCGCCCGCCAGAACCTGGTGGCCAGGTCCATCGGGACGTCGGCCGCGCGGGCGGCCTGGTAGGGGGTGTATTTGCGCGGGGCGTCGAGGATCAGCCGTTCCAGATCCAGCGCGACGGTGCGTTCGCCCGCCCCGCCGTTGTCTTGGCCGCCGTTGCCGTTGCCCGATTCCTCGCCTGCCACCGGTCCATCCCCGTGCGGTCGCCGCACTTCCTCTTGTCCTGCCTGTCAAGGGCGGCCGACCACCCGGGGGTAGTGGCGCGCCTCACACCGCTGCCAGGTGGAATGTTCGCACGGAATCCCGCAATCCGGGGCATCCGTCCGGATCAGGCGGAGTCCGGACGCTCCGGGCGCACGTGCACCACGTCCCCGGCCGCCACCGGGTGGCGGGTGCCGTCGGGGGTGCGCACGACGAGCCGGCCGTCGCCGTCCACCGCGACGGCCTCACCGGCGAGTTCGCGGTCACCGGGCAGCTGCACCCGGACGGGGCGGCCGAGCGTGGTGCAGCGGGCGGTGTACGCGGGCAGCAGTCCGCTGGCGTGCGGGTCGCCGGCCGCGGCCCGCCACTCGCCGTACAGTTCGGCGAACTCCCGCAGCAGGCCGCGCAGCAGGATCTGCCGGTCGGTGACTTCGGCTCCCGCGAGGGCGAGCGAGCCGGCGGTGGGCACCGGGAGTTCGCCGGCGCGCAGCGAGACGTTGATGCCGAGGCCGGCGACGACGGCGCCGCCGGAGAGCTCGGTGAGGATGCCGCCGATCTTGCGTTCCTCGCCGCCGACGGTGACCTGGAGGTCGTTGGGCCACTTGAGGCCGGTGTCGAGTTCGGCGATCCGGGAGACGGTGGTGGCGGCGGCGACGCCGACCAGGATCGGCAGCCAGCCGTACCGCTCGACCGGCACCTCGGCGGGCCGCAGCAGCATCGAGAGGAAGAGCCCGGAGCGCGGCGGGGCGCTCCAGCGGCGCTCCAGCCGGCCGCGGCCGGCGCTCTGCGACTCGGCGATCAGGACGGCGCCCTCGGGGGCGCCGGCCCGGGCGCGGGCGGCGAGGTCGGTGTTGGTGGAGCCGGTCTCGGTGACGATGTCGAGCGAGGTCCACAGGCCGCCGGGGACGAGCAGGTCGCGGCGGAGGGCCGCGGTGTCCAGCGGGGGCCGTTCCAGGTCCGTCCAGGGCGAGGGGCCGGCGCCCTGGCCGAGGCCGCGCAGGCCGCTGCGGCGGGGACGGGTGGGCTCGGGCTGCTCGGCGTCGGTCACCGGGCCAGCCTACCGACGGGGCGGGGTGGCGCCCGGTGCAGCGCGGACGGCGCGGAGGGTGTGCGAAGGCCTGTGCGGGCGCAGGCCGCCTTATCGTCCCGCAGAAGGCGTTCCGACACACTGTGTCGCTGGCCATAACACGATTCGCGCGCGGCTGGCTACGCTACTTGGCGGTAGTCGCAGTGCCGCCCTGCCCTCATGCCGTCGTCGGCTTCGGGTGCGGCCAAGGACCAGGGAGAGCCACCTCACATGACCGAGGCGCCGTACGACCCCCACAGCACCGCCGGGAAACTCGCCGATCTGCGGCGGAGGATCGACGAGGCGGTCCACTCCGGCTCGGCCGCGGCCGTCGAGAAGCAGCATGCCAAGGGCAAGCTGACGGCGCGTGAGCGGGTCGTGGAGCTGCTGGACGAGGACTCGTTCGTCGAGTTCGACGAGTTCGCCCGGCACCGCTCGACCAACTTCGGGCAGGAGCGGAACCGCCCGTACGGCGACGGCGTGGTCACCGGCTACGGCACCGTCGACGGCCGTCAGGTCGCGGTCTTCGCGCAGGACTTCACCGTCTTCGGCGGCTCGCTCGGCGAGGTGTTCGGCGAGAAGATCGTCAAGGTGATGGATTTCGCGCTGAAGACCGGCTGCCCGGTCATCGGCATCAACGACTCCGGCGGCGCCCGCATCCAGGAGGGCGTGGTCTCGCTCGGCCTGTACGGCGAGATCTTCCGCCGCAACGTGCACGCCTCGGGTGTCGTCCCGCAGATCTCGCTGATCATGGGCCCCTGCGCGGGCGGCGCGGTGTACTCCCCCGCGATCACCGACTTCGTGGTGATGGCCGACCAGACCTCGCACATGTTCATCACCGGCCCGGACGTCATCAAGACGGTCACCGGCGAGGACGTCGGCATGGAGGAGCTGGGCGGCGCCCGCACCCACAACACCAAGTCGGGCAACGCGCACTACCTGGCGGCGGACGAGAAGGAGGCGATCGAGTACGTCAAGAACCTGCTGTCGTACCTGCCCTCCAACAACCTGTCCGACCCGCCGGCCTACCCCGAGCAGGCCGACCTCTCGATCACCGACGAGGACCTCGAGCTCGACACGATCGTGCCGGACTCGGCGAACCAGCCGTACGACATGCACAAGGTGATCGAGCACGTCCTGGACGACGGCGAGTTCCTGGAGACCCAGCCGCTGTTCGCCGGCAACATCATCACCGGCTTCGGCCGGGTCGAGGGCCACCCGGTCGGCATCGTCGGCAACCAGCCGATGGACCTGGCCGGCTGCCTGGACATCGACGCCAGCGAGAAGGCCGCGCGCTTCGTGCGGACCTGCGACAGCTTCAACATCCCGGTGCTGACCTTCGTCGACGTGCCCGGCTTCCTGCCCGGCACCGGCCAGGAGTGGGACGGCATCATCCGCCGCGGCGCCAAGCTGATCTACGCGTACGCCGAGGCCACCGTGCCGCTGATCACCGTGATCACCCGCAAGGCCTTCGGCGGCGCGTACGACGTCATGGGCTCCAAGCACCTGGGCGCGGACCTGAACCTGGCCTGGCCGACCGCGCAGATCGCCGTCATGGGCGCGCAGGGCGCGGCCAACATCGTCTACCGCCGCGAGCTCGCCGAGGCCGCGAAGGCGGGCGCGGATGTCGACGCGCGCCGGGCCGAGCTGGTCGCCGAGTACGAGGACACCCTGCTCAACCCGTACCTGGCCGCCGAGCGCGGCTACGTGGACGCGGTCATCGCCCCGAGCGAGACCCGCCGGCACATCGTGCGCGGACTGCGGGCGCTGCGCGGCAAGCGGGAGACGCTGCCGCCGAAGAAGCACGGCAACATTCCGCTGTAGTCCGTTCCGCGAGAGGATCGACCCATGGCCCCCATCCAGGTGCTGCACGGGCAGCCGACCCCCGAGGAGCTGGCCACCGTCCTGGCGGTGGTCCATTCCCGGGCCGCCGCCGCGCAGGCCGCCGCCGAGGCGGCCGGCCGGGCGGGCGGCCCGGCGTCCCCGTGGCGCGACCACGCGCGGAAGATGCGCAGCATGCCGGCCCACGGCCCCGCCGCCTGGCGGACCTCCGGCTGGGCCCGCTGAGCCGAGGCGGCAGGACGGCCCGGTGCACCCCCTTCGCGGGGCGGTGCGCCGGGCCGTCCGGCGTTGCGCGGCGGGTGCGGCGGCCCGGTCAGCCGGCCTCGGCGGAGCGGCGGCCGAGCAGGCCGTCCAGGGCCACCGCGCCGGGGCCGAGCACCGCGATCAGCAGGAACACCCAGGCGAACAGCGCGGCCGGCTCGCCGCCGTTCTGCATCGGCCAGAGCGCGTGCTCCTGGTGGACGGAGAAGTAGGCGTAGGCCATCGAGCCGGAGCAGACGACGGCGGCGGCGCGGGTGGCGAGCCCGAGCAGCACCAGGGCGCCGCCGACGAGCTGGATGACCGCGGCGTACCAGCCGGGCCAGGACCACGCCTCCACGGTGCCGCCGCCCCGGCCGCCCGCCGGGACGCCGAACAGCGATGCGGCGCCGTGGGCCGTGAACAGCAGGCCTGCGACGACGCGGAACAGGCCCACCGCGTACGGGCGGGCGGTCTCCAACGAACTGACGGACGGACGGGGCACGGTACGTCTCCTCGGCTGGAACCTGTGGGGGCGGGCGTCCGCCGGACGCCCGTGGTGTCCCTGACCCGGTGACGCCGTCGCACCCTCTGCCCGCACAGATCATGGACGCGACAAGTCGTCCGGACCATTGCAGGGCCGACCGGTCCGCGCGTCAAGGGTTCCGGACGGGGCAGCCCGGTTTGAGTACGCGTACTCAGGCGCCCTCCGCGCGCCCGCAGCAGGATTGTGAGGTGCTCTGGTCAGACCCCCGCGACGAGCCCTCCCCCGAAGCCCGGAGGGCGCAGCGGATGCTCCGCCGCGCCGGCCTGCTGCTGGCGGTCCTCGCGTTCGTCGCGGCCCTGCTGCTGGTCCGCTGACGGCCCGGCGGGCGGGGACGCCGGGGCCCCGGGGTGCGTCCTCCGGGTAGGAGGACACGCCCTAGGCTTGGCGCCATGACCGATCGCCGCACCCTCGTCCTCGCCTCCGCGTCCCCGGCCCGGCTCGGGCTGCTCCGCCAGGCCGGCCTCGACCCGCAGGTGCGGGTCAGCGGGGTCGACGAGGACGCGCTCAGCGCCGCCACCCCCGCCGAACTCGCCCTGGTGCTCGCCGAGGCGAAGGCCAAGACGGTGGCGGCCGGCCTCACCGGCGGCGAACTGGTGATCGGCTGCGACTCGGTGCTGGAGCTCGACGGGCAGGCGCTCGGCAAGCCCGCGGACGCCGCCGAGGCGCTGGAGCGCTGGCGCTCGATGCGCGGCCGGGCGGGCGTGCTGCAGACCGGCCACTGCGTCGTCGACACGGCGACCGGCCGGCAGTCGTCGGCGACCGCCTCGACCACCGTCCGCTTCGGCACCCCGGACGACGAGGAGATCGCCGCGTACATCGCCTCCGGCGAACCCCTGCACGTGGCGGGGGCGTTCACCCTGGACGGCCGCTCGGCCCCGTTCGTGGAGGGCATCGACGGCGACTCGGGCAATGTGATCGGCCTGTCGCTGCCGCTGCTGCGGCGGCTGCTGGCCGACCTGGGCGTGCGGATCACCGACCTCTGGGTCTGACCCGCACCCCGCCCCGGCTCAGCCCTGCGGCGGCGCCGTCCGAGCCAGGAAGGCCAGCACGTCGGGCAGCGCACCGTCGGAGAGCAGCGCGGCGCCGTGGTTGCCGCCGGGGTAGATCTTCAGCTGCTTGTCGGTGGCGGCGGCCGCACCGTGCAGGCTGCGGGCATTGTCGGCGAACGGCTGGTCGTGCTCCTCGGCGGCGAACAGCACGGGCGCGGTGAGCCGCTTGACGGCGGTGCCCGCGTTGTCCCCGCCGAAGGACTCCGGTCCGCTGAGCGAGACCACGGCGGCGGCCGGCACGGGCAGGTCCGGCAGCGAGCCGGCCACCAGCGAACCGGTGCCGCCCTTGGAGGCGCCGACCAGGACGAGCCGGGCGATCCCCTTGGCCTTGAGGTGGCCCGCCACCTGCTCGATGGTGTCGGAGACGGTGCCGTTGGCGGTGTAGGGCAGCACCGCGTACCCGGCCCCGGTGAAGGCCTCCAGGTAGGGGATCCAGTCGCAGAGGCTGCCGCCGTTCTGGTGCGAGAGGACGACGGCGGTCTTCGCGCCGCAAGCGTCGGAGTCCCGGTAGTAGGCCTCCACCGGGGAGAGCCCGTCGACGGTGACCGAGCCCTTGGCGGCCTGCTCCTCGGTGAGGCAGCCGTATCCCGCCGGGCTGCTCGCGGCGGCGGGCGCGGGAGCGCCTCCGCCGGACTCGCAGCCCGCCAGCGCCGCGACTGCGGCCAGCGCGGCCGCGAGCCGTACCGCCGTGGTGCTCCGCATCACATCGACTCCCCCGGGGCGGGGGCGGCCGGCCGCCGCCCGACGCGGCGTCACGCTAGGGGGAGCCACCGGAGCCGTCAATGGTCCATACCAATACCCGGCCGCGATCGAGTGAAGCGGAACGGAGCACTCCGGTCGGCGCCCTGCGGAATCGGACAGAACCGGGGGCGAACAACTGTCGCGGCGGGCCAGCCCGGCCCCGTACCGTCCCCCGATAGGCTGACGCAGCCGTCGGCCGGAAGGAGCGGGGGATGACCGACAGCGTCCTCAACGTGGTGCTCGGACTGGTGGCCTCCGCCATCAGCGCGGGCATCGGCTGGATCGCCCAGACCGCGCGCCGCCGGCGCCGCCTGGACCGCACCCAGCGGTTCTTCGGCATGCCGGAGGGCACCGAGTGCCTCCTGGTGGTCAACCGGGATGCCGGGTCACGGGCCTCCACGGCCGTGGCCCGCAACGACGTGTACGCGCTCATGGAGCTCGCCGCCCTGGTGCGCGAGTGCGGGGCGCGGGCCGAGATCGTGGCGCACGACCAGGTGCGCCAAGGGCTCGGCGCCAAGGCGGAGTTCTGCCTCGGCGGGCCGTCCAGCAACCAGCGGACGGCCGCCCACCTGGCGTCCTGGCTGCCCGGGGTGACCGCCGCCGCGGGGGACACCGACCTGAGCATCACGGTGGGTGACGAGGAGTTCCCGCTCACCCGGCCGGTGCCGGAGGGTGTCCCGGTGTACGCCCTGCTGGCCAGGGTGCACGCCGGATCGGGCGACCGGCCGGTCTTCCTGATATCGGGTCAGACCTCCACGTCCAACCACGCGGCGGTCCGCTACCTGGCGGCCAACCACCACGCCCTGGCGCGGCGGCACGGCACGGACAGCACGTTCGTCCTGGTGCTGAAGGTGGTCAACCCCGGCGCGTACGGGCCGGACGTGGTCGAGCTCGCCGCGGAGGTCACCGCCAAGGCGACCACCCGGCCGGTGGCGGTCGCGGCCGCCTGACCTCCGGTGTGGCGAAGGCCACGGACCCGCGACGCCCTCCCCGGGGCGCCGCGGGCCCTGCGCGGCCGCGACGCGTAGCGTCTCTACCAGCGGTGTCTGCCGCTGCGTGGTCGCGCGATCACGAAATCGGGTGACGCTCCGTGTGGGCTAGCTCACCACCAGGGACTACTCGCCGGTAGTGCCCTTAGATCCCTAGACTCAACGAGGTTCAAGAAGGGAGCCACAGTGCGCAAGGTGCTCATCGCCAACCGCGGAGAGATCGCTGTCCGCGTCGCCCGGGCGTGTCGGGACGCCGGTATCGCCAGCGTCGCCGTCTACGCCGAGCCTGATCGGGACGCGCTGCATGTCCGCGCGGCCGACGAGGCCTACGCGCTCGGCGGCGACACCCCCGCGACCAGCTACCTGGACATCGCCAAGGTGCTCAAGGCGGCCGCCGACTCCGGTGCGGACGCCGTCCACCCCGGCTACGGCTTCCTCTCCGAGAACGCCGACTTCGCCGAGGCCGTCATCGCGGCCGGGCTGATCTGGATCGGCCCGCCGCCGCAGGCCATCCGCGACCTCGGTGACAAGGTCACCGCGCGGCACGTCGCCCAGCGCGCCGGCGCCCCGCTGGTCGCCGGCACTCCGGAGCCGGTCTCCGGCGCCGACGAGGTCGTCGCCTTCGCCACCGAGCACGGCCTGCCGGTCGCCATCAAGGCGGCGTACGGCGGCGGCGGCCGCGGCCTCAAGGTCGCCCGCACGCTCGAGGAGATCCCCGAGCTGTACGAGTCCGCCGTCCGCGAGGCGGTCGCCGCCTTCGGCCGCGGCGAGTGCTTCGTCGAGCAGTACCTGGACAAGCCGCGGCACGTCGAGACCCAGTGCCTGGCCGACCGCCACGGCAACGTGGTGATCGTCTCCACCCGTGACTGCTCGCTGCAGCGCCGCCACCAGAAGCTGGTCGAGGAGGCCCCCGCGCCCTTCCTGACCGCCGAGCAGAACGCCGAGCTGTACCGCGCCTCCAAGGCCATCCTCCGCGAGGCGGGCTACGTCGGCGCCGGCACCTGCGAGTTCCTGGTCTCCCAGGACGGCCTGATCTCCTTCCTGGAGGTCAACACCCGTCTGCAGGTCGAGCACCCGGTCTCCGAGGAGGTCACCGGCATCGACCTGGTCCGCGAGATGTTCCGGATCGCCGACGGCGAGGAGCTCGGCTACGACGACCCGGAGATCCGCGGCCACTCGATCGAGTTCCGGATCAACGGCGAGGACCCGGGCCGCGGCTTCCTGCCCGCCCCGGGCACCGTGTCGCTGTTCGCCCCGCCGTCCGGCCCGGGCGTGCGCCTGGACGCCGGCGTCGAGACCGGCTCGGTCATCGGCCCCGCCTGGGACTCGTTGCTCGCCAAGCTGATCGTCACCGGCGCCACCCGGCAGCAGGCCCTGCAGCGTGCCGCCCGCGCGCTGGAGGAGTTCAAGGTCGAGGGCATGGCGACCGCCATCCCGTTCCACCGCGCGGTGGTGACCGACCCGGCGTTCGCGCCCGAGGTGCACGGCAGCGACACGCCGTTCACGGTCTACACCCGCTGGATCGAGACCGAGTTCCAGAACACCATCCCGCCGTTCGCCGGCGCGGGCGCCGAGGGTGACGAGGCCGAGGGCCGCGAGACCGTCGTCGTCGAGGTCGGCGGCAAGCGGATCGAGGTCTCGCTGCCGTCCTCGCTGGGCGTCGCGAGCGCCCCGGCGGCCGGCGGCGGCACCAAGGTCGCCAAGCGCCGCGTCGGCGCGAAGAAGGCGGGCTCCGCGGTCAGCGGCGACACCCTCGCCTCGCCGATGCAGGGCACCATCGTCAAGGTCGCCGTCGAGGAGGGCCAGGTCGTCGCGGAGGGCGAGCTGATCGTCGTCCTGGAGGCCATGAAGATGGAGCAGCCGCTCAACGCCCACAAGGCCGGCACGATCGTCGGCCTGAAGGCCGAGGTCGGCGCCAGCGTCAGCAGCGGCGCCGCGCTCTGCGAGATCAAGGACAACTGACCCCGCGTCACGTCCCGGACGGCCGGTCCGCACCCCTCCTCGGGTGTGCGGGCCGGCCGTCCGCCGTCGTGCGGGCCGTCAGGGCCGGCCGGTGGCCAGCGGGCGCGCGATCAGGGCGTGGCCGGGGCGGCGCTGGCCGGGCAGCGGGGCGCCCGGCGGGCCCGGGCGGCGCGGGCCGCCGGGCTGCGCCTGGTGCGGTGTCATCGGGTGCGCCGGGCCGCCGCTGTGCACCGTCGGCTCGGCGGGCGTGCCGAGCGGGGCGAGCGAGATCTGCACCCCGCAGTCGGCGAGCGCGTCCAGCTCCCGGGCGGTCGGGTCCTGGGCGGCGGACTGCTCGTCGGTGACCAGCCGGGTGATGGCGTCCGTCGGCACCGTCTGGAACATGGTGTCGGCACCGAGCTTGGTGTGGTCGGCGAGGACGATCACCTCCGTCGCCGCCTGCACCAGCGCCCGGTCCACGCTCGCCGAGAGCATGTTGGTCGTGGACAGGCCCCGCTCGGCGGTCAGGCCGCTGCCCGAGACGAAGGCCTTGGACACCCGCAGGCCGGCCAGCGACTGCTCGGCGCCGCTGCCCACCAGGGCGTAGTTGGAGCCGCGCAGGGTGCCCCCGGTCATCACCACCTCCACCCGGTTGGCGTGCGCCAGCGCCTGGGCGACCAGCAGCGAGTTGGTGACCACGGTGAGGCCGGGCACCCGGGCGAGCCGGCGGGCCAGCTCCTGGGTGGTGGTGCCGGCGCCCACGACCACGGCGTCGCCCTCCTCGACCAGGCCTGCGGCCAGGTCGGCGATGGCGCTCTTCTCCGCCGCGGCGAGATGGGTCTTCTGCGGGTAACCGGGCTCCCGGCTGAAGCCTCCGGGAAGCACCGCCCCGCCGTGCCGGCGGTCGAGCAGCCCTTCGGCCTCCAGGGCCCGGACGTCTCGGCGGACGGTGACTTCGGAGGTCTGGACGACGCGGGCCAACTCCCGGAGCGAGACCGCTCCGTTGGCGCGCACCATTTCGAGGATCAACTGGCGACGTTCTGCAGCAAACACGGAACCGACGGTAACCTGAATGACCGTCTGCTTTCAGGCGTTTGCAGCCAGTAGCCGGAAACGCTCACCTCCGAGCGGCGCGCGACCGTACAATTCGCGCCGCCGGCGGCTCCGCGCACGCTCGGCCGCGCGGGTGGTGCGCGAAGGGCGGCCGCCGCGGCGACCGCCCCAACTGCGCCCGGCAGGTCAGGAGTCCGAGCCCTCGCGCTTGCGGATGTGGAGCTGGCGGGCGGCCTCCGCGGTCGAACCGGAGAGCGACGGGTACACGGTGAACGCGCCGGCCACCTGTTCGACCGTCAAGTTGTTGTCCACGGCGAGCGAGATCGAATGGATGAGCTCGCTGGCGCGCGGCGCGACCACCACGCCACCGACCACGATGCCGGTGCCCGGGCGGCAGAAGAGCTTCACGAAGCCGTCCCTGATGCCCTGCATCTTGGCCCGCGGGTTGCCGCGCAGCGGCAGCTTGACCTCGACGGCGTCCATCTTGCCGCCGGCGACGTCGGCCGCGGTGTAGCCGACGGTGGCGATCTCCGGGTCGGTGAAGACGTTGGAGGCCACGGTCTTGAGGTTGAGCGGCTGCACCGCGTCGCCGAGCGCGTGGTACATCGCGATCCGGCCCTGCATGGCGGCGACCGAGGCGAGCATGAAGACGCCGGTGCAGTCGCCCGCCGCGTAGACGCCCGGGGCGGTGGTGCGGGAGACCCGGTCGACCTTGATCTGGCCCCAGTCGTTGAGCACGACCCCGGCCGCCTCCAGGCCCATGTCCGCGGTGTTGGGGATAGACCCGACCGCCATCAGGCAGTGGGTGCCCTCGATGACCGTGCCGTCGGCGAGGGTGACCTCGACCTTGTCGCCGATCCGCTTGGCGCTCTCGGCGCGCGAGCGGCTCATCACGTTCATGCCGCGGCGGCGGAAGACGTCCTCCAGCACCTCGGCGGCGTCCGGGTCCTCGCCCGGCAGCACCCGGTCGCGGCTGGAGACCAGGGTGACCTCGGAGCCCAGCGCCTGGTAGGCACCGGCGAACTCGGCGCCGGTGACACCGGAGCCGACCACGATCAGCTCGCGCGGCAGCTCGTCCAGGTCGTAGACCTGCGTCCAGGTGAGGATGCGCTCGCCGTCCGGCTGGGCGTCCGGCAGCTCGCGCGGGTGCACGCCGGTGGCGATCAGCACCGCGTCGGCGCGCACCGTCTCGGTGGTGCCGTCCTCGCGGTCGACGACGACCTCGCGGGAGCCGTCCGCCGCCTGGCCGCCGGCGCCGAGCCGGCCCTTGCCGCGCAGCACGGTGACGCCGGAGCGGGTGACGGCCTGGGTGATGTCGTGGGACTGCGCGATCGCGAGGCGCTTCACCCGTCGGTTGACCTTGCCGAGGTCGACGCCGACCACCCGGGCGGACTGCGCCAGCGGCGGCGTGTCGTCGGCGACGATGATGCCGAGCTCCTCGTAGGAGCTGTCGAAGGTCGTCATCACCTCGGCAGTGGCGATCAGCGTCTTGGACGGCACACAGTCCGTCAGCACCGCCGATCCGCCCAGGCCGTCGCGGTCGACGACGGTCACCTCCGCGCCGAGCTGGGCTGCCACCAGGGCCGCCTCGTATCCGCCGGGTCCGCCACCGATGATCACGATCCGAGTCACGAGCACCATTCTCCCGCATGCCGGAACCAAAGCCACGCCGGGGGCGTTGCCTCCGGCCCGCACCGCCCCGGGCGGGCCGCGGCACGCCTCCCGCCCCGCCGCGGCACGCCCGCGGGTGCCGGTCGCGGGCACGCCCGTTCCGGTCCGGGGCAGCGCTCTCCCGTAGGCTGGCGCCCATGTCGCTCTACGCCGCGTACGCCACGAACCTCGACGCCCGGCAGATGACCCGGCGCGCCCCGCACTCCCCGCTGCGCGGCACCGGGTGGCTGGACGGCTGGCGGCTGACCTTCGGCGGCGAACAGCTGGGATGGGAGGGCTCGCTGGCCACGGTCGTGGAGGACGAGAAGGAGCAGGTCTTCGTCTCGCTCTACGACGTCTCGCCGGTGGACGAGGAGGGCCTCGACCGCTGGGAGGGCGTGCAGCTCGGCATCTACCGCAAGATCCGGCTGCGGGCGCACACCCTGGACGGCGACATCCCGGTCTGGACGTACGTGCTCAACGACTACGAGGGCGGGCTGCCCGCCGCCCGCTACCTCGGGCTGATCGCGGACGCGGCGGAGAGCGCCGGGGCGCCCGACGACTACGTGCACGAGCTGCGCCGCCGTCCCTGCTGAGGCGCCGGCGCCGCGCGGCCCGTCGCCGCCTCGTGCGATCCGACGGACCGGGGCCTCCACAGGTGCCCTGTCACGGTATTTCCGGATGATTCCGGTAACGATCCGGCGCGTCTTGGCGGGATTGTCTACGCGCGTAGGCGAATCTTGTCTATTCTCGGAGCTGTGAACGCATCTCCTCAGTCGGTCGTCTCCGCCGACCCCTATGCCGCCGCCCGGGCCGCCGCCGACCGCCTCCGCGAGCTGACCGGCGTCGACCGCCACGACGTCGCCCTCGTCATGGGCTCCGGCTGGGTGCCGGCCGCCGACGCCCTGGGCGAGACCGTGGCCGAGTTCCCGGTCACCGAGCTCCCGGGCTTCCCCGCCCCCGCCGTCGCCGGGCACGCCGGCCGCATCCGCTCCGTGAAGATCGGCGAGAAGCGCGCCCTGATCTTCCTCGGCCGCAACCACTACTACGAGGGCCACGGCGTGGCCACCGTCGTGCACGGTGTGCGCACCGCCGCCGCCGCGGGCTGCGGGATCGTCGTCCTCACCAACGGCTGCGGCGGCCTGCGCGAGGGCTGGACCCCGGGCCAGCCGGTCCTCATCAGCGACCACATCAACCTCACCGCGGACTCGCCGATCGTCGGCGCGAACTTCGTGGACCTCACCGACCTCTACTCCAAGCGCCTGCGGACCCTGTGCCGCGAGATCGACCCGACCCTCGACGAGGCCGTCTACGTGCAGTTCCGCGGCCCGCACTACGAGACCCCGGCCGAGGTCAACATGGCCCGGGTGATCGGCGGCGAGCTGGTCGGCATGTCCACCACCCTGGAGGCCATCGCCGCCCGCGAGGCCGGCACCGAGGTGCTCGGCATCTCCCTGGTCACCAACCTGGCCGCCGGCATCACCGGCGAGCCGCTCAACCACGAAGAGGTGCTGGAGGCCGGCAAGGCCAGCGCCGAGCGGATGGGCGCGCTGCTGGCGAAGGTCCTTGAGCGGATCTGAGCACGCGCTGACGCAGAATCAGTAGACCGGCGGCAGGCCGCGCACCCTCGCGGTGCCGCGGCCGCCGCCGGCCGGCCCACACCCTCGTTTGGAGCTCGCACCATGGCGCAGGCACCTACCACCGACCTCCTTGCCCGGGCCCGCGCGTGGCTCGCCGAGGATCCCGACCCGCAGACCCGCGCGGAGCTCACCGAGCTGCTCGTCTCCGCCGAGGGCCCCGACGCCGAGTCCGGGGAGCGGCTCGCCTGGTCCCGGCTGGCCGAGCGCTTCTCCGGCCGCCTGCAGTTCGGCACCGCGGGCCTGCGCGGCGAGCTCGGTGCCGGACCGATGCGGATGAACCGCGCGGTGGTGATCCGCGCCGCCGCCGGCCTCGCCGCGTACGTCCGCCGGAACCCGCAGCTGGGCGACCTCGTGGTGATCGGCTACGACGCCCGCCACAAGTCGTACGACTTCGCCCGGGACACCGCCGCCGTCGTGGTCGGCGCCGGCCTGCGGGCCGCCCTGCTGCCGCGGCCGCTGCCCACCCCGGTGCTCGCCTTCGCGATCCGCCACCTCGGCGCCGCGGCCGGCGTCACCGTGACCGCCAGCCACAACCCGTCGCAGGACAACGGCTACAAGGTCTACCTGGGCGACGGCTCGCAGATCGTCCCGCCCGCGGACGCCGACATCGCCGCCGAGATCGACGCGATCGGCGCCCTCGCCGAGGTCCCGCTCGCCGAGGGCGGCTGGGAGGTGCTCGGCGACGACGTCGTCGAGGCCTACCTGGACCGCGCGGTCACCGTGCTCGACCCGGCCGGTCCGCGCGACCTGGACGTGGTCTACACGCCGCTGCACGGCGTCGGCCGGGACGTGCTGCTCGCCGCCTTCAAGCAGGCCGGCTTCCCGGCGCCCACCGTGGTCGCCGAGCAGGCCGAGCCCGACCCGGACTTCCCGACCGTGGTCTTCCCCAACCCGGAGGAGCCCGGCGCGATGGACCTGTCCTTCCGCACGGCGACCGCCGTCGGCCCGGACATCGTCATCGCCAACGACCCGGACGCCGACCGCTGCGCGGTGGCCGTTCCGGACAACGGCGGCTGGCGGATGCTGCGCGGCGACGACGTCGGCGCCCTGCTCGGCTCGGCCCTGGTCGCCAAGCGGGTCGGCGGCACCTTCGCCACCACCATCGTCTCCTCCACCCTGCTCGGCCGGATCGCCGCCGCCGCGGGCCTCGGCTACGCCGAGACGCTCACCGGCTTCAAGTGGATCTCCCGCGCCGAGGGGCTGCGCTACGGCTACGAGGAGGCGCTCGGCTACTGCGTCGACCCGGCGGGCGTCCGCGACAAGGACGGCATCACCGCCGCCCTGCTGGTCGCCGAGCTCGCGGCCACCCTCAAGCGGTCCGGCCGGACCCTCACCGACCTGCTGGACGACCTGGCGCTGGAGCACGGCCTGCACGCCACCGACCAGCTGTCCGCCCGGGTCGACGACCTGTCGCTGATCGCGGACGCCATGCACCGGCTGCGCGAGCGGCCGCCGACCGTCCTGGCCGGGCTGCGGGTCGAGCGGGCCGACGACCTCACGGCCGGCTCCGCCGACCTGCCGGCCACCGACGGCCTGCGCTACCACCTGGCCGGCGAGGGCGTCCGCTCGGCCCGGATCGTGGTCCGGCCCTCCGGTACGGAGCCCAAGCTGAAGTGCTACCTGGAGGTCGTGCTCCCGGTCGCCGCCGCCGCCGACCTGGCGGGTGCCCGTGAGCGCGCCGCCGCGCTGCTCGACGGCATCAAGCGCGACCTCGCGGCTGCCGCAGGCATCGGCGCCTGACGGCCGGCGCCTCCCCGCGGACACCCCGCTTCGTCCCACGGGAGGCGCCCACGGCAGCGGGCCCCCGCCGACCTCGGTCGGCGGGGGCCCGTGTGCACTCCCGGGGGCCGCGCGGGCGGCCGCCGCGTCAGCCGGCGGCGATCAGGGTCACCAGCGCGATCAGGCCGAGCACGGTCGGCACGATCACCCACCAGCACCAGCGGACGGCCACCTCGCCCTTGGCCTCGGGCTTGCCGGCGTACCGCTCGGCCATCTCCAGCAGGTTCGCGACCACCTGGTCGGACCAGGCCCGGGTCGGGTCGTTCTCGCCCGCCCGCAGCGGCGCCGACGGCGCGCCGTCCTTGGCGACCCGCATCGCCCGGCGGTTCGCCGCCTTCCGCTGGCGGATCGACACCGGCACCGCCCAGACCTGGTACTTGTGGCCGGCGGCGAACAGCTCGACCGAGTAGCCCGACCGCAGCCCCTCCACCTCCGACCACGGCGCGTGGACGCTGCGCAGCGGGTTGCGGACGAGCATGCGGCGCTCGTTCGCGTAGACGGCGGGGCGCAGCGTGTAGGCGATCACCGGGAAGACGAAGACCGGTGCGGCGGCGAGCGCCACCCAGGGCGTTCGGCCGGTACCGGAGATCACGGCGTCGCCGATCAGCCAGGCGGCCACGGCGAGCAGCAGGACGCCGGAGATGATGCCGGGGCCGGAGCGGTAGACGCGGTCGGCGTACTCCGGCTCCTCGGGTGCGGCGGGGCCCGGGTGGGGCGTGCCGTCGGATTCGGTCATGGGGACGATTCTGCCGCATGGGGCCCCTCCGCCCCAGGGACCCCGGCGACCGGATCCGCGCGGGTCACGCCGCGCGCCGCCGGCCCGCGGGGGCTTCTCCCCTCGGGCCGGCGGCGCCGGCCGGACGGTGCGGGCCGTCAGGGGGTGCGGCGGCGCAGGGTCGCCGCGCCGAGGCCGAGGGCGAGCAGCGCGCAGCCGGCGATGACGGCGAGGTCGCGGACCACCTCGCCGCCGACGCCGCTCTGCACGGTGAGCCGGCCCATCGCGTCGACCGCGTAGGAGAGCGGCATCACGTCGGAGGCCCAGCGCAGCACGTCCGCCATCTGCTCGCGGGGCACGAACAGGCCGCAGAGCAGGAACTGCGGCAGCAGGACGGCCGGCAGGAACTGCACGGCCTGGAACTCGGTGGCGGCGAAGGCGGAGACCAGCAGGCCCAGCGCCATGCCGAGCAGGCCGTCGCCGACCGCGACGGCGAAGAGCAGCCAGGTCGGCCCGGCCACGTCCAGGCCGAGCAGGCCGATCGTGAGCGCCGAGGCGAGCGCGGCCTGGACGAGGGCGACCAGACCGAAGGCGAGCGCGTAGCCCAGCAGCAGGTCCAGCTTGCCGAGCGGCATGGTGAGCAGCCGCTCCAGGGTGCCGCTGGTGCGTTCGCGCAGCATGGCCACGGAGGTGACCAGGAACATCACCAGCAGCGGGAAGATCCCGAGCAGGGCCGGGCCGATCCGGTCGAAGGTGTCCGGCTGCCCGTCGTACATGTAGCGCAGCAGGGTCAGCAGGACGCAGGGGACGACCAGCAGCATCGCGAGGGTGCGCGGGTCGTGGCGCAGCTGGGCGAGGACGCGTCGGGCGGTGGCGAGGGTGCGCTGCAGGTTCATCGTGCGGTCTCCACGCTGTCGGCGGCGGCCGTGGCCTGTCCGGTGGCCGGGTCGCCCTCGACGAGGCGGAGGAAGGCGCTGTCGATGTCGGCGGCGCCGGTGGCCGCGAGCAGGGCGGCGGGGGTGTCGTGGGCGAGCAGGCGGCCGTCGCGCATCAGCAGCAGGCGGTCGCAGCGGGTGGCCTCGTCCATGACGTGGCTGGAGACCAGCAGCGTGGCGCCGTCCTCGGCGAGGCCGCGGAAGAGTCGCCAGAGGTCCTGGCGGAGCACCGGGTCGAGGCCGACCGTGGGCTCGTCGAGGACGAGCAGTTCGGGGGTGCCGAGCAGGGCGGCGGCGAGCGAGACGCGGGCGCGCTGGCCGCCGGAGAGCCGTCCGGCGGGGTCGTGTTCGTGGCCGACCAGGCCGACCTGGCGGATCACCCGGGCCGGGTCGCTCTTCGGCGCGCCGAGGACGGCGGCGAAGTAGGCGAGGTTCTCGCCGACGGTGAGGTCGGTGTAGACGGAGGGCGCCTGGGTGACGTAGCCGACCCGGTGGCGCAGGGCGGCGTCGCCGGCCGGGCGGCCGAGCACCTCGACGGTGCCGCCGGCGGTGCGCTGCACGCCGACGACAGAGCGGAGCAGGGTGGTCTTGCCGCAGCCGCTGGGGCCGAGCAGGCCGGTCACGGATCCGCGCGGGATCTCCAGGTCGAGGCCGTGCAGTACGGGGCGGCCGCCGCGGACCACGGTGAGACCGTCGGTCCGGATCGCGGGGCCGGGCCCTGCCTCAGAATTCATCATGCGATGAGTTTTGCGCTCCGCACCCCGCCCGTCAAGACACCGGACGGGGCCGGCCGGCCCGGATCGGGCATGGACAACCGGCCCGCCGACCAGCAGGGTGGGCGCGTGACCGCATCGGACGCTCCCGAGACCCTCGACGCCGACACCACCGGCACCACCGACACCGCCGGCACCGACGACGGCACCGTCCGGGGCCTGCCGCTGCCGCGGCTGCTGCTCGACCTGATCGCCGACGGCCGGTGGCGGCACCCGGGCGACGAGGCCCTCGCCGCGGCGCTGCCGTGGTTCACCGACCCGCTGGAGCTGCTCGCCGACGCGGCGGCGGTGCGCCGCCAGTCCGCCTCGCTCGACGACCTCTCGGGCGAGGACCTCGGGCCGCTCTTCCGGCAGGCTCGCGGCAGCACCGCCGACGGCCCGGTGGAGCTGCCCTGGCTGGACGCCGAGCGGGCCGTGCTCATCGCGGTCGCCCGCACCGTCGGCGACGACATCGCGCTCGCGCTCGACTACCGCACCGACCTGGCCGACCCACGGGTGGTGGGCAGCGACATCTGGACGAACCCGCAGGAGTACACCTGGCGGGTCGCCGCGCCGAGCTTCTCCGCCTTCGCCGCCGCACTGGGCCTGCTGGAGAACCACCCGGAGCCGTAGCACGGGCATCCGACGTACGGGCACTAGGTGTACTGACCCGTGAGGTTGGGGACGCGGCTGGCGGGTGGCTTGCCTGCGAGTGCGGTGTGTCCGCGGTGGTGATTGTAGGTGTGGAGCCAGGTGGGGTAGGCGTCTCGGCGTTCCTGCTCGGTGCGGTAGGGCTGAGCGTAGGCCCACTCGTCGAGCAGGGTGCGGTTG
>NZ_JBFBJZ010000084.1:0-28101 GCF_040686255.1 Kitasatospora sp. NPDC085879 | reverse complement strand
GGGCGGAAGCGGGTGCGACACCGTCCCCGACGTCGGCGGGGACGCTCGGCCCCAGCATGCCACCGGGGAGCGGGCCGACCCAGCCCCCTGCGCACGACACCGGGGCCACACCCCCACCCACGGCCGCCGCTGCCCGCGGCGCCCCGGCGCAGCGCCGCACCCCCGCCAACAGCCCTCCGCCCGCTGGCGCGCCCGGCCGGGATCGTGTGTGGTGCCGGCCGGATGTCCGCACAGCGCTCCGGCGCGCTCCTGTCCTTCCCGGCCTCCGCCCCGGGCCTGCGCGGGCTGTTCCGTTCGAGTGCCCGCTGCGCCCCGCCGCTGGTCACCGGGTGCCGTCCTTGCCGGGCCTCGCCCGGTGCTCGTCCGCAGCCGCCCTCCCCGGGGGTGGTTCGGCACGCCGTTCCCGGCCTGCTGCTGGGCCCCGTCCCGCCGCTTCCCCGGTCGTCTGCTGCTGGCCCCGATGTCTTCGTCGGCCAGGCCCCCCGGGGGCCCGTTTCGCCGTACATCGGACGCCGCTGTGCCCGCCCGTCGTCGGGCCCCGGGTTCCGGCGTCGCGACCGCGCCGCCGGTGCCCGCTTCGACGTCGCTGCAGGGGGACCGGATACCCCGCCGTCCCCGTCCGGCGTCGTCCCCGCCGGCCACGGTGCGGACAGCCGCCGGTGCCCGCTTCGACGTCGCTGCAGGGGGACCGGATACCCCGCCGTCCCCGTCCGGCGTCGTCCCCGCCGGCCACGGTGCGGACAGCCGCCGGTGCCCGCTTCGGTGCCGCTGCAGGGGGACCGGATACCCCGCCGTCCCCGTCCGGCGTCGTCCCCGCCGGCCACGGTGCGGACAGCCGCCGGTGCCCGCTTCTGGATGCCGTCCAGGCTGCTGGATTCTGCCTTCCCGCCACCAGCCCGGGACGGCTTCGCCCCGGGGGCCGCAGACCCGTTCCGGGCCGCGCCCGCCCTGTGCTGCGCTCGCCCTGTGCTGGGCCCGCCCTGTGCTGGGCCCGCCCTGTGCTGCGCCCGTCCTGCGCTGCGCCGCGCCCGTCCTGCGCTGCGCCGCGCCCGTCCTGCGCTGCGCCGCGCCCTGTGCCGTGTCGGTGGTGGGTGACTGCAGCCGCTGAAGGCGGTCATGGTGAGCGCTGCGACCAGGGGAAAAGGGCAGGGTTCCGGCGTGGGCCTGGACATGGTCCCCGCCGCGTCGCCTGGCTGCGACGATCGGCGCAAGCCCCCGGGAGCCGGTGTGTGGATCAGCTCCAGAACTCGTTGCCGGTCTCCAGATCCTCGACGCATTCGTCCAGGTCGGTGACCTTCTCACCGACGATCCTGAACATGATCCCGCCCATGGCGTCCAGCTGCTTGCCGCCTCGTTCGGCGGTGGCGCGGTGCACCGACATCACGTGGCCCCGGCCGTCGATGAACAGGTGTTGCAGCTCGACCTTGAAGGAGCCGGCACTCTCGGTGCCGAGCCTGCGGTAGTACTCCAAGACCGCGTTCAGCCCCTTGTGGTCGCCGGAAAGGACGTGGCTGCCGGGAACATGGTGAGTCACGTCCTTGGCGAGGATCTCGGACAGGGTGGTCATGTCCCCGCGGGAGAACGCCTCGTATCCCTTGCGTACCAGCGCGACGTGCGGGTGCTCGGTCATGACGGATCACCTCTCTGGCCTCAACTCCTTGCCTCCAGCCTGTCACTGCCCCGGTGACACGACGACCCGGCAGCGCCCGGCCCGGGCACCCGGTCAGCTGCCCTTCATCGCCACCTCGCCCTCCTACAGGCGCACATGGGCCGGCCGGCCAGGCGTGGAGGCGGACCAGCGGGACCTGCCGGCGGCGACCGGCATCGAGAAGGACCTGGCCCGCTGGCGCACTCTGGCCTGTGAACGGTGGGGTCCGTGGCCGTCGCCGTGGTGCGCTCCGGCACGGCATGTGCGGTCCGCTGCTGGGCCCCGGTCCGGTCCCGGCCTGGGGGCGGCCGTCGCCTTCCGACCGGGCCTGCCCGTGATGCCCGTTGCCGTGCCAGTGGGAGTGCCGCTGCGCCTTCGTACCGCCCTCCCGGGGCGCCCGCCGTCGTACCGCCGTGTCGGCCCGGCCACCGGCGTGTTGTCGGCACGGGGGACTGTGGCGGTCGGCCGGGCTGTGTCGCTGTGCAGGAGGCGGTCGAGATTTCCGGGCCTTGTGGTCGGGCGGGGTGGTTCGTCGGTGGTGGCGCTCAGGCTGGTGTCGCGGAGTTCGGCGGCGGGGGCGCCGACCCCGGGGACCGGCCCACCCCGGGTCCGACCGGTCCGGGGGCGCCGTAGGCGGACCGCCCGAGCGGCCCCGCGGGCCCACATAGGGCCCTCAGGCCCGGGCCCCGGCCCCACCCGCCGCGGCCGCGGCTGGCTCCTGTACCGCTTGCCCCCGCCCGCCGCTGCGTCCCGGGGGTGTCCTGGGACAGAGCCCGGTCGCTGGGGAAGGCGACGGACGCCCCTCGAACCCCCTGCGGGGACCGTTCCGGCTGCGCCCCACGGGTTCCCGCCCGGCCGCTTCACCCCCCGGGTGCCCCGGCCGGCGCCCCGCGCGCAGTCGTGGGGGCGGCCCGGGGGCCGTACACATCCCGGACTGCCCCCGAGCACCTTGGCCGGTGGTCGGTGCTGCGCCGGTCCCGCTCGGTCCCGCTCGGTGTCGTCGCGCCCCGGCGGACCGGTTGGGGCTGACGTCGTGACACCAGGGCGCTGCTCCCTGCCTGCCCGCAGTCAGGGCAGCGGCACGGTGCCCGGTGGTGCGGCGCCTCACCTGCCGCCGCCCCTGCCGCTCCTGCCCGGTCCTGCTGTCGCTGGCAGGGGCTGGCTCGCCGGTCTGCTTGACCGCCCGTTGCGGTCTGCCGGGGGCTTCGTTCCGCAGCCGAAGCGGTGGGTGGTCGAGCAGGTTCAACGGCACCCTCATGCTCCACCGGCGCCTTGCCCACGATGACGACCACCGACCCGACAATGCCGCCTCCCGCGTCTACCGGGCGGCCACCGCCGGCGTACTCCGTCGCCTCACCACCCCCGGCCTCGTCTGGCGCGGCACGGTCGGGCCGGCCGTATGGGCGTCGCCGAACTGCTCCGGCTGCTGCGGGCCGGACACGACGAGATCGCCGCACGCGCCGACGGCCTGGGAGAGCAGATCGAGCAACTCGCCACTGTCCTCGCCGAGGTCGAGGCCTGCCTTGCCGAGACCGTCACCACCTGCAACGTTGTGCAGTCAGACCCCGTTGTGCAGTCAGACCCCTATCATCAGGGCGCGCAGACGGCGTACGCGGTCACGCCCTCCGCTCCGGCGACCTGCCAGCCGGTGGCGGGTGAGCCACCCTGCGGCCCGCTGAGGGTCACCGAGCCCTGCGCGCCCGCGAATCCGCCGCCCACCGCGAACGTGCCCACGGGGCATGAGGCGATTGCGCTTCCGTCGCTCGATCCGTCATCCGCGTCGGCAGCGGTGACGACCTGGCTCTGCGCACCAGAGGCCGGTCCCTGGGCGCCGACACCGCCCTGCACGCCTTGGACGCCCTGCGAGCCCTGGGCGCCCGTGACGCCCTGAACGCCCTGTGGACCCTGGGCGCCGATGTCGCCCTGAACGCCCTGTGGACCCTGGGCGCCGATGTCGCCCTGGACGCCCTGCGGACCCTGGGCGCCGATGTCGCCCTGGACGCCCTGCGAGCCCTGGGCGCCGATGTCGCCCTGGACGCCCTGCGAGCCCTGGGCGCCGATGTCACCCTGAACGCCCTGCCAGCCCTGCGGACCCTGCGTGCCCTGTGGACCCTGCGCGCCGACGTCACCCTGCGCGCCGACGTCACCCTGCGCGCCGACGTCACCCTGAACGCCCTGCGGACCCTGCGGACCCTGCGGGCCCTGTGGAGCGTTCCAGTCGTGGTGGTGGTGAGTCCACCCTTCCTGTTCGACGTCGTCTGCGATGTCGTCCGCGTCGCCGCTGTCGTCCGCTTCGCCTTGACCCTGCCACTGCGGGGGGTCGTCCGACGGTGAGTCATCGTCGATGTCGGTGGGGCGACTGTGCTGCCCGGGGTCGTCGGGGCCGTCGCCGACGGACGCGGGCTGTGTTCGGGGCTCGAAGTCGGCACTGACGGCGCCGTTTGGTCCCGGGACCCCGAGTGGTGCTGTGTGAGCGAGCGCGGGGGTCGATGAGCCCACGTTCACGGCTGCGGCGAGGACGCCGGCCGAGACCACGGTGATCGTTCTGATCCTGGATATGCGAGGCGAATTGCGGTTCACGCGAGGACCTTCCTGCCCATGAGATCAGCAGACACGCGGGTGGGCGCCGGACGGCAAAGGGCGCATGTGCGTGCTGCGCCGCCCCTCGGACGGCATCGGTGTGTGCCCAGAGGAACATGATTTCGTCACCGTTTCAGTCTCAACGGCGGAGTTCGTGTGGCCGTCCATGCCGTGGAGCGACAAGCATCGTGCCTGGTGGGGCTGTTGATCGGCGGGAATTCGGTTCGGTGGAAGTCCCGTGACCTGATTGAGTGAGGCGATCGAGGGTGATCGCTGAAATTCCCCATCATCGCGTTCAGGCGCGGGCCGGGCCTGCTCGCACAATTCCCCATCACCATCACCATCCCCGGCTGCTGGCCAGGGCGGTGTCGTTTTCGCGGAGTGTCCGGTTTGATCGCGTGATGTCCAGGGTGGTGAGAGTCCGGTGGGCGTCGCGGGCGTGGCGGCGGAGGCCGGCGGCGATGTTGCGGTGGTCGGTGAGGCGGAGTGCGCCGGTGGCGAGGTTCCGCAGCGTGGCCATGGCGCGGGGCGCGGTGTCGGTGGGGACGCGGGAGGCGTCTTCACCGTGGGTCATGTCCCTGGCGTGGTGGATCTTGTTCTCGATTTCCCCAGTGCTCACGGACATGCTGGGCGGTCTCGGCCGGTTCGGCCTGTCTGACGGTCAGGCTGGTGACGGCGTAGACGCGTTCGATGCTGATCTGGCCGGTGGTGACGGTCCGGCGACGGCGCACGATCTGAATGGCCTGGGAGGCGTGGGGGAAGTCGATTCCGCGGATGACGGTGCAGGTCTTGACGCGGCGGATCTCGTCGCGGCCATGGGCGGTGGCGCGGGTGTGCTGCTGCAAGGGGACGTCATGCCAGGGCAGGCGCTTCGGCGTGTGGTGCGAGGTCGGGTGGTTGCCCTTGATCGGGGCGATGAAGTGCGCGTTCTTCTCTTCGGCGAGGAATCCCGCGTGGATGTGCCGGGTGTGCGGGGCGTCGAAGGTGACCACTGTCCCGGCCGGGTCGAGCGGGGCGAGCAACGGTTGGAACACCCTGATCTCGCTGCCCTTCGCCTCCGCCTCCCGCTGGGCCGGTACCAGGCCGGCGGTGTTCATCGCGGCCAACAACTGGACCTGGGTGCCGTCGGCGCGGACCGCCCCGCGCACGGTCTTGCCGTCCACGGCCACAGCTGGTCGGGGCTGTTCAGCGGGGGCGCGGTCGGTGAGCCAGGCTCCGATCGCGGCGTCGAGCGCATCGCCGTCGACTCGCTGGAGCACGCGCCGGACGGTGGCCCCCCGCGGGGCAGCGGGTCCGGTGTCCGGGTCTCGGAGGCCTCCACCGGGACGAAGCAGCAGCTTGGGAGGTACGTCGGCAGCCCACTTCGTGATCGCGGCCAAGGACCGGGCTCCGGCCGGGACCGCGCAGGCGGCCAAGGCCGGGACGAATACCGGCGTGTGGCGCCTGCCCCGGGCGCGACGGGGATCCGGGACGGCCGCCGGCCGGGCTGACAGGCCCGACGGGTCCGCTGCTGACGGCGCTGCGGTGACGGAAAGTTGGCCCGGTCCGGCAGGGATGGGCGATGATGAGAGCGCAGGCGCGGTCTTCCGTTGCGGTGATCAGGGGCTCGACACCTCATGATCACTCGGAAGCCGTGCCTGCTTCCGTTCCACGGCCTGCACCGTCCTCGAAACACCCGGGCTGCTCGAACCTCCACGGATCGGGTCACTTCGCGAGCATGACGTAGCCCTGGTCCGGGCCCGGCACGGTCCATGTGGCCTTCGTCGCCGACGTGTTCTCCCGGAGGGCCGTCGGCCGGCGGGCAACCGGCCACACGCGCACCGGCCTCCTCCTGGACGCTCGCGATGGAATCCGGCACCCGGGGCTACCTGGAACGACGCATCGCCACAGGCAAGAGCCGCCGCGACATCGTCCGCCGCCTTTGAGCACCGGATCGCACGCGGGACCACGCGGGTCGTCGTCCCCACCGACACGGCAGCCGACAACCCCCGCCCCAGGGAGCTACTGCCTGACGTCCACGTAGGTATCAACGCCGAGCGGCTGCCCAGTTGAGGCACCCGGCGCCATCACACTCTGAAGTCGTCAGTGCACTAAAAGTTGCGACATGCAGAGTGCCGGTCGAGCCTGGCAGAGCGGACGCCGGCCATCGGCGTCCCTCAACACCCCATAGCCAGAAAGAAATTGCATCATGCGATTCAGCTCTGTTCTTCGCGCTGCCGGCGTCGCCTCCGTCATCGCTGCCCAAGCCTTCGTCGCGGCGCCCAGCTGGGCGGAGACCCCGGTTCCGACCCCGTCCTCGCTCTCGATCGCCGGTGCGCAGATCTCCGCTGTCGACCCCACCGAGCTCGATGTCGACCTCACGGTCACCTGCCCCGTCGGGGAGCAGCACCCCGTCTTCGTCACTGCGCGGCAGGACGGTTCGGCCGTGCCCGTGTGGGGCTGGGCGGTCGCGGACGTGACCTGCACCGGCGCGCCGCAGACGGTGACCGCCACGCTGACCGCCGAACCGACGGCCCCGGTCGCCGCCACCTGGCAGGCAGGACTGGTCGACGTGTTCGCGGTGCTCGCATGCAGTCCCGCCGCTGAGGCGCATGCGCAGATCACTCTCGTCTGACGCCTGCCTCCCGCGGCCGCTCCCACTGAAGAGTGGGAACGCGGCCGCGGGATCCGCACGCCGCGAGCCGAAGCGGGGGTCGGTGTCCCACCGCCTGTTCAAGGAGCCCCGCGGCGTCCCCATCGGCAACTGCCCCGACGCCCGGACCCGCGCCATGCTCCTGCGCGGGGCGTACGCGCGCTCGGCGAACGGGCCGAGCCGAACGCTGGTGCGGCCGCCGGCACGTCACCCTCGGTCCGCCTGGGTCCGCGCCCCGACGAGGGCCGTCCTCGCCCTCAACACCGCCTGGCGAGGGCTTCGTTGCGAAGACCTCCGTGCAGCACGTGTCGGGGAGCAGGGCGGTGTCGTTCTCGCGGAGTGTCCGGTTTGATCACGTGATGTCCGGTTGGAACACTCTGATCTGGCTGCCCTTCGCCTCCACCTCCCGCTGGGCCGGTACCAGGCCGGCGGTGTTCATCGCGGCCGACAACTGGACCTGGGTGCCGTCGGCGCGGACCGCCCCGTGCACTCGTCGACGAGAAGAACGCGTACTTCATCGCGCTGATCAGGGGCAACCACCCGACCTTGCACCACGCGCTGAAGTGCCTGCCCTGGCGTGACGTCCCCGTGCGGCAGCGCACCCGCGCCACCGCCCATCGAAACACCCGGGCTGCTCAAACCCCCACGAGTCAGGTCACTTCGCGAGCATGACGTAGCCCAGGGCCGCTGGTCCTTGACGGGGTGTCAGGGTCTTGGAGTTGTTGGCTTGTCGTCCGCTCTTCGGGCCGCGAGCGGTCCGGGGAGGGGAAATCTCGTGGCGTGGCCGGCGGCGGTGGGTGGCCGGTCGCTGGGCGGGGTCGGTGCCGCCGCGGGGTCGGTGCCGCCGTGCGTTCGATGGCGCGGTGCGTTCGATGGCGCGGTGGTCGCGGCCGGTGGTGTGGCGTTCGGCGGGGCTGCCGGTCAGATGGCGGGGGCCTGGATGCGGGTGTGGGTGAGGCTGTTGCTGGTGCCGCCGGGGGTGGTGACGGTGACCTGGACCGGTCCCGCGCTTCCGGCGGGTGCGACGGCGTTGATCTGGGTGGCGGAGACGGGGGTGAAGGAGGTGGCGGCGGTGCTGCCGAAGGTGACCGCGGTGGCGTTGGTCAGGTTGGTGCCGACCAGCGTCACCGTGATGCCGCCGGCCAGCGGGCCCTGGACCGGGTTGATGGAGGTGAGCGTCGGCGCCGCCAGGTAGGTGTAGGGCTGGCCGTTGCTGGTGCCGCCGGGGGTGGTGGCTGTGACGTTGACCGTGCCGGTGCCCGCGGGGGCGGTGGCGTTGATCTGGGTGGCGGACACCACCGTGAAGGAGGTGGCGGCGGTGCTGGCGAAGGTGACCGTGGTGGCGTTGGTCAGGTTGGTGCCGACGAGTGTCACGGCGGTTCCGGCCGCGGTCGGTCCCTGGCTCGGGGTGACGGAGGTGAGCGTCGGGGCGTTCAGGAAGAAGTACGCCAGGCCGTTGCTGGTGCCGCCGGGGGTGGTGACCTTGATCTGGACCGGTCCGGCGGTTCCCGGTGGTGCGACGGCGTTGATCTGGGTGGCGGACACCACGCTGAAGGATGCGGCCGCGGCCGTGCCGAAGGCGACGGCGGTGGCGTTGCTGAAGTTGGTGCCGGCGAGCGTCACGGCGGTTCCGCCCGCGGTCGGTCCCTGGCTCGGGGTGACGGAGGTGAGCGTCGGCGCACTGGTGTAGTAGTACGCGAGGCCTCCGCTGGTGCCGCCGGGGGAGGTGACCGAGACCTGGACCGGTCCGGCGGTTCCCGGTGGTGCGACGGCGGTGATCTGCGTGGCGGACACCACCGTGAAGGAGGTTGCGGGGGATGTGCCGAAGGTGACGGCGGTGACGCTCGTCAGGTTGGTGCCGGTCAGAGTCACCTGGGCCCCGCCCGCCGTCGGTCCCTGGATCGGCGTCACGGCATTGAGGCTCGGGCTCGGTACGTAGGTGAAGGGCACGCCGTTGCTGGTGCCGCCGGGTGTCGTGACCGTGATGGCGACCGTGCCGCTGCCGGTGGGAGCGAGGGCGCTGATCTGGGTACTGGAGATCACCGAGAACGAGACGGCGGGGGTGCCGCCGAAGCTCACGCCGCTCGCCGCGAGGAGGTTCGTGCCGGTCAGGACCACCGATCCGCCCGGTCCCTGGCTCGGGGTGACGGCGGTCAGGGTCGGCGCGTTGAGGAGGAAGAACGCGAGGCCGTTGCTGGTGCCCCCCGCAGTGGTGACCGTGGTCTGCACCGGTCCGGCGGGGCCGGGGGGTGCGGTGGCGGTGATCTGGGAGGGGGAGACGACGGTGTACGAGGTGGCCGGGGTGCTGCCGAACGTGACCGCGCTCGCCCCGGTGAGGTTGGTGCCGGTCAGGGTCACGATCGTGCCGCCCCCGGTCGTTCCCTGGATCGGGGTCAGGGAGGAGAGCGCCGGCGCCGGGACGTAGGTGAAGGACAGGCCGTTGCTCGTCCCGTCGGCGGTGGTGACCTTGACCTGGACCGTGCCGCTTCCGGCGGGTGCGGTGGCGGTGATCTGGGAGGGGGAGACGACGGTGTACGAGGTGGCCGCGGTGCTGCCGAACGTGACCGCGCTCGCCCCGGTGAGGTTGGTGCCGGTCAGGGTCGCGATCGTGCCGCCCCCGGCAGGTCCCTGGCCTGGTGTCAGGGATGAGAGCGTGGGCGGCGACGCCAGCAGGAGGGTGGCGATGCTCGGGGCGGGCGAGGTTTCGTCTGTGGGACCGGACGACGAGTGCGGGTCCTTGGAGGTGCCCATGGCACGCCTTTCTGTGGGACGGGAGGTTCCTGGTCCGGCGCCGGCGCCCGGGCAGAGAGGTGCCTCTTCGCCCGGGCGCCGGCCACCGCACGCTCCGAGGGAGCGGGCCGGCCGGAGGATGCGTCAGATGCCGGGGCCGGAGACGTAGGTGAAGCCGCCGACGGCGGTGGCGCTGCCGCCGGTGGTGGTGACCACCACGTCCTCCGCGCCGGCGGTCCCGGGCGGGGTCACGACCGACAGCGTGGTGTCGTTGACCACCGAGAACGGCGCCGCGGTGCCGCCGACGGTGACCGACTGGGTGGTGGAGAGGCTGGTGCCGGCGATGGTCACCGCGGTGCCGCCCGAGGTCGACCCGGAGGACGGAGTGATGGTGCTGACGGTCGGCGCGTCCACGTAGGTGTACGAGAAGCCGTTGTTCGTGCCGCCGACCGTGGTGACGCTGACGCTGACCGTGCCGGGGGACGTGCCGGCGGGCACGGTGACGCTGATCTGGCTGTCCGACGTGATGGTCGGGGTCGCGCTGTTGGCGCCGAACTGGACCGAGCTCGCGGTGGACAGCCCGGTACCGGTGATGGTGACGCTGTTCCCGCCCGCGGTGGGCCCGGAGGCGTCGCTGAGCGACGCCTTGAACGGGGCGCCGATGTAGTAGAACGAGAGCGGGTTGCTGGTCCCACCGGCGGTGGTGACCGTCACGCCGACCGTGCCGGAGCCGGACGGCGAGATGCAGGTGACCTGGGTGGGGGTGTTGGCGGTGATGGTGGCCGACTTGGTGCCGAACTTCACGGCGGTGGCGCCGGCCAGGTTGGTGCCGGTGATGGTCACCGTGGTCCCGCCTGCGGTGGATCCCTGGTTCGGGCTGATGGGCATGGTTGCCTCCAGAAGGCACTGGGTGGATCGGCGGATGCGGGCAGTCCGCGGCTGACAGCGCGGCACGGCGCTGGCCGGCGGACGTGCGCCGCGCTGCCGTGGACTTGGGCGTGCCCGGGTCCTGAAGTCCGGCGGCCCAACGGCAGCCCGGGCTCATGAGGTTCGGCCGACGTGGCCACGTCGACTCGCAGCGCAGGGGGATGCCGTGCGGGCAGGCCGCCCGATGACACGGACGGTTCCTTGAATCAGGCCGTCGAGCAGTGAGGTGGAGGTACTGATGAGGAGTACGCCGACCGAAACCGTCACGCCTCCGACACCAAGGACGGAGTGATCGGTTGGGGACGGACCCGCCGTACCGGCGAGCGGATCCACCCGTCCTGGACGGAAGGCCCGTCACGGCTCCTGCCCGGCAAGGCCGGCCCGTGGCCGAGGGCGCCCCGCTGCCGTTCCTGCGCGTGGATACGGACGGACCGTCCTTCGGGTACGTACAGTAACCCAGCCGCGATGGGCCACCGACAACCGTTCCGGCGGGCCACCACCCGAATGGCGGAGCGCCGGGAAACCGGCTGGCTCCCCCGGGGCTGCCATTCGACCCAACCGCCGGGTAACGGCGAAGGCGACCGGACACCCCGCGAATCGCCGCGATCGGCTGCCGACTGCCGCTCCGGGCCTGGTGGGAGCGGTCGGTAATGGGTGGAGAGCCCAAAGACGGAATGGCGTCCCTTCGACGCCATGAGGCGCTCACCCAATTTGTCCAGACGCGCCCGACACCAACTCGCCGGTCCAGCAGTACCATCGCCGGGTTGTCGTGGCGCCGGACGGGTTTCAGCAGCCCCTGAGCTTGATCTTTGACCTCGCGCGGCGAGATGGGCTTGGAGCGTGGGTTCGCGTTTGACGGTCTTGCCGACGTCGTGGCGGGGTGCCGGCTTGCGGTTCTTCGAACCCGGTGGCCGTCCTGGGCTTGGGAGGGTCTCGGCACTCTGGCTGGGGTGAGGACCTTCGCGCGGATGTTGCGGAACCCGCGGCGGACTCGAGCTGGAGTCAACTTCGTTGTGGACAGGGGGGATCTGAGCGGGTGCGGGTGGCCGCCCTCCGGGAACGGCGTGGACGGCACTCGCCCGCGCCCGCGTCCGACCAGCGGTGAGCTCCGGCAGCCGGTCTGCTGTCGGAGCTCGCTGTTCTCATGCCGCCGGATCATGCCCCGCACTCTCCGGCGGTCGCTGTCCTACAGGTAGGTGTAGGAGGCGCCGTTGCTGGTGCCGGCGGCCGTGGTCACCGTGATCTGGACGGTCCCGGTTCCGGGCGGGGCGACGGCCAGGACGGCGCCGTCGCCCAACGAGGTGAAGTTCGCGGCGGGGGTGCTGTCGAACAGGACCGACGTCGCGTCGGCCAGGCCGTGGCCGACGATGAGGACGGGCAGGCCGCCCGTGGCCGGGCCGACCGGCGGCACGAGCGCGAGGATGACCGGCGGGGCCGGTGGCTGGTAGGCGTAGCTGAGGCTGTTGCTGGTGCCGCTGCCGGTGACCACCGTGACCTGGACGGTCCCGGTTCCGGGCGGGGCGACGGCCGTGATGGCGCCGTCGAAGTTGACGGTGAAGTTCGTGGCGGGGGTGCTGTCGAACAGGACCGCCGTGGCTTCGGTCAGTCCCGTGCCGAGCAGGAGCACGGGTGTGCCCCCGGTCGTCGGCCCCTGCGAGGGGACGATGGCGAGGAGAATCGGCGACGACATGGGATCCCTCATTTCTCTGAAACGCCATACAAGACCGTTTCGGTCAAGCCGGCGAGTCGTTTTCCTCACGGTAGGTTCGGACACGTCCGAGTGGCAATGGGTTATTTGTAAAAGGGTGGAGCGTCGGATCTCTTGAGGGGCGCGCAAGCTCTTCGGTACCTCGCCCGGTGGAATCCTTGATGACGAGAGAGCTTGCCTCTGGCCATTTTTGCTGAGCGCGATTCGGGTGCCCGCCCGGCCGCGCGTCGACGGGTTCCCGGGATCCATACGGGAATTTCCCGAGGCGCGTCTTCGGCGGGGGAGGGCGTGCGCGGACGTCAGTCTGAACACCGCCGTGACCTGCTGTTATGCGTGCCGCATGGAGATTCGGCGCGAGCATGCCGAAGTTTTCACATTTGTTCCCTCCGGCGATTTAGGGTTGCCCGTGATAGGAATCACGGCTTACCGGTGTGCCACCTCCCTGTGGCCTGTGGCGGCCTGCGGTGGCGCGCGCCCCCTGGTTCACCTCGCGCGCCGTAGGTCTCCTGGGTTAGTCATCTTCAAGGCGGGTACTTGGGGCGTATGCGATCAGTACATGGCCTGACTCTCCTGAAGAATTCAGAGTGTCTTGAATTGGTGAGGTGAGTGTCACGTCCCATCGCCTGCTCGTCTTCCTCAGCGGAGGCCCTAGTGACATTCCTGAGATTCGCGAAGTGGAATCCGGGGCCATTGAAGATCGGTTGAAAATCCCCCGCGGGAACGGCTACGAGCACTTCGAGTTCACGCAGGGCTTCAAAGACGTCGGGGACGCGCTGCTGCCCGTCTACCGGTGGTCGTACCGGACCGCCATAGCCGAGTAGCAGCGCCCGTCACCGCCTCTCCCGGCCGCCGACACAGACACCGGGCCCAGGAACCGCACACCAACGCGGCACCGTCCCGCATCACCCCATCCCCACACCCCGAGGTGAACAGTGATCAGCAACCTTCCTGCACGAGTACGGAACGAGCGTCCGCCCCGCACCCCTGGCCGCGCGTCGTGAGCGGGCCCGCCGGCAGGCGCCCACGAGGCACGGACACCGTGGTCACCGGCATGGGGTTCTGCCTGCCGGGCGAAGAGCATCCGCTGTTCACCGCGGGCGAGGTCTGGGACGTGGCCGCCAACGGCCGCTCCTGCCTGAAGCACCACGGCGTCTACTACGGCTCCGTCGATCTACCGGAGACGGCGTTCGCGGAGCGCCTGCCCGAACTGCCGGGCATCTTCTCCCGGCACTACACCAACGCCCACCGCTACGGACTGGTCTCCCTCGCGGAAGCCTGCGCGGACGCCCAGCTGAGCATCCGGGACGGCGACCTCACCGACGCCGCGGTCCTCGTCGGACGCGGGGGCATCGACGCCAACATCTCCAGCTACCTCGAAGTCCTGCACGCCGACGCGCGCACCACCACCCCGCACCAGGCGATGGAACTGTTCGTCAGGGCCCAGCAGGGACTCACCCCCTCCGACGTGGCACTGGTCCAGGGGGCGCTGTTGCGCACGACCGGCCCCTGCTTCACCGTTTCATGCGGCTGCGCCTCCTCCGCCGTCCAGATCGGCAACGCCCGCCGCATGATCGCCGCCGGCGACATCGACCTCGCCGTCATCACCGGCGTCGACGTCTTCGGCGTGGACGTGATCCAGAACGTCCAACGCCTGCTGCACGGCGCCCAGCGCGCCTACGACTCCATCCGGGTCGACGGCATGCCCGAGCTCCTCCCGTCCTTCGACCGGGTCATGCGGCCCTACGACCGGCGGGCCGACTGCGTCAACCACGGGGAGGGATCGGCGACCCTGGTGCTGGAGAGCCGCGACCGCGCCGAGCGCCGCGGGGCCTACACCTACGGCCAGATTCTGTCGCACGGCATGACCCGTGACGGCCTGTCCAATCCACTGGCGAGCGACGAGAGCGGCGCATCACTGGTCGCCGCCATCCGCAAGTGCCTCGGCGACCGGTGGGACATCGGCCAGGTCCCCTACATCCACGGCGGCAGCGACGGCGACGTCGTCGTGACCGCCTTCGAGACGAACGCGGTCCAGCAGCTCTACGGCGACGCCGTCGAAGGCCTCCTGATGACCTCCCAGGAAGCCTGCTTCGGCCACAACGGCGCCCCGGCGGGCGCGCTGGGCGTCGCCCTGACCCTGCTGATGCTGGAGCGGGGCGAGGTGTGCCCCACCGCGAACTGCGAGGAGCCGGCCGACAACATCCGCTTCGATCCCGTCCCCGGCATCCACACCCGGCGCCTGGACTTCGACTACGCACTGACCTGCAACTACCAGATCGGAGGTGTCAAGAGCGCGATCCTGCTCGGCAGTTCGGACGCCGACTGACCCCGGCCGCCGCCAACCGCGCCGCCGAACGGCGAGCGCCCCCCGCCCGTTCGTGCACACGCATAGGAGACCCCGTGATGGGCCACACAGACAACCCGAGAGCCGCTGACACCCACATCGCCGTCGTCGGCATGGGATGCCGCCTTCCCCGCGACATCGACTCGCCCGCCGCGCTGTGGCGGCTGCTCGAGGCCGGCCAGGACGCGGTCGGCGAACCGCCGATCACCCGCGCCGGGCAGATCGCCCCGGCTCCGGCCGGCGCCGCCGGGCAGATACCGCGGTGGGGAGGTTACCTTCGCGACGTCGCTGGTTTCGACGCCGACTTCTTCGGGGTCTCGGGCAAGGAGGCCGACGTTCTGGACCCCCAGCACCGGCTGCTCCTGGAAGTGACGTGGGAGGCACTCGAACACGCCGGACTCCCCCCGGAGCGACTGGCGGGAACCTCCACGGGACTGTTCTCGGGCCTGAGCTACACCGACTACATGGAGTCCCTCGCCGGCCAACCCCGTGAACTCGAGGGCGCGATCCTGACCAACGGGCACTGCGTCGCCCCAGGGCGCATCTCCTACCTGCTGGGCCTGCAGGGCCCCTGTGTCGCACTGGACACCGCGTGCTCGTCCTCGCTCGTGGCGGTCCACCTGGCCTGTCAGGCTCTGCGCAACGACGAATGCGATCTCGCGCTGGCCGGCGGTGTCACCCTCATGCTCGGCGCGAGAACGACGATGTCCTTCGCCCGCATGGGGATGCTCTCACCCACCGGCCGCTGCCGGACCTTCGACACCGACGCCGACGGCTTCGTACGCGGCGAGGGCTGTGGCGTCGTCGTCCTCAAACGTCTGGAAGACGCGCTGCGGGACCACGACCGCATCCTGGCCCTGATCCGCGGTTCGGCCGTCAACCAGGACGGCCGCTCCGACGTCCTGGCCGCGCCCTCCGCCGAAGCCCAACAGGCCCTGTACCGTCAGGCCCTCGCCCGAGCCGGAACCGACCCGCGCGAAGTGGGCCTGGTGGAGACGCACGGCACCGGCACACCCGTCGGCGACCCCATCGAGTTCTCCAGCCTGGCCGCGGTCTACGGCGTGGGACAGGGGCGCTGCGCGCTGGGTTCGGTGAAGACGAACGTGGGCCACCTGGAACCGGCGGCCGGAGTCATCGGCCTGATCAAGGCGGTGCTCTGCCTTCAGCGCGGGCTCGTCCCGCCCAACCTGAACTTCACCCGCTGGAACCCGGCCATCAACGCCCGGGGCACCCGCCTGTTCGTCCCCACCGACCTGGCCGCCTGGCCCACCCTGACGGCCTCGCGACTGGCCGCCGTCTCCTCCTTCGGCTTCTCCGGGACCAACGCCCACGTGATCCTCGAACAGGCCCCCGCACACACCCGCACTGCCGTCCTCCCCGGCGCTCCCACCACCGGCACCGCCACCACCGGCACCGCCACCACCGGCACCGCCACCACCGCGGACGCCGTCCCCGTCGACGCGGCGCCACAGCAGAAGCAGACCACCCCGCCCCACGTCCTCCTCCTGGCCGCCGGCTCCCCGGACGCACTACCCGCCGCCGCCGCACGCCTGGCCCACTGGCTGGAGACCGAGGGAGCCGCCGCGCCCCTGCACGACATCGCCCACACCCTCGCCCTGCGTCACTCCCCAGGCCACGGCAGGCTCGGGGTGGTGGGCGGCTCCCACGTCCAACTGACCCGCGCCCTGCGTTCCTTCGAAGCCGGACAAGCCCACCCCGGCGTCGTACGCGGCCACGTCGGCGCGGGCGTCAGCCGTCGCCCCGTCTGGGTGTTCTCCGGTCAGGGCTCGCAGTGGCAGGGCATGGGACACGACCTGCTCAACAACGACCCGGCCTTCGCCGAGGCCCTGGCCGAGGCCGACGCGCTGATCACCGCCGAAACCGGGTTCTCCGTTCTGCGAGCCGTCCGCGACCGCGAACACATCAGCGGCTGCGGCCGCGTGCAACCCGCGCTGTTCGCCCTGCAGGTCGCCCTGGCCTCCACCTGGCGCGACCACGGGGTCGAGCCGGCCGCCGTCATCGGCCATTCCATGGGCGAGGTCGCGGCCGCAGTCACCGCCGGAGCACTCACCCTGGCCGACGGCGTGCGCGTCATCTGCCGACGATCCGCCCTCCTCACCCGCATCGCCGGAGCCGGCGCCATGGCGAGCGTCGGCCTCGACAGTACGACCGTCGAGAACGAACTCGCCGCCATCGGCGCCGACACGGTGTCCGTGGCCGTCGTCGCCGCGCCCGACTCGACCGTCGTCGCCGGCGCCGTCGCCACCATCCGGGACCTGACCGCCACCTGGCGGGCCCGCGGAATCGTGACACGCATGATCGACGTCGACGTCGCCTCGCACTGCCCCCAGGTCGACCCGCTGCTCGCCGACCTCGCCACCGCCCTCGCCGGGCTCACCCCCGGCCAACCGGCCATCCCCTTCTACACCACCGTCCTCGACAACCCCCGCGCCACCCCCCTCTTCGACGCCGCCTACTGGTGCGCCAACCTGCGCCGACCCGTGCGCTTCCACGCCGCCGCGGCCGCGGCCGCCGCCGACCGCCACCAGGTGTACCTGGAGATCTCGCCGCAACCCGTCGTCACCCACTCCCTCGCCGGAAGCCTGACCGGCCTGCTCCACGAGCCCGTGATCCTGCCGACACTGCGCAAGAGGGAAGACGAACGCGCCACCTTCCGCACCCAGCTCGCCGCCCTGCACTGCGCGGGGGTCAGCGTCGACTGGTCCCGCCTCTACGCCGACGGCCACCTGACCGACGTACCCGCGCTCACCTTCGACCGCCGACCCCACTGGACGGACCTCGCCCCGCCCCGAGCGGCCTCCCCGCACGCCGAACGCGCACCCGCCGCCCTGCCGGGAACACACACGGACGTGCCCGGCGACCAACCGCGCCACACCTGGCACGCCGACGCCGGCACCGACGTCCTGCCCTGGATGGCCGACCACCGCGTCCACGGCCAGCCGGTCCTGCCCGGCGCCGCCTACTGCGCCCTGGCCCTGACCGCCGCCGGCGAGGTCCTGCCCGGCGCCGCGCACGGCATCGAAGCGACCGACATCCACTTCCGCGAGATGCTGCACCTCGACGCGCACACGCCCGTCGCAACGACCGTCACCCTCACCGGCACCGACCGCGCCGACTGCGAGATCTTCGGTCAGGACACGGACGGAGCCTGGGTACGGCAGGCGACCGCCGATCTACGCCGCATCGACCCGTCCCCCCGGAAACCGGCGCTCTCCGTGGACGCACTGTCCGCCGGCCACCACGTCGTCCTGGATCCGCACGCCCTCTACGCGAGCCTGCGCGCACGAGGCCTGGAACACGGCCCGGCCTTCGGCGGCATCACCGAACTGCGCAGTTCCGCCCAGGGCGACAGCTTCTGGGCCCGCGTGACACTGCCGGCCGCGGCACAGAGCGCCCCTCACGGCCTACGGATCCACCCGGTCCTCCTGGACCTGTGTGCCCAGCTCGTCGTCGCCGGCCTGGTCCACGAATCAGGCCACGGCCTGGTGCTGCCCGTCCATGTGCGGGCCGTGCGGATCCTCAAAGCCCCCGAGGACGCCCGCTACGCGCACGCCCGGCTCACCCACACCGCCGCCGACAGCATCGTCGCAGACGTGCGGCTGTTGGACGAGGCGGGACATCCCCTCGTCGAGATCGACGCACTGCGTTTCATACGCCACGGCCGCAGGGCCGACGAAACCGTCGACCGGTGGTTCCTCGAAACCCGATGGCAGCCCGTGCCGCGCCAAGAGCGCCCCGAACCCGCCGACCCGGGATCCTGGCTCGTCATCGGCGAAGCGGACGGATCCGCCCGGACACTGGCGGACGCCCTCGACCTCGCCGGGGCACGCACCGACGTCCTCGACCTCCCCGCCGACACCGCCACCCTCCCGCAGCTCAAGCAGACCATCACCCGGCACTGGGACTCCTCGCCCACACCGCGCGCCGTGGTCCTGCTGTGCGCACCGCCCGCGCCCGAGGACGACACCGGCGCGATCGCACTGCGCCGCACCCGCCGCCTGCTCGCCGCCGCCCAGAGCGCGATCGCGCACAACGCGCCCACACGCCTGTTCGCCGTCACCCGATCCGCCCACGATCCGCAGCCGGGACAACCCGCCGACCCCGCCCAGAGCGCCGTGCGCGGACTCGTGCGCGTGCTGACACACGAACACCCGGAGCTGCGAGCGACCCTCATCGACGCCGACCGCGCCGACGTCGACCTGCACCGGCTCGCGGCCGAACTCCTCACCGACCCCCCTGAGGACGAGATCGCCCTGCGCGGTGACGCCCGCCACATCGCCCGGCTGGCCTACACCCCCCTGTCCGAAACCGAACGCGTCACCGCCGTCACCCGCACCGTGCACTACGGCACCGACCGCTTCCAGCTCCACGCGGAGCGGCTCGGCGACCTCGGCGCCCTGCGCCTGACCGCCACACCGCGACGTGCCCCCGGCCCCGGTGAGGTCGAACTGCGCCTTCACGCCGCGGGCGTGAACTTCCGCGACGTGCTCACCGCCATGGGCATGCTGGCGACCGACGACCAAGCGGGCTACCGCATCGGCTTCGAGGCCACCGGCGTGATCACCGCCGTCGGACCGGGCGTCAGGCATCTGTGCGCCGGCGACAGCGTCCTCGTCGTCGACGTGCGAGGCGGCCTGTTCACCACCTTCGCCACCGTGCCTGCGGCCGCTGTCGCCCCCATCCCGGCGGGCCTGCCCGCCGAGACGGCCGCAGGGCTGCCCATCGCCTACCTCACCGCCTGGTACGCACTGCGCCACGTCGCCGGGCTCACCAGCGGTGAGCGCGTCCTGATCCACAGCGCCACCGGCGGGACCGGGCTGGCCGCGATCGCGGTCGCGCGGCGCCTGGGCGCCGAGGTGTTCGCCACCGCAGGCAGCGAGGACAAGCGCCAACACCTGCGCGCCATGGGCATCCGGCACATCATGGACTCCCGCTCGCTGGACTTCGCCGAGCAGACCCGCGCCGTCACCGGGGGAGAGGGGGTCGACGTGGTCCTCAACTCCCTCTCCGGACGAGCCATCAGGGCCGGACTGGAAACGCTGCGACCCTTCGGCAGATTCGTCGAGCTGGGGGTACGCGACATTCTCGCCGACACCCCGCTGGGTCTCGGACTGCTACGGCACAACATCACCATGAGCACGGTCGACCTCGTCGAGCTCCAGCACACCCGCGCGGACACCTTCGCCGAGGTGATGCGCGAGGTCCTGGCGGAATTCGACCGGGGCACCCTCACCCCGCTGCCCTGCCGGACCCATCCGCTCGCGCACGCCTCCGACGCCTTTCGCCTCATGGCCGGCGCCGGGCACATCGGCAAACTGGTCCTGACCATACCCGGCGCAGGCAGCACCACTGCCGTCCTGCGCGAAGCGCCCTCACCCGTGCGAGCGGACGGCGCCTACCTCGTCACCGGAGGACTGCGCGGCGTCGGCCTCGCCACGGCCCGCTGGCTGGCAGACCAGGGCGCCGCCCACCTCGTTCTCAACGGACGCACACCGCCCTCGGCCGACACCGAACGGGTCCTCGCCGGGCTGCGCGAACTGGGAACCCGCGTCAGCGTCGTGCTCGGTGACATCGCCCAGCCCGGCGTCGCCGAGCAGCTGGTGGCCGAAGCCACCGCCGACGGCGGGACACTGCGCGGCGTCATCCACGCCGCGATGGTCCTCGACGACGCCGCGGTGTCCAACATCACCGACGACCAGCTCGAACGCGTCTGGCATCCCAAGGCCACCGGTGCCTGGCGTCTGCACCAGGCCACCACCTCGCTGCCGCTGGACTGGTTCGTCCTGTACTCCTCCATGGCTTCCCTGTTCGGCAATCCGGGCCAGGGCGCCTACTCGGCCGCCAACGCGTGGCTCGACGCGTTCGCCACCTGGCGCACCGCCCGGGACCTGCCCACGTTGGCCGTGAACTGGGGGCCCTGGGGCGAAACCGGGGTCGCCACCGGCTTCGCGACCCGCGGCTACCGGACCATCCCCACCGCCGAGGGGCTCACGGCCCTCGCGGCGCTCCTGACCCACGGCCGCGTACGCACCGGCGTCATCCCCGGCCCGCCGGACAGCTGGATTCCCCCGGCCGGCCGACGGTCCTCGCTGTTCGCCCTCCTCGCGCCCGAGGCGCCCGACATCCCCGCGCAGACGGTCGCCCGGGACGCCGCGCGCGACATCCGAGGCGAGCTGCAGGCCGCACAACCCGGCTTCGCCCGCCGCACGATCCTCGAGGACTTCCTGGCCGAACACATCCGCACCGTCCTCCGGCTCGGGGCCAGCACCCTGGATCCGCAGACCCCGCTGAAGGCACTCGGGTTCGACTCCCTGCTCCGCATCGAACTGCGCACCCGCTTGGAGGACTCGCTCGGCGTCAGACTCGCCGGCGACTTCGTCTCGGCCCACCCCACCCTGGCGGCTCTCGCCGACGGCCTCGCCCAGCAGATCGGCACCAGCCTGGCCGCCGACGCCTCTCCCGTTCCCCCCGACGACGCCACATCCCCGGCCGTGGACCTCATCGGACCCCGCCCGCCGCAGTCGGCCGAGTCATCGGACGCCACGGCCGGCACCAGGCCTGCGAGGAAGAACTCATGAGCTCACGTCAGGCCGCGAGCGCGCCGAACCGCCGACGCACCGCCGGGGAGCGTAGCCAGGGAACGGACATGACCTCCACAGGACCACCGGGCACGGACGCATGTGACGCACAGGGACGGCGCATCTCCATGTTCGTGTTCCCCGAGCCCCATCAGGTGCGGCCCGTGCGCCACGCCGTGAAGGCGATTCTCAGTCACTGGGAGATGGCGCACCTCACCGAGGACGCCGAACTCCTGACCACTGAGCTTCTGACGAACGCGATCCGGCACACCGACGGCGAGCAGCCGATCAGGGTGACGATCGCGCTCGACCAGCGGTGGCTGTCGATCGGTGTTCGAGACCGCTCCACGAGCGCCCCCCGAGTGCACCGGGCAGCCAGCTGTGAAGAAGGCGGACGCGGTCTGTTTCTGGTCGAGAGCGTCGCCAGATCCTGGGCCTGCCGTTTCCATCGCGACGGAACCAAGACAGTCTCCTGCCGATTGTCGTTGTGAGACCGCGCGCGCCGCATCCCCCGCCTGCCGTCACCAGCCGCACAGACGGCCGGTTCGCCCCCTGCCCGTCGGGCGAGGGGCGGTGGCCGGGGGAGGGCAAATGAACACCGGGCTTCGCCGCATGAGCGATTCGGCGGCAATCCTTACGTGCGCATGATTCAAACGTCCTTCAACATGCAATTCTCACAATGCTCGACAGAACTCCGCAGGAGGGCGGTTCGAGCCTCTTGTACCGCCGGGTCGAGGCCCCAATCCTTGCCAGGATGACAGTGGGCCTCTGATATTGCCCATGGCATATTCGGCAGGTTTGGCCAGGTCTCGCGGTCGCCGCTCATTCAACGCGCGCTTCGTGGTGGCGAAGTCCGACAGTTGGGAGTTCGGATGCTCAGTTCACAGGAGTACAAAGAGATTTGCGCCTTGCGCCGCCAGGGCTGGTCCGTCTCGGCGATCGCCCGGTGCCTGGGCCGCGACCGCAAGACGGTCAGGGCCTACCTCAAGGGAGAGCGGAACGTAGGGGCCCGAGCAGTGCGCCACAGCGAGTTCTTCCGATTCGCCTCGTACTGCCAGCAACGGCTCGACGACGACCCGCACCTGCGGGCGAACGTTCTTCACAGCGAAATCGTCGAGCTGGGCTACGGCGGCGCCTATTCGACGTTCACCCGCGCCCTGCGCAGACATCTGACGCGGCCGTGCTGCGCACTCTGCCAGCGGGGGAGGGCCGGCCCCCCCTGCGGCACCGTGGAGGACGTGCAGTTCGACTGGGTACAGCTCCCGGCCCCGCCGGTCGAGTGGGACTGCGGGAGCCAGGCGTACCTGCTCATGGGTTCGCTCACGCGATCCGGCCGCTGGCGGGCGACTCTGGCCGCCACCAACGACCTCCCGCACTGCGTCGAAGCCATGGACCAGGTGCTGCGCCGGCTGGGCGGCACCGGCGAGCGCTGGCTGTTCGACCGAACTCCACCGGTCTGCTCACCGGCCGGCAAGGTGACCGCCGCCTTCCACGAGATCGCGACCTACTACGCCGCCTCCATCGCGATCCGCCCGCAGACCGGACCGTCCATCCCCGCCACCCGTGCCCGCCGCTCCGTCGTCCTTCACTGGTGGGACACCACGGCCGACGACCTCGGCCTGCAGGCGGCACAGGACAGCCTCGACCGTCTCGCCGAGCGCTCGGACGGCCGGCGCCAACGGGCGGACCGCGACGCCTGGGCCCTGCTGCCCCTGCCCTCAAAGCCGTTCCCGGCTCGCATCTGCGTTCAGCGCAGGGTCGATCTTCACGGACTCGTGTCGTTCGAGGGCAACTTCTACCTGCTCCCCGCAGGTCTCGCCGGCAGCGAGGTAGGGATCCGCCGGCGGCTGGACGAACCCCACCTCTCGATGACGACCACCCACGGGGCGGTCATCGCCTGCTTCCTGAGGGCCCCGAGAGGGGCAGGCCGCACGATCGCCGGGCACAGCGGCCCCATCACTCTGGAACGACCCACCCGGACCTCCAGCGCGCAGGCGCAGACCTGCACGGCAGGCGGAATCCCCCGCCCACGCTCCCGGGCCGCCCTGGCCCAGGCCCAGGCCCTGTCCCGGCCCGACGACGAGCAGCCCACCGGACCGCTCCCTCGCACCGAGGAACAGGAGGCGGATCCGCCTCTCCCACGCGGAGCCGGTTTCGGCACCGCGCATCCACAGCAATCGAAGCGGACCGCCGAGGACCGCCGAGCCCCAGCACCGTCCTCCACCCAGGTCCGGCCACGACCGTGACGCCCCCCAGCGGTAAAGCGGTGCCCGCGGCCCGCGGCCGGGCCCTGAACAGGGCAGCGCCCGATCCGGTGGGCGACCGGTGCCGATGCCCCGGCGGTACCTCGACTGCCGCTGGTCCGGCTGTGGGCGGGCGTGCTCCCCTCCCCAGCAACCCTGAACGATCGGCGCCAGGGACACCGTCTTCCGCAGCCCGGGCACACACCACGACAGCGCGATCAGCAACCGCCCGCCGTGCAGCAGGCCTGACACCCACCGCCTCTCCCACAGGGGTTCAGGCACGGCGCGCGACGTCATGCCTGGACCGGTCTCGCCCCCATCGCGCAGTCGGGGAACGGCGGGCCGCGGAGTACCGGCACATGAGTGACGGTGGATCCACGCGAGGCCGCCGGGGCACGGCGCCCACAAGCCGCACCGCCACCGACCGTGCCCGAGCCCCCGCCACCGGCACCCGGATTCCCATCTCACCCTCCTGACCTTCCCTCATACCTCCTGACCTCCCCCCCTGCAGGCGCCCGCGCCGGCCCCCGCAGGACTCAGCCGACCGACCCGGCAGGGAACAACCCCTCCTGGCCGACGGCCGCGACCCGCTCCGCCCGTGCCTGCGCCGACCACCGCCGCGTCCCCGCCGGATCCGCATCCCTTGCAGCCCGCTGCCCGCACCGCCCGCGGACCACGCCCGACAGCACACGCTCCAGGTCCAACTCCTCGATCCAGTACCGGCCACAGGCCATCTCCAGCCACACCCGCCGACCACGGCCGACCGCCGTACGCCGGGCCCGGTGATCCACCCGCCCACCGTGCACCCGCACCCGCAAGCTCCACCCGCCGTCCGGCCGCGCCGTCCCCGCCGGCAGGTCCGCGGACCCGGCCGGCGCGCACACCCTCGTCATACGCTGCTCCTCTCACCGGCCGTCGGCAGGGCAGGCGGCCACTGCTCCGGGCGCGGCACGTCATCCGGCTCTCGACACGATGCCCGGTCACGGTCGGCCGGTGCGGGCGGTCAGCAGAGGGTGTCCTGCTCGTGGTCGGCGAGGTCGAAGTGGGTGATGCGCGCGGGATCCAACCCGGCCGCGGCCAGTTCACGGGCTTCTCGGGCGTTGCGCACGAACACGCGCATGGTGAGCAGCTGCGGGCAGCGGGCGACGAACGCGGGGCAGGGCCGGACGATGCCGTAGAGGCCGCGCCGGCGCCCGACGGTGCGGGCGGGCCACCCGTAGGCGAACTGCGGTGCGATCTCGCCGAGTCCGGTCTCGGCGCGGGCGGCCGTCTCCTTCCACGCCTGCCGGTTCACCGAGTCCGCCAGCTCCTCGCACTGGGCCGGGGTGAGACGCTTCCACCAGCTTTGGGCGGCGGACAGCTCGGCGGCCCGCGCGGCCTCCAACTGCCGCTCGGCCTCCTGCCCGGCGAGCTCGCGCTCGCGGCGCAGCACCTCGTCCTTGAGCCGCTGCACCGCGGCGCGGCCGCGCCGCACCAGCCGGTCCAGGTCCGCCTGGCGCTGGTTGTACTCGCGGTAGACCTCGTGCCGGCGCCGCTGCCGGGCCAGGTACGCCTGCACCGCCACGCGGCGCGCCTGCGACTCGCGTTCGGCCTCTTCCTCCTGTTCCCTGAGCAGACGCCGGGCCTCCACCGCGCGGGCTTGGCGGGCCAGCTCCTGTTCGCGGCGGGCTTCGTCCTCGCGCCGGCGGCGCCGGTCGTGCTCGGCCTCCGCGGCGATCGACCGCGGTGTCGTCCACACCACGGGCCGGTTCGCGGTGCGCCGCTCCACGGCCAGGTCGACCGAGCCGCGGTAGCGCGGCAGCACACGATGGCCGGCCACGCGGCCGGAGTGCACCCACGCGACGAACTGCGCAAGGCCGCACAGCTGTACCGCCCACCCGCCGGCGCGGGCCTCGAACCCGGCGACGCCGTCGTCGACCCCCCACCGGCCGCCGTCGTCGACGCTCACCCGCACCGAGGGCACCTTCCCCATCCACGGCACGGCCCGCCGGTCCGTCACCCAGCACACCCCGATCCCCGCCCCGGCGTACCGGGCGGTGCGCGCCTCGAGGTCCTCCACCGTGATCGGCGACAGCTGCGCCTCCCACGCGGTGCGGCGCCTCCCGTCGGGGGAGGTGGCCATCACGTCGGCGCGCCAGCTGCCGTCGGGTGCGGCGACCTCGAGCTCGGCGTGCCAGCCGCCCGCGCGGACGGCCTGGGCGAGCTCGAGTTTGAGGAGGTGGTGCTCCATCGATTCGCCGGCGAGTTCACACTCGTCGGGGCGGCGCCGGCCGTGGGCGAAGAACCGCAGGCCCTTCGGCGAGCACTTGGCGTGGACGTCGTGGCCGCACTCCGGACACCTCAGGGCGATCCGCGGGCGGGCCTTGTGGACGTCCGCCCACTGAAGGCCGGCCCCCAGGTCGGGGAGTGTGGCATCCAGCCGCCCTGCGGCGGGGTGGATCGCGGTGAAGGCCATGACCGTCCCCTCCCTCTGGCCGGACGCGGCATCGTGCGCATCCGGACAGTAGGGATACCAGCGGCCACCGACAGCCGGGGCGCCCGGCCCCGGCCGCCTGCCCCCGGCGGCCTCCCGCACGCCGCCCGCGGGCCGCCCCCGCGCGTTTGGTTCCGCCACCGTCCGGTGACACTGGGCGGTGTGACGAACGATCATCGCCGCCAACAGCCCGCCAGCCCCCTAGGCGAGCGGCCCGCCGCCGCTGTTCCGCGTGCCCGCCGCCCGCTTGCGCCGGCTGGCCCGGTGCTGTTCCAGGCCCCACCCGGCAACGAGTCCGCTCCCGCGCCCGAGCCCGAACCGAGCCGCCCGGCCGCCGTGCCCGCCGTCGCCTTCTCCGACCCCGGCGCCTTGCTGCTGCGCTGACCGGCGCCGCCCGCCTGCGCCCCGCCGCGTCCCCGCGTGATGCTGCGCCCGGCACGTCCCGGGCGTCACCACCCGAGGAAACCGGTCTCCCGGGTAGCCGCGGCCCGGAGGAGGCCAGGGGGCGCGGCCCGCGGCCCGCGGCACTGGGCTGCCGGTCGTGAGGAACTCGAGGGCGTTCGAGGACGCCGTGGCCCAGACCCTGGCCGAACTCGCCCGACGCGGCGTCACGATGAGATCGGGCGTGGTCGCCGACGTCATCGAGCGCAACATCCGCACCGTTGCGGAGCGCCTGGCATCCAGGAGCGCTCCGCGTGGCGGTACTTCGACGCCGCCGCCCCTGGTCCGCCAGCAGCAGGAGTTCAAGGACAGCAGTGCCGAGCGCGGCGTGGGTCAGGCGCCGTTGCCGCCGGTCGGCAACCTGGAGCTGGCGCTGATCCTGGAGGGCGTGCCGGACGCGCTCGTGGAGACCGGCGGCGACCTGTACGCGGTGATCAGAGGTGTCGCGGTGAACGCGTGGATGGCCGGGCACATCCACGGGGAGGACGGCTGCGTCGGGCGCGAGGGCAGCCGTGGTCCGGCTGGGCGCGACTGGGACGCCCGGATGAAGGCCATCACCGTGCTGGCCCCGGACATCGACAAGTGGTTCGACCCGCAGGTGTGGGCGCAGGTCCTGCAGGACAGCGGGTTCGGCGTCACCCGCCGCTGGCCCGGGCACGGCGGCACGGCGCCGACCCGCGGCAGTACATCCCGGCAACCTGACCCGGGCAACGGCCGTGCGCGGCGGCGCCGGCGGCTGCCCATGGTGCGCTGCGCTCGGAAGGCCCCGTCGGGGCGGGAAAGTGCGGGACAACGTCCCGCACTTTCCACCGCCACCATCCGCCGCCGCGCGGCTGCCACGGCCGCGTTCCGGCTGGCCGGGTTTGTCCGGATCGGTGAAGTGCCGGACTGCGACGTGTGCCAACTGGTAGTCATGACCTGCGGCCCCGCAGGGCCGCTCCGGGGGCTGTGCAGGAGGAGTGGGGCAGTCTTGGGTGCACCGGTTCAGGCGCCGTCCAGGCGCAGGCGTCACGCGCGTCTGATCGCGACCGCAACGGAGTTGGTGGCCGAGTGCGCGCAGGCGGCCGCGGCCGTCTACGGGCCGATCGCGGACGCCCCGCCGCAGCAGGAGGGCGTGCGGGTAAGCCTGTGGCCGGTCGCCGCGCTTGCCGCGAGCGCCCCGGTCCGCCTCGACGCTGCCACGATGCGCGACGAGGAACGCTGGCCCACCCAGACGGCCCGGGAAGGCGAGCAGGGCCGCACCACCTTCCGGCGCCGCTGCGCCCTGGCCGAGGCGGAGAGCGCCGTTCTCGACGCACACACCAGCACCGCGGACACCCCGGCCGGGGGAGTGGCGCTGCCGACGGTGGGGCAGGCGGCCGCGATGGGCCTGACCGGCGCGGGCAACGACTTCCTCGAGTCGCTGGACGACCCGGAGGAGGCGCTCGCCCTGCTGGCCGAGCTCACCGCCGGTGGCGAGTACACCGCGGCGGAGGTCCTCGACGAGGCCACCCACACCGCCCTGGTGGCCGCCCTGCTGGTCCTGCAGGACGCCGCCCGCCAGAAGGACCCGAGTCTGGCGGCGGAGCGCTGCCTGCACGCCGCCCGGCAGCTCGCCCTGGTGGTGTCCGTGGCGAGCCTCGACCCCGTACCGGAGCAGTAGCCGCGCCCGCGGCAGTGTCCCCGGCCGGTGCCCGGTCGTTGGACGGGGCACCGCCCCGCCACCCCACCACGGGCGACATCCGGCCGCGCCCCGCGGCCGCACCGTCCGGCACGCCGCACCCCGGCGTGCGGACC
>NZ_JBFBJZ010000083.1:0-28300 GCF_040686255.1 Kitasatospora sp. NPDC085879 | reverse complement strand
GTCACCCGCTCCCGCTTGGGACGACTCGTTCGTCAGGGACTCCTCGCCCAACCCGGACGTGGCCGCTACCAGAAACGGACTTAACGTCCTCTCAGAACTCGGTGTTGATCACCGCCTCGACCAGGACCCGACCGGCCGGCGTCAGCTGGATCCGTCCGGTGCTCTCGTCCGCGACGGCAAGGCCCCGTTCGGCCAGCGAGCGGAACCGCCGCCGCCACGGCTCGTCGAACAGCGAGCGCCCGGGGAAACGCTGACGGTGCAGGTCGTCGCGCAGCGGCTGGAGCGTGGTCAGTGCCATTTTGATGGCTCTGCTCTCCTGCGCGGCCGGTGAGAACCGGGTCGCGGAGCCCAGCGGGACCCGCCCGGCTTCCACCGCCGCCGCGTACGCCCGCCAGTCCACCTCGGTGATCGCCTCCGAGTCTCGGCAGCTCGAGCTGCCTCCCAGCCCGATGGCGACCTCGGCGTCCTGCCGGTCTTGGTCGACCATGATGGACTTCCAGACTTCCGGGCCGACGGAGTCCAGCGCGAAGTACATCGTGGGCTGCTCGCGGTAGCCTGCTGCGGTCAGGCCGTCGATGAGCACCTCGCGCATCTGGTACTGCTCGCCGAGGGACGGCCAGTGGTACCCGGCGCCGGCCAGCCGGGCGCGGTAGGCGGGTAGTTGCCAGGGCGCCGGCTGATCGCCGGACACCCCGGTCCTGGTGTCCGCGTACGACCGCAGGTGGAGTTTGGTGCAGACCACCGCCGTGACCTTGTTCTCGACGACGAGATCGAGGTCGCGGCGCACGCTGTCGACGCTCTGGTCGAGCAGCCCGTACATCAGGTCGACGCTGATCCGGTCGAAGCCGACGCGTTGCGCGTTCCGGATGAAGTCCAGGCACATCCTCGCAGTGTGTCGGCGGCCGCTCAGTTCGAGGACCCGGTCGTCGAACGACTGCACCCCGCAGGAGAGTTTGCGGCAGCCCAGCTCGGCGAGCAGCTCCAGCTTCTCGGCTGTGAGGGTGCTGGGATCGCCTTCGAAGCGGATCGCCGTGTCTGGTCCGAACCGGAAGTTCTCCCGGTAGAAGCGGATCAGCCGTCGGATGGCGTCCGGTGGCAGCAGCGACGGGGTACCGCCGAACACGTTGAACTCGCCGATCGGCGCGGACGCCAGGCGGGGGACCTCGCGCAGCCACAGTTCCGCCTCGCGGACGTTCCAGTCGACCCAGCGGGCGGCCTTGCCGGCGGCGGCCTCGCCGTCCCCCTTGACCAGCACCACCGGGTACTGGCAGAACCGGCACCGGTAGGCGCAGGTGGGGATGTAGGACCAGAGGTGAATCGGCGCGGTCCCGGCGAGCCGCCTGTCGAGATCGGCGAGGAAGTCGGACGGTGCGTAGTCGCGGACGTCGCCGGGGAACACGTGGGCGCCGAACGGGTCCTCGGCGACGTACCGGAGCAGTGCCCGATTGGCGGGGTCGGTCAGGATGTCCAGCACCGCGGGCGGCGCGTGCCGGGGGTCGGTCGCGTGCAGCGAGGCCAGCACCCCGTCGTCCGTCGGCGCCATCAGAACACGCCGCCGTTGCCGAAGTAGTTGTGCGCCTCGCCGGACTCCCGGTCCTCGCAGAAGTAGCGGACGAACTCGGTGAACCGGTCGGCGGGGACGTCCCGCAGGCACGGCGGCAGGGGCGGCGCATGGCCGACGTCTTCGCCGACGGTGGCCCGAAGCCGGGAGAACAGCTCGTCGGCGAACTCGAAGTACAGCCGGTAGGACGGTGTCTTGTACGAGTGGATCGAGGTGAAGTCGACGAGGCGCATCTCGTCCTTGATCTCGGCGATCCGGCGTCCGAGACGCTGGGCGAGCGATGCGCCGAAGAAGGCGGTCACGGCGTCGTCGTCGAGCAGCGAGGGGCTCAGCATCACCGGCAGCAGGGTGTTCTTCGGCACGAAGTCCTTGACGGAGAACTCCCATGCCTGCCGGGCCTCGTCCTCGGTGAGGTCCCGCCCGCAGTCCTCGGGCGGGCCGGCGAGGCGGATGTCCCGCATCACGATGATGCCGTCGCTGCCGTAGGCCCGGCCGCGAATCACCTCGTCCAGCGCGTGGTCGATCCGGCGCGGGTTGATCTCCACGCGCGAGCCCGGCACGTAGGCGATGTCCTCGCCGGAGGCCCGGACCCTGATCCCGAAGTCCCAGTCGTCCGACAGGTGGTTGACGAAACGTCCTTCCCGGAGTTGGTAGAGGAGCTCGATCCCGCCGACCCGCTCGTAGACGTCGCGGTCGACCGCGAAGCCCTTGCCGTCGGGGAAGCCGCCGAACAGGGCGAACGTCACCGCACGGCAGCGCAACGTGCGCTCGACGGCGCTCCACAGGCGCGGTCGGCGGGCGAAGTGCGCGGCGTCGTAGAAGTAGTCGCAGACGCCGATCGCGGCCTTGCCCGACTCCATCGCGGTGAACAGCTCCCACAGCCAGTGCGGGTCGACCCGGCAGTCGGCGTCTGCGGAGACGAGGTAGTAGCGCTGGCCGGTGCCGGACCGCCGGCGCAGCCGGCTGCGGGCCGCCGCGAACTCCATTCCGGTCCGCCGGGCGCACGCGACCCCCTGCTCCGGCTCCCGGACGATGTGGACGGCGAGGTCCGGTCGGGCGGCCGCGAATCGGCGCGCGATGTCGACGGTGCTGTCAGTGGAGTTGTTGTCCACCAGGACGACCTCGTACAGCGACCGGTCCATCGGGCCGTCGCCCGCCCGCTGGCCGTACAGCGACTCCAGCACGGCCGGCAGGTTCTCCGCCTCGTTGTATACCGGGATCACGACGCTCAGCCGGGTCCGCTCGCCCGTCGGCATCATGGCCAGAGCGGTCAGCACCTCGGCGGCCCGGCCGCTGCCGAAGTGCCGTTCGCCCAGCGTCTGGTTGAACCGTGCTGTCTCCCGGCGCAGCCGTTCGTCGAGGAGGAGGTCGGCCACGGCGTCGATGAAGGCCGGGGTCGGCAGGTCTCCGTCGGTGAGCTCCATGACCGGTGCCCGGAACCCTCTGTCCCCGTACACCGTGTCGTACAGCGCGTAGCGGGTGGTCAGGTAGGGGACTCCGGAGGCGATGGCCTCGCCGATCGGGTTGCCGAAGCTCTCATAGTCGTACGAGGTGAGGAAGGACACCACGTCGGCGTGGGCGAGGAGGTCGCGAACGGAGTAGCCGCCGCCCGACGGGCGCCCGACGTCGGCGTCGTGGGGCGCCAGCCGTCCGCTGAAGACGACGCGGCCCCGCACGCCGAGCGACTCGGCCAGTCGGCGGAGCCGGGTCTGCTCGCCGGGCGACTCCGCGGTGTCGCCGGCCACCAGGAGGTGGCAGTCGACGCGGCCGACCAGGCCGGCCAGTAGATGGATGTCCCGGTCGATCCGCTTCTGCGGGATGATCCGCGTGCAGCGGGCGATGAGCATGCTGTCCTCGGGGACCCCGTGCTCCCGGCGGAAGCCGGCGTTGCGGTCGTCGACGACGGCCGGCTGCGCGGTGAACGTGTTGGGCAGCACCGCGATGTGCCGCAGTCCGGGCGCCCAGGCGAGGGTTCTGCGCCGCGCCTCCTCGTGCAGGGCGAGGTACTGGATGTGCGGCGAGTTCACCGGCGCCACCGTGTGCGGGTACGGGAAGTCGCCGTACTTCCTGATGCCCGGCTCGCTCTGCCACATCAGGTCGTGGTCCCGCCACAGCACGAACCGGCCGAGCCCGTTCTGCCGCCCGTAGCGGTCGATCGCCCGGTAGAGCGCCTTCGTGTAGGCGATGTTTTCCGGCAGAGTGCCGTTCTCGACCATCACCAGGGAGACGCCGAGCCGCCGCCACTTGTCGACGATCAGCTGGCTGAGCGCTTCGGCGACGGCCTCCACCCGGGGGAGCAGGCTCTCGCCTGCCCCCTTCTGCACGCACTCCCGCAGAACGGCCGCGACGAACGCCTGGTCGTAACCGGGGACCTCCCCGATGCCGTCGATCCGGTCGAGCCGGACCCACTCCGGAAACAGGGCGGCTTCGTCCCCGTAGGGCCTCAGAAAGGCGTTCTTGTCGGCCTTCACGTCGTAGCCGAGGTCGAGATGGACTCGATGGCCGTGGCCGTGGAACAGCCGCGCGGTCTTCACGAACTCCACCACCACACCCGAGACGGGCGTGGCGTCGAAGGAGATTCCCCACAGAACGGTCATGGATTCGGCGCTCCCTGCCTGCCGCCGGATTCCTGTCGGTCCGACGCTAGGCGGTCCGCGACGGCCCCACCACTTGTAGCCATCGGCCGCGCCCGGGATCCGTTCGGTGAGAGCCGGGCGCCATCCTGTCGAACCTTCACGTCGATCCGCAGCGCGGCCTCGTCGGCGGTGGCGACGTACAGCTCCGCGACGCGCCCGACTACGCGGACGTCGTCGGCGGCCAAGACGGCGGGCGCGGGCGAAGACAGTCAAGACCGCTGTGAAGACGGCGATCCAGACCAGGGAGTCGGCCCAGGCGAAGGCGGCATCGGCCGCGGTCGACCAGGCGCAGGAGCCGTTGAAGGGCTGCCGACGGCGGACCGATGCGGACGGTGTTCCCGGTGTTCTCCGGCAGGCCGAGAAGTCCCTGCGCGCCCGGGACGTGGCGGAGTGCCTCGGGCTCGATGGACGAATGGTGCCGTCGACGCGGTGCGCACGATGTTGGAGCGCCTCGCCAAGGCCTCGCGGGCCAAGTACACCGGCCACGGCCTGTACGCGGTGGCCGACTGGCCCGTGCGGCTTTGCTGCTCTCTCTGGCTCCCGGCCGGGCGGAGAGCAGCAGTGCAGGTACTTCGGCTGGCGGACCTCGAGCCGGAGCGCCCGTCCCCGGCCGCCTGCCCTGACAACCTTCCGTGCGCCTGTCCGCGGGCCGCCCGCGCGTTTGCTCCCGCCACCGGCAGGTGACACTGGGCGGTGTGACGAACGAACACCGCTCTCAGCAGCCTGCCCGCTCCCGGGGCGAGCGGCCCGCCGCCGCTGTTCCGCGTGCCCGCCGACCGCTTGCGCCGGTCGGCCCGGTGCTGTTCCAGGCTCCGCCCGAGGGTGAGCCCGCCCCCGCGCCCGGACCCCGCCGCTCGGCCGCTGTGCCTACCGTCGCCTTCTCCGCCCCCGGCGCCTGTCTGCTGCGCTGACCGGTCGACCCTGCCTGCCGGGATGGGCCGGGGTGGGGAACCTGCACCGCGTGCGGCCGGCGTTCGCTACCGTGGGACGCGCGGCCGGTTGCCACGGCCGCGCTGTGCCCCGGGACGGCGCCACCGGCCCGGGCTGTCGGCGGTGCCCCGACCGGGTGCCCGAAGGAGCTGCCCCATGAGTCACACCCCCGCGGCCGACGGCCGCGAGCCGGTCGCCGACCACGCCGCCGACGCCCTGCGCTCCTGGGCCCAGGCCGAACGCACCCAGGCCGACGCACTCGCCCAGGTCCTCGAGGACATCGCCGCCAACGGCCTGCCCGACCCGGAGACCTGCGTGCCCTGGGAGGAATTGCGCGATCAGCACCTCGCCGAGCTCGCCGGCGGGCAGACTGAGCACCGTGCCGCCTAACCACGCCCCGCGCAGGTCCCGGATCGTCTTCCACGCCCCGGCCGCCCGCCAGATTGCCAAGCTCACCGAGGCCGAGACCCACCGCCTCGACCGCGCCCTCGTCGCCGTCTCCCTCCTCCCCGACATCGGCGAGCTGCGCCGCGACGTCCCGCTGCGGGACTACCGGGACGAGACCGAAGGCGTCCGCATCATCTACTTCGCGACGGCCCTCAAGACCACCGTCATCGCCGTCTACATCGAGGTCTGAGCCTGCAGCGGCTGGCTGTCCGGTGCGAACTGGGACCGCTATGCTGCTGCCTTGGCTGTCGCAGCCCTCGGCGCCACCATCGATCTCGGTGGCATCGGACCGACCACCACCGACCCACTCTGGGCGCACCACATTGCCAACCGGATTGCCCCAGTATGCGTCCTGTTCGGCCTTGGCCTATTCTGCAGCATCCTGGTCCTACGTTTCCTGCGCCGACACGAGCCACACGTGATGCGTCGCTGAGCAGGGCCGCTGGCGCGTATCCGGCAGTCAGATCACCCGCTTCCACGCCGGTGAGGGCGCCCAGCGGATCACCGCCGCGACGGACGCCGCCAACGCCCCGATGGCGAACGCCTTCCTCCACGGCGGCTACCGGGTGAGCGAGATCCGGGTGATCCTGGCCGCTCCCACCGCCTGACCCACGCGCCCGGCCTTCACCGGCCGGAGGTCCAGGTGCGGAGCACAGCGACGCCGTCCAGCCGGGCCGCCGATGCCGGCGCGGCCATCGACCGCGCACTTCACCTTGATCTCTCAGGATGCCCCGGCCTTCAGGCCGGGGAGCTGGGGGTCCCCCCGCCCGGAGGGTGGGGGAGGGGCCTTGGACCGGAGCCGCGAAGCGGCGGAGTGATCTTCGGATGTTCTGACGGAGGTCGTTGTCAGTGGCCTTCGGTAGGTTGATCTTGTGCACCTTCGGTACTCCTATCGCATCTATCCGACGGCGGGTCAGCGTGTGGCGCTTGCCCGGACGTTCGGGTGTGCGCGGGTGGTGTACAACGATGCGTTGGCGGCACGGAAGGTAGCCCGGAAGGCCGGCCTGCCGTATGCCAAGAGCACGGATCTCCAGAAGCTGGTGATCACCGGGGCGAAGAGGACCGCCGAGCGGGCATGGCTCGCCTCGGTCGGCGTCGATCCGCTGATCCAGTCCCTTCGGGACCTGGACACCGCGTACCGGAACTTCTTCGACTCGGTGTCCGGCAAGCGCGCGGGACGGCCGGTCGGGCTTCCCCGGTTCAAGTCGCGCAAGGACAGTCGGCAGTCGCTCCGCTTCACCCGCAACGGGTTCCGCATCCGGGGCAACGGAAAGCTGAACCTGGCGAAGATCGGTGACGTGCGGGTGAAGTGGTCCCGCTCCCTTCCGGCCGACCCGTCGTCCGCGACCGTGGTACTCGATGCGGTCGGCCGCTACCACGTGTCCTTCGTCGCGGACGTCGAAGCCGAGCATCTTCCCGAGGTGGCCGCCGAAGTCGGTATCGACCTCGGACTGACCACCTACGCCGTCATGTCCGACGGCACGGTGATCGACAACCCGCGCTTCCTGCGCAAGGCCGAGAAGCGGTTGAAGGCCGCTCAGCGGGAACTGTCCCGCAAGGCCAAGGGGAGCAAGAACCGGGCCAAGGCCCGGCGCAAGGTCGCCAAGGCACACGCCAAGGTGGCCGACACCCGCATGGACTGGCTGCACAAGCAGACGACCAGGATCATCCGTGAGAACCAAGCGGTGTACCTGGAAGACCTGAACGTGCGCGGCCTCGGACGGACCCGGCTCGCCAAGTCCGTCCATGACGCCGGATGGTCCACCTTCCGGCGCATGCTCGAAGAGAAAGCCGCACGCTACGGCCGGCACGTCGGCATCATCGGCCAGTACGAGCCCACCTCTCAGGTCTGCTCGGCCTGCGGCGTCCTGGACGGCCCCAAGCCCCTCAGCGTCCGTGAATGGACCTGCGCCGCGTGCGGGACGGTTCATGACCGTGATCTCAACGCCTCTCGCAACATCCTGGCCGCCGGACGGGCGGACAGGCTAAACGCCTGCGGAGGGCCGGTAAGACCCGGCGTGGCAATCCCACGCCAGGCACAGCCCGTTGAAACAGGAACCCCCCGGAACGCCTGCGGCCCAGGGCGCAAGCCCCATGCCGCAGGCGCGGCCGGAATCCCCCGGCTCTAGCCGAGGGAGGATGTCAAACGGTCACCAGACGGCGGTTGCGTCCGTTCCAGGCGTAGTGCAGCGTGGCGACACCGCGCACGTGCGGGTCGCGCAGGCACTCGTAGATCTGGAGTGCGGGCACGTCGGGCCAGGTGCCCATCAGGCGCTCGCTGGTCAGGACGAAGTCGAGGTCGAGGTCAACGAGGATGCGGCCGAGCCGGCCGTGGGTCGGCTCGTCGACCTTGGCGAAGGCGTCGTCGAGGAGGATCAGTCGGGGCGCCTGCGGGGCGGTCTCGGCGAGCGTGGTGAAGTACGCGGCGGCGGCCGCGAAGAGTGCGAGGTAGGAGAGGACCCGCTGCTCCCCCTGGCTGAGCCCGGTCCTCCCGGTGAACTTGCGTCGGCGGGCGGTGGACGCGTCGTCCAGCACCCACGGCTGGAAGGTGAACCACGTCCGGTAGTCGAGCGCGGTCCGCAGGTGCGCGGCGTAGCCCACGGCCGGGTCGGCGCGGCGGGCGTCCTCGATGCGGCGTTGCAGGATTTCCCTCAGTTGCTCCGTTTGCTCGCGGGTGCGCAGCCCCGAGGGGCTGCGCAGCAGTTCGACGGCTGCCCGGATGTCCGCGTCGACGGTGTCGGCCAGTCGCCAGTCGAGTTCCACTCCGAGGCCGTGCGAGGTGCGGACGGATCGCAGGGTGGTGTTGAGCGCGTCGACCAGCGCTCCCGCGGCGAGCAGTTGGGCGGACAGGTGGTCGCCCAACTCTCCGGTGAGGAAGCGTTGGAAGACCTCCCGCTCGCGGTCGGTGAGCCGGGCTCGGGCGTCGTCGGCCTGCCTGGCGATGCGTTCGCCGACCAGCGCCACGTCGTGCGGGCCGGTGTCGTCGACGAGTCGGCAGACCTTGATGCCGTCGGGCTCCTCCAGGGTCGCGTCGTAGCCGCCGGCGAGTTGGTCGCGCAGTTCGTTGAACCGGTTGAGAAGCGCGGTGTCGGAGACGTCGCGCCGCTCGGGGTCCAGGCCGCGCTGCACCGCCTCGACCAGGGCCTGCAGGGCTCGCAGCCTGGTCCTGGCGTCTTCCTGGATCGGGTCCGGGACCGCCAGTTCGTCCGTGAGTTCGCCCAGTGCCGCGCCGCGCATGATGTCGGGTGTCGCCAGGGCGGTCCGCAGGGCGCGTCCACACCGGATCACCTGGGTCTCCTGCGTCTGGAGCTCCTCGCGCCTGGTCCGCTCGTCTAGCTCGCCGCGCACCACGTCGTCGTGCAGGCGCTCGGCCGTGCGCCTCGCCTTGGGCAGCTCTTCGCCGATCTCGTCGAGGCGCCGGACGATGGTCTGCTCCTTGGCGAGGATGTTCTGCTCGGTCGCTCCGACCGCGCTCTCCAGCGTGGAAATCTCCCGGCGGGCCTTCGCCAGCTCGTCCGCCCGCCGCGCGTACTCCAGCTCGGCCTCCTCCCGAGCGGTGCGGGCCCGTTCGTAGCTGCGGCGTTCGTCGCGGTGGGCGGCGAGGTTCTCGGCGGTGGCGTCAACGCGACCGCGCAGTCGTCGGGTGCCGTCGGCCAGGGCCTCCAGCGCGGACCGTACGGTGAGCAGCGCGTCCCGGTCGGCTGGCAGGTCGTGGGCGGTGGCGGTGGCTTCGGCGCGGCGGCGGGCGTCGACGCAGCCGGAGCGGGCGTCCTGGGCGGTGCGGGCCGCCGTCGCGGCTTGCTGTCGTAGGCCGGCCGCGACCCGCTCGGTCTCCTCCAGGCGTGCCCAGGCCCCGGTGAGCTGCTGCTCGCGCGGCGGGCGCCGCAGCAGTTCGAGGTCGTCCTGGCGCTTGGTGAGGTCCGCCAGCTCGGACTGCGCGGCCCGTGCCTGGTCTTCGAGGCCCGCGAGGTGTTCGGTGAGCTCGGCGATGCGGCGCAGGCGGGTCTGTGCCCGGACCTCCGCGCCGACGTACTCCGCCACCGGCTTGGTGTGGGCGCCGCCGGTGACGCCGAGCCGCCAGCGGCCGTCCGTGCTCACCGCTCCGCCCGCTGCCGTGCCGAGTGGGGCACCGGCTGGCACCAGAGCGACGGCCGCCAGGATGCGGGCGACCTGCGCTGCCGTCACACCGCTGTCGCCGGTGGGCACGGGGTGCAGCACCTCGGCGAGTGACGGGCCGACGACGGGCATGGTGGCGGTGAGTACGGTGTCCAGGGTGAGCGGGTCGAGCAGCATGCCGTCCGCGCCGACCCACGCGTCGAGGACCCCTGATGCCTCCAATGCCGCCTCGATACCGGCTCGTTCCGCCTCGCTCAGCTGCGGGGCGAAGTCGACGAGCCGGTACAGCGGGGCGCCAGTACGCAGAGATCGGGGGGCGTCGCGGTGCGGCGGCTTCGGCGGGACCGGGTCGCTGCGCTGTTCCCATTCAGCCTTCTCGGCGCGGACGGCGTCGAGCGCCCGGGTGAGGTCGTGTGAGCGGAGAGCGGCTCGTTCACGCCGGTCCTCCAGGTCGCGCCGATATGGCTCGAGCGCCTGGAACGCGGCGGACGTCACCTCCTCGGCGACCGAGACGGGCAGCGTGCGGTCTTCGAAGGACGCTTCCGCGGCGGGGTCGCGTCCTACCGCGGCGCGCACGCCGTCGGTGGGTGCCCCCGATCGTTCCTCCAGCCGGTCCGCCCATGCCCCGACCTCGGCCGCGTACGCCGCGCTCGCCGTGACAACCGCCGCTTCGCGCTCCGCCACCCGGTCTGCCTCGGCCTGGGCCTGCTCCTCCAGGCGTTCGTGCTCGGTGTCCGCCTCCCGCGCCTTCGTTTCGGCCTCGCGCAGCCCGTCGAGGAGCCCCGCGAGTTCCGAGACGGTACGGAGCCGGGTTTTCACCACCGGTTCGGCGGCGGCGAGTCGGGTGCTCCAGGAGCGCAGGGAGGCCGCTGTCCCAGTGGTGTCGAAGGCCTCCACCCGCTCGGTGTGCATCAGGGCGGTGCCACCGCCCGGATCGGTGACCTCCTGCTCGGCCGCCGCGGCGAGCACCGAGGCGGTGCCGCCGACCGGATCGCCCAGGTGCGCCGGTGCCAGTCCGGACCGCTCGGCCTGCCCGCACAATTCGCGGTGGGCCGCGCCGAGCTCGCGCAGTTGCCCCGCCGTCCGCACCGCTCCCGCGGTGAGCGCGGACCCGGCGGCCGCTTGCGCGTCGTGGGCCCGCCCGAGCGCCGTGTGGGTGGCCCGGGCCGTCGTCTGGATCGCCTCCACGGTGCGACGTCGCTCGCCCAGTTCGTGCAGGCTCCGGAAGCCGGAACTCGCCCGCAGGGTGGCGAGGTCTGCCTCAGCCGTCGCGTGCTCCTGGGTCAGCGCGTCGCGCCGCTCGGCGGCCTCGGCCTCCTCGGTGCGCAGCGCGGTGACCTTCCTGGTGGCCTCTCCGGCGGCGAGCCTGCGCTCGGCGAGCGTGCGGAGCTCGGCGAGAACCTCGTTCGACCGTCGGCGCAGGGCCCCTTGGAGGTAGCCGCGGTAACTGCCAAGGAACCGGCGCAGCGCCTCATCCGTCCGCTCCAGCCGCCCGAGGTCGGTGCGGACGCTGTCGAGGTCGTCGAGGTTGCGGGCGACACTGTCGATCACGTCCTCGTCGAGCGCCGGCAGGGTCTCACCGAGGACGGTCACCAAGCCGCCGGATTCGATCCGGTCCCCGGTGGTCGGGCGACGCAGTCGGTGCAGCAGCTGGGTGAGGTTGCGGTAGCGGGCGGCGTCGGCCAGTCCGAACAGTTCGCGGGCCACCCTGGCGCGGTGGTCGGCGGGCCGGTCCAGCACGTTGTCGGCGCCGACGGCGGACCGCAGCCGGTCCAGCGGCAGCGGCTGCCCGGACTCGACGAGGTCGAGGTCCTCCCCCACGCGCAGTGCGGTCGTGAAGAAGAAGGGCTTGGCCGAGTTGGTGGACTTCGACGCGCTGACCGCGGCACCGACCGTCAGGTGGTGCTCGGTGCCGTCCTCGTCTACTCGGCGGAACTCGACCCACAGATACCCGAGGCGGTTGGTCTGCTGGAAGCCATCGAGCATCAACCAGGCCAGTGTGGTACGGCCGGTTCCGGTCGCGTCGAGGGCGCGGGCGTCCGCGTCGAGCAGGTACGGCAGCAGCATCTCCAGGGCCTTGGACTTGCCCGCGCCGTTCTTCCCGCGCAGCAGCAGGCGGCCGCCGCCGAACAGGAACTCCTGCCGATCGTACTGCCAGACGTTGAGGATCCCGGCCCGGTTGAGCCTGAAGCGGTGCGGGGCCGTGTGCTGCGGGAGCGGCTGGATCCGGTTCACGAGGGGGTCTCTCCGTTGCGGTCGATCTGCGGGGCCTGCCGATCGGCGCGCTTGATCGAGACGGCCGTGGCGTACCGGGCGGCGGCGGCAAGCAGCACCCACTCGCCGGTGGCGCCGGGCCGAGCGGCGGACACGTCGGTGACCGCTCGGCCGTCGCCGGCCGAGACCTGGTACTGCGGCGGCACCCCGTGGCCGTCGGAGCGCAGCCGGCCTGCTCGGGCCACCAATCGCATGCGGCTGAGGAGTTCGAGGACGTCAGCGCGCAGGGCGGACGGGTCCTCTAGGTATCCGCGGTGCCAGTTCGCGCGCTGCCCGTACTGGTCGAGCAACTCGTCGATCAGCTCGCCGACCAGGCCCGGAGGGATCGGCACGCCCACGGTCAGGCGGCCGCCGGTCGCCGGGTGCCCTGCTCCCTCGGGGCGCAGCCGTCTCACCAGGCGGTCGACCAGGAGCAGCGCGGCCTGCGCGACTGTCCCGGTGCCGGGGAGTTGGAGATCCGTCAGCTCGTCATCCGGGTCGATCATGGCGATGCCCTCCGCGCGGATCTCGGCTTCCAGGCCGAGCAGTTCGGCGAAGGCCTGGGCCTCTCGCCGCTGGCGGGTGCGTAGCCATTCGCGTTCGGCGTCGGTCAGCTCGTCGAGATAGACGGCAGGGGTCTCCACCAGCTGCCGGCGCACGTAGGTCCGCGGCCCGCCGAATCCGGGATCGGCGGCGCGCAGGATGAGGTCCGCACCGTCGCTGCTGTGGCTCAGCGGGCCTGCCGCGATCGAGCGGGCGATGTCCCGGTTGACGGTCAACAGGGCCTCGCCGTCCTGGTCTGCGGTGACCGAGCCGACGCTTCCCTCGGTTTCGGTCAACGCGCCCCAGGCGACGAGTTGGCGAAGGGCCGCCGCGAGGGTGCGCTTCTCCACCGCCCGGCCGGAGTCGTCGACCACCAGGCCCGCGTCGGCCGCCGCCGCCCGAAGGTCGGCCACCAACCGGGACAGCAGCAGCTGCTCGGGCGCGGTCACCAGCACGGACAGGGCCAGCGCCAGGTAGGCGTAGGTGCGTGGAGTGAACGGCGTACCGGTCGAGCGCTCCATCCGGTGCCCGGAGCCTGGTCCGAGGCCTGCCTTGAACAGGCGCGCGTACGACGCCTCCACCAGTAAGCGGTAGCCCAGGATCTGTTGGAACCGCTGGACCAGCCAGTCCGCGTGCCGGCGCACCAGTGGGAAGGTGTCGGCGTGCGGCCCGTCGGCGGTGACCAGCGGGTGGCGCAGCAGCAGCCGGGCGGCGCTGCGCCGCTCGGCGGTGAGAGCGACGTCGTGCGAGGAGGGCAGTGCCATCAGGCGCTTACCTCCTCGACCGCGTCGCCTTGGCCGGGCCGTTCGGCGGTGGTGATTCCGATCTCCACGTCGTCGACCACCAGGTCTCCGTCTACCGAGCGCAGCACGGTCGTGCGTCCCGGTACTCGGCGCAGCGTCAGGCGCAGGTCCAGTTCGGCCTCGACAGCCTGGGCGTCCTGCAGGCCGAACCCGTGGGGCGCGGGCGGGTCGGCCCACCGCAGCATCGAGTTCCCGAGCGCCGTGGTCAGCAGTTCCAGCAGCAGTGCCATGGCGGGGGCGCTCAGCCGCACCTGACCGAAGCGGCTGGCGACGCTCCGGAGTTCGTCGGCTGCCTCCTGCCGGGCGGTGGCCTGCTCGCGGGCCGCCGCAAGCAGGCGGGCCTTCTGCTCCGAGTGGTCCTCCACTGCGGCCGCCCGGCCGCGCGGCGCCCGGCTGCCGCGCTCACGCAGCGCCACCGGCACCTCGACCGTCGGACCGTTCCACCAGCTGACATAGGCCGGCACGGTGCCGTCCGGGTCCGGGGCGAGGCCGAGGTGCCGTGCGCTGTAGAGCCCGAACGCCGCAACCGCGAGGTCGTGCGCTTCCTCGGGGTCGGCGGCGTCGAACCAAGCCGCCAGCCGCAGCAGATCCCGGCGGCGCGACATCTCCCCTGCCGCCGAGCGCAGCATCCGCTTGGCGTTGGCCAGCAGCGACTGCAGCGCGCGCAACGTCGCGTCCCGCAGTTGGTCCACCTGGCTGCCCCGCCCGTCCGTGTCCACGAACCAGTCGCGCAGCGCCTCCCAATCGGCGAGTTCGCGCCCCCGGCTGCGCTGCACGCGGATTTCGGGCAGGCCGTCGCCCAGGGCGCCCAACCCCGTGGCGTGCGCGCCGATCAACTTCAACAGTTCCTCCAGGTCTGGCCAGAGCCGGCCTAAGGTGGCCGCGATCCTGGGCGACCGGAAGGCGACCTCTTCCGTGATCGCCTCCACATAGTCCAGCAGCAGTTCCTTGAACCCCTGGTACTCGGCGCCGTCCAGGTCGTATCGGGACAGCACCTGGCCGAGGTAGGCGTAGAAGTCCCTTACCGACTCGGCGAATTCGGCGAACTGCACGAACAGCGTGCTGACCTTTTCGAGCGCCTCCTGCGGATCGGCACCCCCCGGCCAGCCGACGGCAGTGGCGATCTCACGCAACCCGCGGTCGACCAGGGCCAGCAGCTCACTGCTGACCTCGCGCGCCGCATCGGCGCTCGCCAGCACCTCCTCCGCATCGCGCTGCACCTGCTCGCCAAGCTTCGAGAGCTGGTACCGAGCGCGCGAACGCTGGTACTCGGCAATGCTGGCAGCCTTCACCGTGTGACTGCTGCGCAGCAGATTCCCCCACTTCACCAGCTGCTCCAGCCGCGCCGTCACCATATCGGCGCCGGGCTGCCCTTGCCACGCCGTATCCCGCGCGAGCCTGGCCACCACGTCCGGCACGGCCAGGTCCGCGAGGAGCGTCGAGCAAAAGACCCGCATGACGGCCACGTACTCAAGGCGCTCGGGGGCGCTCAGATAGGAGTACGCGGCGAGGCGCTGCCAGACGCCGTCACCGGTCGACGACAGCGCAGACGCGGAGTCGGGGAGTTCGTCCGAGCAGTGCGGGACTGGATGGTCCATGGGGTCGAGGTTACGAGATGCCACCGGCACCTCAGCCCCGAACCGGGAAAGTCGATCACCCTGCTGCGGCTGCCGGGTTCAGCTCCCGCGACCTGGCACAGCGGCCAGTGGTCTCTCGGACGGCTCACCGCGCACTACAAGCCGTCAGCGCAATATGGGAGCCGCCCCCGTTGTCGCCAGTGGGATCGGGGACGACGGGACGTCGATTGCGTGACCTGGTGCTTGAGCGTCTCGCTCGAAGCAAGGGCGTAGAGCTCTTCGCAGAAACTGCCGCATCAGTGCCTGCTGCGCTCCCGACCTTGGTCAGTGGACAGATGGCGGCACGCCAATGAACGTGTCCCCATCCTGGTAGGCGATGCCGATGCCGTGGTCGCCGAGCAGCTCCTGCAGGTCCTCATCTGGCAGCGACGGCAACAGGACGACCCGCCGCGGTACGTCCGGATGCGCGTCACTGTTCACATACCTGCCATAGTCCAGCAGCGGCCCGAGCGCCATCCGGACCGCCTAACGACGGTTCGTCCCCTTGAGTTCGTAGAGGACGTGGTCTGTCTCGTCGTAGAGGTCGGTGAGCAGCCTTGAGGTCTTGCTCTTCACCTGGATCTCGAACCGGCCGACGTTGTGGCCCTTGGCCTTGAGGTGCGCCTCGAATGCGTCGCTGAGGGTTGCTTCGCGGCGCTCCGCTTCGGTGGCGTGATGACCGCGTACCCAGAGTTCTTCGAGGAGCTCGGAAGGGCGCGGGACGCGGAGATTCGGATGGGCGCGTCCGGGGAGTGGCAGCGGTTCAGCGGCATGCTGGCGGGCCTGCTGACCTGGACGCGGCGCGAGGGTCTGCTGCGCGGGCAGCGCAACCGCGTCCTCGAGCCGGTTCTGAGAGGGCGTTTGATGAGAGTAGTTCGCCCTTTATGTCCTAGTAGGTTCCTCGCCAGGTTGGTGTGGTCTCGTCCGTTATGCGCTTGGTGAGGTTGTCGATCGAGGCGATGTGGATCATGGCTTCGGAGCTGGCTGGCAGGGTCTCGTAGTCGCGGGCAAGACGGCGACGCTGCATGATCCACCCCAGGCTCCGTTCGACTACCCACCGCCTTTTCACCACGTGGAATCCGGGGACGTCGGACTTCCGGTGAACGACCTCGACGTCGATGCCCATGCGTGCGCCGTGCTCGATCACGGCGTTCTTGAAGCCGGTGTCGACCCAGCTCTTGGAGATGCTCGGGTAGGTCTTCTTGGCTTGGTTGAGGAGGCGTATTCCCAGGGCGTTCTCGGACAGGCTCGCAGCGGTGACCGTGACGGCGAGGATGAGTCCGATGGTGTCGGTGAGGATGCCTCGCTTGCGGCCGACGATCTTCTTCGCGGCGTCGGTTCCCTGGCTGGTCAGGGGCACGTTGGTGGAGGTCTTCACGCTCTGGGTGTCGATCACCGATGCGGTCGGCTCGGGCTTGCGCCCTTCCTTCACCCGGGCAAGTCCGGTGAGGTCGTAGTTCAGTCGGACGAAGATGCCCTCGTCGCGCCAGGCTGCGTAGTAGGCGTAGACGGTGCCGTGGTTCGGGAAGTCGTGCGGAAGGTACTTCCAGGGGATTCCGGTCCGGTTAATGTAGAGGATTGCGTTGAAGACGTCGCGAAGTTCTACCTTCGGCGGCTGGCCGGTCGGCCGGCGGTCGAGCCGGGCCTTTCTCCATGCCGTCAGAATCGGCTCGATCAGGGCCCATCGGGCGTCAGAGAGGTCGCTCGGGTACGGCTTGCGCTCGGTCATGACACAGCGTCAGCACAGATGGGGCGGAGGATCCCGTTCCACTGCCAGATCGGCCTTTCTATGACTTCTTCAAACCAGACGGACTTCAAGGCACAGATGCGGGCGAGACGGACAGCCGATCCTCTGATCGAAGGATGGACGTTGTTCATCTATCGGGCATAGCGTCATCAAAGCGGCGTGACCATAAGACATTTATGGGATCAACGACGCCAAAACGCCCACTGAGAGGGCATTTGATGAGAGTAGTTTGCCCTTTATGTCCTAGTAGGTGCCTCGCCAGGTTGGTGTGCTCTCGTCCGTTATGCGCTTGGCGAGGTTGTCGATCGAGGCGATGTGGATCATGGCCTCGGAGCTGGCCGGGAGGGTCTCGTAGTCGCGGGTGAGGCGCCTTTTCAGCATGATCCACCCAAGGCTTCGTTCGACCACCCACCGCCTTTTCACCACGTGAAATCCGGGGACGTCGGACTTCCGGTGAACGACCTCGACGTCGATTCCCAGGCTGGCGCCGTGCTCGACCATGGCGTTCTTGAAGCCGGTGTCGACCCAGCTTTTGGAGATGCTCGGGTAGGTCTCCTTGGCCTGGTTGAGGAGGTGTATTCCCACGGCGTTCTCGGACAGGCTCGCGGCGGTGACGGCCACGGCGAGGATCAGCCCGATGGTGTCGGTGAGGATGCCGCGCTTCCGGCCGACGATTTTCTTCGCGGCGTCGGTTCCCTGGCTGGTCAGGGGCACGTTGGTGGAGGTCTTCACGCTCTGGGTGTCGATCACGGATGCTGTCGGCTCGGGGTTGCGTCCCTCCTTCACGCGGGCCAGGCCGGTCAGGTCGTAGTTGAGCTGGGCAAATATCCCCTCGTCGCGCCAGGCGGCATAGTAGGCGTAGACGGTGCCGTGGTTCGGGAAGTCGTGCGGGAGGTACTTCCAGGGGATTCCCGTGCGGTTGACGTAGAGGATCGCGTTGAACACGTCGCGCAGTTCGACCTTTGCCGGCTGTCCGGTGGGCCTGCGGTCGAGCCGGGCTTTCCTCCAGGCCGTCAGTTTCGGCTCGATCAGGGCCCATCGGGCGTCGGACAGGTCGCTGGGGTACGGCTTCCGCTGGCTCACGGCACAGCGTCTGCATGAACGTGGCGGAAGACTCCGTTCCGCTGCCTTATCGGCCGTTCTATGACTTCTTCAAACCAGACGGACTTCCAGACGCAGAAGCGGATGAGACGGACAGTCATACTGGCGGTCGAGGCAAGGACGGACTTCCTATACCGGCCAAAACATCACAATGCGGTCAGGGGTGAAAGCCGCATGACGGAACAGAGCTCTCTAAACGCCCACTGAGAGGACGTTAAGTCCGTTTCTGGTAGCGGCCGCGTCCGGGTTGGGCGAGGAGTCCCTGACGAACGAGTCGTCCCAAGCGGGAGCGGGTGACGTTGAGCGAGGGCTCGTCGGTGGGCAGCCCGAGTAGTTCGTGCAGGTCACGAACCCGGAAGATCCGCCCGGGATGCTCGTTGAAGGCGGTCACGATGCGCTGGTAGGTGGTGGCGGCCTCCGCGGGGGCCGGTTTGTGGTCGGGCAGGGTGAGGCCGGCGATGACCTTGCCGGTGGTGACGATCTCGGCAAGGCGGGCCTCGACCTCGGCGAGGGCGCTGGCGAGTTGGTCGATCTGCTCGCGCAGGCCGTCGGCGCGTACCGCGGTCTCGTCGTGTTCGGCCTGCAGCAGCCGAAGGAGTTCGGTGACGTTCACGCGGGCCAGCTCCACCTCGTCACGCCAGGCGGGGCTGGGCGTGGTGAGGCGGCGGAGCATGCCCGCGGTGGAGGCCCAGTAGACGCGGGAGGCGGCGTTGTCGGGCCGGTGGTCGTAGTCGCGGGAAAGGCGCCGGTGGAGCATGAGGGTGCCGTTGACCTGCTCGACCACCCACCGCTTCGGCTGCGGAACGAACCCCTTGCCCTGGCCGTCGGGATTGCGCCGGACCACCTCGACGGTGATGTCCTTCACCGCCCCGTGGATGATCACGGCGTCCTTGAACCCCTGGTCGACCAGAACCTTCTCCAGGCGCATCCCGCACCGTTCGGCCGCCTGGTCCAGCAGGGCGATGCCGGCCTCGTTGTCGTGCGCACTGGCGGCCAGGACCACCACAACGACTCCGCGCCCGCTACGAGCGCCGAGCCGACCTCCATCAGGGACTGCTGGAACTGGCGGCCAGCATCATCTGCCTCCGCCGGCTCCGGAGATCATTCTGAAACGATCAGTAAGCATGGACAGCGACAGCAGTGCCGCGTGGGAGGGCGCAACCCGGTCCGCACCGAGGTCGACCCTGAGCACAGGGTCGCACTGATCTCACTGCACGGCCTCGGCTCCCGGGGTCTGCGGCGCCGGAGCGGTGCGGCAGGCGGCGGTCGGCGTTGTCAGGCAACAGGCCGCGCAGGACGAAGAGCCGCTGGATTTCGCAGTCGTCCGACCGTCCGGCCCCGGGGAGTAGTCGAAGCGCGAACGCTACGCGGTGCCAGGGGCTGCCCGGCCACGTCCGCCTGGCAGTTGCCGCCGTGGCGCCTTCTATCCTGGCGGCGACGCTGTCCACCCCGCCTCATGATGAAGGAAATCCCAGTTCAGATGGGCTACTCCGCCGAACTTGCTGTGTCCGGCTCCGGCTGGTCCGCGCCGCCCGAGGCGACTGCCGGACCGAGGGTCAGTGCCAGCTCGCCGTTCTTGACATCGGCGATGACGGTGTCGCCCGGATTGACCGAGCCGCTGAGCAGCATGTTCGAAAGACGATTGTCGAGCTCTGTCTGGATGGTGCGGCGCAGCGGCCGGGCTCCGAACTCGGGTTGGTAGCCACGGTTGGCCAGCCACTCCTTGGCGGTCTCGGTGACCTCGAGGTTGATCTGCTGGGCGTGGAGCCTGCGCCGGCTGCGTTCCAGCAGCAGGTCGACGATGCGCACCAGGTCCGCCCGGGTCAGGGCGTGGAAGACGATGATCTCGTCGATGCGGTTGAGGAACTCGGGCCGGAAGTGCGCCTGCAGTTCGGCCATCAGGTCATCCCTGATGTCCTCGACCGCCCCCCGGTGGTCCAGGATGCGCTTGGAGGCGATGTTGCTGGTCATGATGACCACGGTGTGCCGGAAGTTGATCGTGCGTCCCTGGGCGTCGGTGAGCCGTCCGTCGTCCAGCACCTGCAGCAGCAGGTTGAAGACGTCCGGGTGGGCCTTTTCGACCTCGTCGAACAGCACGACGCTGTACGGCTTGCGGCGCACCGCCTCGGTGAGCTGCCCGGCCTCCTCGTAGCCGACGTATCCGGGCGGGGAGCCGACGAGCCGGGAGACGGTGTGCTTCTCCTGGAACTCGCTCATGTCGAAGCGGACCATCCGGTCGGCGTCTCCGAAGAGCAGTTCCGCAAGTGCCTTGGCCAGTTCCGTCTTGCCGACTCCCGTGGGTCCGAGGAAGAGGAAGCTGCCGGTGGGCCGGTCGGGGTCTCCCATGCCCGCCCGGCCGCGGCGCACAGCCTGGGACACGGCGGTGACTGCCTCGTCCTGGCCGACCACCCGCTCGTGCAGGGCCTCTTCGAGCTTCGTGAGCCGCTCGCGCTCGGTCTCGGTGAGCTGGGAGACGGGAATGCCGGTGCGCGCGGAGAGCACATCGGCGATGTCCTCGGGAGTCACGCTCCCGGCCTCTTCCCGCTCCGCGCCGACCCCGGCGAACTCCTGCTCCACCTGCCGGATCTGCTCCTTGAGCTGTGCGGCGCGTTCGTAGTCCTCGGTGCTGACGGCCTCGTCCTTCTCCCTGCGCAGCTTGGTGAGGCGGTCCTCGAGGCTCGCGGTCCCGGTCGGGGCACCGAGGCCGCGCAGGGCCACGCGTGCTCCTGCCTGGTCCATGAGGTCGATCGCCTTGTCGGGCAGGAACCGGTCGGTGATGTAGCGGTCGGACAGGGCGGCCGCGGCGTCCAGGGCCTCGTCCGTGTAACGGACCTGGTGGTGGGCCTCGTAGGCGTCGCGAAGCCCGCTCAGGATCTCGACCGTCTCCTCGACGGTGGGTTCGCGCACCATGACCGGCTGGAAGCGACGCTCGAGCGCGGCGTCCTTCTCCATGTACCGGCGGTACTCGTCGATGGTGGTGGCGCCGACCACGCTGAGGTCGCCCCGGGCGAGCGCGGGCTTGAGAATGTTGCCGGCGTCCATGGCACCCTCGCCGCCTCCGCCGGCGCCGACGACCGTGTGCAGTTCGTCGATGAACACGATGATGCCGCTCTCGGCCTCCGTGACCTCGTCGATCACCTTCTTCAGCCGCTCCTCGAACTCTCCCCGGTACTTGGATCCGGCGACCAGACCGGCCATGTCGAGGCTCACGACGCGGCGGTTGCGCAGGGCCTTCGGGACCTCTTCGGCGACGATCCGCTGCGCCAGTCCTTCGACGATGGCGGTCTTGCCGACGCCGGGATCGCCGATGAGCACGGGGTTGTTCTTAGTGCGCCGGGAAAGGACCTCCACGGTCTGCTCGATCTCCTCGGCCCGGCCGACCACCGGGTCGAGACGTCCGCTGCGGGCCTCGTCGGTGAGGTCGCGCCCGTACTCGTCCAAGGTCGGGGTGTCGCTGTGCTCACCCGACGCCGCCTTCCGGCCGGCTTCGCCGCCACTCCGCAAACCGGAGGAGACTCCCTCGGATCCCAGCGTGCGTGCGAGGCTGGAATCGTCCAGCAATGCGGTGAGGATGTGCTCCGGACCGATGTACGAGGCACCGCTCGCCTGGGAGTGGGCGTGGGCGGCAAGCAGAGCGCGCTTCGCCGCTGGCGTGAGCCCGGGGTCGCCGGATCCGGTGCCGGTGGGAAGGTTCTCCTGAAGGTCCGCAGCCAGCTGGTCCGGATCAGCGCCCGCCTGCGCCAGCACCTGCCGGGCGGCCGGCACCTGCGTGGCGGCCCACAGCAGATGCACGGTGTCGAGATCGGACCCGTCCTCGGCCGCCCGGCCGCCTGCCGCCGCCAGCAGCTCGTGCGAGGAATCACTGAGCAGTCGCCCGATGGGCACGCGCTGCACGGCTGGCGGCGAGGCTGCCGGACTCATGCCGAAGAAGCGGTTGAAGAGATCGGAGAACGGGTCGCCGGACCCGAAGGGCGAAGTCGCCACAGGGATCACCCCGTCCGGCGGGCGGCACAGCGGCTGTGCGCAGCCTGCCGTAGTCGAATGCCGGTACACGGCCATTCTTCGCCGGGTCGTCCCGGCGTGCGAACGCAGCAGGTGAGTGACGGGCGTCCTGGGCAGAGCCGCAGATGCCACAGGCGATCGGGCACGAGGAGGCGTGGCAGGCGGTGACGCTCAGCGCCAAGGCGATCAAGACGATCGACAGCATCGGTGTCGAGGCGGCCGTGGCTCGCATCCGCGCCCGGAGGGGGATCTGGTCCATGTCCGACGCCCGGTTCGAGGCAGGCCTGGCCTGGGCGCGGGTCTGGGCGAAGGAGCACGGTTCGTCTCTCGCTGCTCCCGCGCGGGCGTCTGCCGGCGGCTACGCCATCGGCACATGGTTGTCAGAACTGAGGGCGGCGGCCCAGGTGCCCGCAGGCGAGCCGGGGGCGCTGGCGCCGGAGCGGCAGGCCGCGTTGGAGGAGATCGACCCGTGGTGGTGCCCCAGCTGGCCGATCGTCTGGCAGCGCGCCTACAGCGTGGCGCGGATTTGGTGGCTGGAGTCCGACGGCCGCGTCGACTGGGCGCAGCTGCCCGGGGAGACGGTGTTCGAGGGCGAGCAGCTCGGCCGGTGGGTCGTGGCGCAGCGGGCCGGCTGGCCCGGCCTGGAGGCGGATCAGCAGGACCTGCTGACCGCGATCGGCATCGAGGCCGACCCGGAGCTGATCGCCGCGAAGGCCGCGGCCGAGGCGAAGCCGAAGGTGTCCCGCGCGGACCGCTTCCAGCAGGGCCTGACCGCCCTCGCCGCGTTCGTCGAGCGGGAAGGCCACGCACGCGGGCCCCGCCCCCACCGCGAGCCCCTCGAGGTCGTGGTGGCCGGTCCTGCCGGGGAGGAGAGCGTTGAGGTCGTGCACGTCGGGCTCGGTGCCTTCATGAACAACACGAAGGCGAGGCGGGCAAAGCTGACGCCGGGGCAGCTGGCGCAGCTCGCCGAGCAGGGCGTGGAGTGGGCGTAGAACGGCATCGTGGTCCTATCCGAGTCCACCGTCGCGGCAGTGGCCGGCCAAGTGCGGTCGTAGGGTGCCGGGATGGGGCAAATGGGCAGGGTGAGGTTCCCCCCGACGCGGACGCACTGCCATCACCCCGGCCGGACCCCGCAGGCTCCGTGACCGACCCCAGCCCCACCGGGCCAGCACCCCGCCGCAGTCTGGGCACGACAACCCGCCCGCCGACAGCCGCTGTTCGACAACCGAGGCTGTCGTCTCTGCCGTGACCAAAGCGCCCTCCTTGGCGCTCACACGGCTCTCCCGGACGCCGGCAAACGAGCGGGAGGGCCGTGATCATGTTCAGGACATGGTCACGGTGCCGCCCGGCACCCCGAAGATCAACCTTCCTGCAGCGATCTCCTCGTCATCACCACCGTCAGTGGCACAACACTGCCCGTTCATCAGCATGCTGAGTGGCCATCTGCACCTGTTCGATCCGGTGAACTCCACCGCCAGGCCGCCGGCGGCCGCCGCCATCGCACCGGTCACCGTGCGACTACAACACGCGACGACGCCCACAGCGCCCTCGGCTATTTCTCACCGATCGAGTTCGAACAGCGACACCGCACCCCGGCTAGGCGAGCGGGGCGTGGTTCACGGCTGGTACTGCTGGTAGGCGAGGCCGTTGCTGTCTCCCCCCGGACTGTGGACGGTGACGGTGATCGTGCCGGGTATTCCCGGCGGCGCGGTGGCGAGGACCAGGTTGTCGGAGGCCGCGGCGAAGGACGCTGGAGTACCGTCGAAGCGGACCTCATCGGTGTAGGTGAGGTTACTACCGGCGATCGCGACGTCGGTCCCCCCGAACGCCGTCCCCTGGTCGGGAGTGAGACTCGTGATGATCGGGACCTCGACGTACGTGTAAAGGAAGCCGTTGTTAGTGCCGCCCGCCGTGGTGACGCTGACGCTCACCACCCCGACCGCGACCGCGGCCGGCACGGTGACGTCGAGATGGCTGTCGGAGATCACGGTCGGCGTCACGCTGTTGGCGCCGAACGTGACGGCCGTCGCGGTGGACAGCCCGGCACCGCCGATGGTGATGGTGTTGCCGCCTGTCACGGGACCGGACGTAGCGCTCAGGAAGGCCTTGAACGGCGCGCCGACGTAGAAGAACGACAGCGGGCTGCTGGTCCCGCCCGCGGTGGTCACGGTGACGTCCACCCTACCGGCGCCCGAGGGCGAGACGCACGTGACCGACGTGGCGGTGTTGGCGGTGATGGTGGCCGGCTTGCTGCCAAACCTGACGGCCGTGGCGCCGGCCAGGCTCGTCCCGGTGATCGTCACCGTGGTCCCTCCGCCTGTGGATCCTTGGTTTGGGCTGATAGGCATGAGGTGCCTCCAGGACGACTGATGTGCGTGGGCGTGGGGCGCTCTCCTCTACGGGCGGTGCGTCACCGATGCTCATCAGCGACCGTACGCGCTGTTGCGGATCTTCTTTCCGAGTCCTGGAGCCGACGGCTTGGGGTCACCCGGAATCCCGACCCGTCGACGTGGCCGCGGGTGGCCGGGCCTGAGAAGGGCTCACGCTCCCGGCACCGAGAAACGCGAACCGTCTTCCCGATCGGGCGGACGATCCGAACGGCGGGGGGAAGGAGCACGCCAGCCCGCAAGGTGCTGGGTGCTGCACTTGCGGGCACTCGGGAGCGGTCAGGACGGCAGCCGAACCCCGTTCGCCACGGTGGCACGCAATCGGCCGAAAGGACACGGGACCTGCCGGGTTTCGACGAAGTGTGACTCCGCCGCATCAGCCGGGGCCGCCGCGGCAGCACCGGCTGATGGATCCTGCCCTCCGCGGGGGTGCCCATAGCGGCACCGGCCTGGAACGCCGCCGCTGAGGCCGACGGCAGGCCAACTGCCACTCCCCCACGGAGGGTTGGGCGGCCCACCCGTTCGGATGCGTACAGTAACCCATTCGTACTACGCCACTGGCAACCGCGGTGACGATACGTCACCCGAACGGCGGAGTCCTGCAACCGATCGAGTTTGCGGTAAATCGTGATCATGAACGGGATCGGCGACGGTCTCCCGTCTGGGGAGTTCATCGTGGCCGGTGGACCGTCGGGCTGGACGTGAAGAACCATCAGCGGTGCTGGTCCAGCCGCCTCGTGCGAGGAGTTGCCGCTGGGCTGGCCTGCGCGGTCATCGAGGTCCTGCTCCCGGCCGGCACGCCGATCCTGCCCGTCGTCGGCGACACCCTGCTGCACCGGGTCGGGGAAGAAGGTCTTCGGCGTGCTGCGGGCCCACGACGGATCCCGCCGAGGCAAAGACGAGCCCGGGTTCGGGAACACCTGTGCCGTCTGTGCGATCGTGGTCCGCCCGCCCTCCCCCAAGCAGGCCGATCGCGCTGCCGGTGGCCGCCCGGCCGTGGCGCGGCCTCCCCGCACCGACCTGGCCCTGGACATGGTCCACGCCCCGGCCGCACCATTCACGTCACCGGCGACGTCGCCCACCACTCCGGCAGGGTCGCCGACCTGCCCGGGACGGTCACGTTCACCGCTCGGACGCCCCGCAACGCCGCCCTGTTCGAGCCCACCCCGCCCCGCACGAACAAGCGTGACAGGTCCCGCCCCGCCGGTGGCGCTCACCACCACCTCGCCCCGCAGGCGGCCGGGCCAGGGGGCGGTTCCGTCACTCCGACATCCCGTCCGTGGCCTTGTCGTCGGCGGCGGTCGAGATCGTGCACCTGGACACGCTCGCGCCACGGACCTCGGCAGGTGCACGGAGACGGCGCGTCCCACCCCGTACGGACCGCGACAGGACCATCTAATAGCTCGTCCACGCCCGCCGGACGCCACTGGTGCTTCTTGGCGATCCGAGAAGTGCAGCCGCCACGCCGATGCCGCCAAATGGGTGATTGCCCGTCAACTATATTGCAGAAAGTATCCTCCGGGTGGCGTAATGTGATCATCCAGTCAGGTGGGATGCCCGCCCCCTGCAGAAGGGACAGCCAGCTGAGGCCGTGGGTCCTCAGTCTTTGGCGTCGCCATGGGTGCCCCGTGGTGGTAAACGAATCCCCCAGCTGGTGCCGTGTCTTTGCCCAGGACCGGTGGATGTGGCGGCTCAACAGCGACCATGAGACGTCATGTGAGCCGGGCGTCCCCTGCCCGGACGCCTCCGCCGTCGCCTCTCTTCACAGAGCCAGCGCCACCGGCAGCCCCGTCCCCACCAGCCCCGCGTCCCACGCGGCGGCTCCGGGACCACGCGGTTCCCTCTCTGACGGCCATCGCCCTATCAGGCTGCCCAGCGTCACGTCCTCCTCCCAGTCCCACTCATTCGAGCAGTACCCCAGAGAAGGAGACACATCATGGCAACCATCACTTCCCTCAGCGCCACCCAGGGCAAGGCCGGCGACTCCCTGACCATCAACGGCAGCGGTTTCGGCACCTCTGCCGTGACGGTGAACTTCGGTTCCAAGACCGTCGCAGCCACCGGTGCCACCACCACCGTCACCACCACGGTCCCGAGCGGGTGCGCCGGCCAGACCAACGTCAGCGTGACCGTGGGAACCTCCACCAGCAACAGCAAGCCATTCTTCTACATCGCCGCCCCGACGTGCTCTGCCGTGGTCGCGAACACCGGTCCGCTCACTCCGGCAGCCGTCAACCTCACCGGCACCGGCTTCGCGACCGCGACCGCGGTCACCTTCGGCGTCGCCGGCACCGGCACGATCAACAGCAAGACAGGGGACACCCTGCTGAACGCGACCCCTCCCACCAACACGACGGGCTTCATCACCACCACGCAGTCGGTGGACGTCACCGTCACCAGCCCCGGCGGCACCAGCGTCCCCGGCGGAGCCGCCTCCCAGTTCACCTACTACAACCTCCCGACGGTCACCGGGATGTCTCCCACCGCCGGGTCCGCCGGCCAGACGGGCGTCACCGTCAGCGGCACCAACCTCGTTGACGTCAGCGACGTCATCTTCACGGACACGGTCACCGCCGCCGTGTTCCACGCCACCACCATCACGGGCCTCAGCGACACGGAGGTTCAGGTCACCGCACCCGCCGGCCTCGTCACCGCCTCGAGCTACGACGTCACGGTCACCACCCCGGGCGGCACCAGCACGACGAGCGCCGCTTTCGGGCCCGTGACCTGATCATCTCCCGGCCGCCGATCCGGGCTGACGTCCGGTCACCACACCCTGACAGCGATGTCGGCAGATGCTGTGCCCTGGCTCCGGCCAGGGCACAGCAGTTTGCCGGTGAGCCAGGAGAGAATGTCTTGAAACTCCCCACCGCACGTCATGGGCGTGGCAACTGTGATTCGGGGCCGGCGGCTGAACCGTGTGCCGGCGTGCCGGCCGGGCGCGAACTGCGAACTGCAACCGGCGTTGCAGACGGCGGCAGGACCTGCTGACCGCGATCGGCATCGAGGAGGACTGTCAACGGCGCACCAGAAGGCGGCTGACCCGGCCCCGCCGAACGAGGGCGCGGGCGCACGCGGGGACGACCCCGCCGCCGGGGGTGCGACGCTGCGCTGCCTGGCCGCCAGGGTGGACGCCCGCTCTCTAGCCCGTCACCGCGGCCTCCCCTCGTCTACGACAACCGGACATAGATCACAATCTGACGGAGGATCAATCAGCCGTCAGTGACCTCGGGGATGACACTTCGAATGTCACCGTTCCCAGTCCCCCGTCCCGCTCCTCGGGCGCGCACCCGCGTGGAACACTCGACCGCAGAGCGGCCGCAGCCGACACGGCTACCCACCTCGGGGTAGCAGGAGGGGCACCATGGACGACAGGCCATCATGGGCGCAGCGCATGGTCAGCGAGCGGGCCGGGCCCGCGGCTGGTCCCAGACCGACGCCATCGACACTCTCCGCGCCCACAGCACCCAGCCACTGCCCGAGGCGCCGAGCCTGCTGCGTATGTGGAAGCGATGGGAGGCCGGCGCGGCGTTCCCGCGCGACTACCAGGCCCTCATCGCGCGCACGTTCGGGACCACTACGCACGCATTCTTCCCGAAGACGGGGCGGCACGACGGCGGGGCACCGTCGACATCGTCGCCCGCCTACGGGCCAGCGACATCGACCAGGCAACCCTCGACGCCCGCACCATCACCGTCGACCGGCTGTGCACCGAGTACGCCTACATGCCCTCGGATCAGCTCCTTGCCGAAGGCCGGCAATGGCTCGGTCGGATTGCCGGGATGCAGCACCAACGCCTCTCCCAGCACCGCGAGCTCCTCGTCCAGGCCGGCATGCTCACCCTGCTCGTCGGCTGTGTCGAGTACGACTCCGGCGACCGGCACACCGCCGAGGCCACCCGCCGCGCCGCCCTGTCCATCGGCGAGGAGGCCGGGCACGCGGCGATCGCCGGATGGGCGCACGAGATCCGCGCCTGGATGTGCCTAAGTGGCTGTTGTGTTTCCGGGCTTGAGGACTGAGTTTCCGCTGTTCAGGCATGGGGTCGGCGGTTTCGGAGAGTGGTGAGGTGTCGAGTGGTCGTTCTGGTGGAGGTCGGGGATGCCGTCGGTCGTGGGGCTGTTGGAACAGCGTGAGCTGACCGCTCGCCGTCGTGTGGAC
>NZ_JBFBJZ010000082.1:0-28542 GCF_040686255.1 Kitasatospora sp. NPDC085879 | reverse complement strand
TGAAGTGCACCATCAGGTAGCCGGGATCGGCGGCCGCGGCCCGCTGGGGGACGGCCGCGGCCAGGCCGGTGAAGAGCAGGCAGACGGCGAGCACTACCGCCGACAGCCGTGCGCGAAGCGCGGACATGGAACGTCTCCTGTCGATCTGCAGTGCCACCGGGTGGGTGGGTCCGGGCAGCGGTGTGGGCTGAACCGGAGGTGGCGTCGCCGTTTCGTTCTTGGAAGAGTGTTAACGCTAACAATTCAGCGAGCAAGAAGTCGGGTTGGCCGTTACCCAATCTTGACCGGTCGCGCACAAGTCTTCTGAATCCGGCGGCTCGGGCCCGAGTTGACGGCCGGTCGGCCGACCGGGCTCAGGTCGCCGGGCCGGCGGTTCGGATGTGCTGGGTCAGGAAGAGGGCCGCGCGGTCCAGTGCCTGATCCGCCTCGTCGAGGACACCGGCGAACGACTGGAACACACGGGGTACGTCGGCGGTGATGTCCAGGGCGACGTCCACACCGGCAGTTCTGGCGCGGGCGGCCATGCGGGAGCACTTCGTCGGTGCCCGCCTGGAGCAATGATCGAAACCTGTCGATCGACCGACGGAAGGGACGGGCCTCGTCGAGCCGCTGGACCCAGCCATGCCAAAAATGGACTGCGAACTCCTCGAGCACGCCCTCTACGTCCTCGGCGCCACCCACGCCCCTGCAGGCCCCGACCGTTGATCGAACCCTTCCTCCACCACCCCGACCCAGCGGTGCGCGAGGAAGCCGGGCGCGCAGCAGCCGAGATCACCGCAGTCGAATGGAAGGCCGTAACCACAACTCTTGACCATTGCTCGGAACCCGGCGTCGGTTGCCTCCTTCCGCGTAGAAGCGGGTAGCCATCACAGGGCCGCACATCTGCGAGCAGCGAGCAGGCATTCGTCCGGAGCGCACCGGTTGGGCCTGGCTGTCCAGCGCATCGTTACAGTCGGTAATTAGGGCGGGATCATGCATCTGACGACCAGTCGGAAAAGTCGGCAAAAAGTCAGCATCGATCCGATCAGACCCTGTCGCACCAGCCCAAACATGAGAATCCGCGCTGCGGAAGTTGCGCGTCCGCGAGGTGGTGGCCATGGCGCCGGGGGCCTCTGCCGCTCGGCGCCGTGGGGCCTTCCGCCCGTGTCCGGCCGCCCTTGATCGAGTGCGTAATCGGAGGCTATTTCTGCAGGTCAGCGCACCCGATTGCGCGGCTTCAACGGGGTCGCCGGCAGCTGCGGGGCGTGCAGTCGGGCACCGTCGTAGCCGTGTACCTCGCCGAAGCGCGTGCCCTTCTCCCAGTCCTCGCGCGCCTGGGCGATCTCCTCACCGGATCGGCCGATGAAGTTCCACCACATCACCAGCTCCTCCTCGAAGGGCTCGCCGCCGAGCAGCAGCACCGAGCCGTCCGTGACGGCGCGCAGCGGGAGTTCGCGGCGGTCGGTGCCCAGGTAGAGCATCGAGCCCGGCTCCAGGCGGACGCCGTCGACCTCGGTGAGGCCGCTCATGGTGAGCACCGCGTACTCGAACCCCGGCTCGACCGGCAGCCGGACCTCGGTGTCCTCGCGGAGCGTCAGGTCGGCGCCGACCAGTGGGGTGTGGACGGTGCCGGGGGAGCGGGCGCCGTCGAGTTCGCCGAGGATCACCGTCGCGTCGAGGCCGCCGCCGGAGCCTGTCACCTGGGGCAGCTCGGCGTGGTGCTCGAAGGTGGGCGCCATGTGTCGGTGCGCGTCGGGCAGGGCGACCCACAGTTGGGCGCCGTGCAGCAGGCGGGCGTGGTCGCGGGGCGACTCCTCGGAGTGCGAGATCGCCCGACCGGAAGTCATCAGCCCGAGTTCGCGGGGCCGGACGGTCTGCAGGCTGCCCAGGCTGTCGCGGTGCAGGACCTCGCCCTCGTGCAGCCAGCTGACGGTCTGCAGCCCGATGTGCGGGTGCGGGGGTACCTGCATGCCGGGCTCGTCGGCGATGTCGTCGGGCCCGTAGTGGTCGACGAAGCACCAGGCACCGACCATCCGGCGGCCCATGCTCGGCAGCAGCCGCCGCACCACGGTCGAACCGCCGAGCGCCGTCTCGCGGGCAGCCAGCAGGTCCCGCACCGGGCCCTCGGCGCGGTTGCCGCCGCAGGTGGTGGGGGCGGGGTGCAGATCGAGGTCACTCATGGTGGCCGCCCTCCTGTCCGACCGCGCCGACCGTGCCGACCGCACCCTCCCGGTGCACCGCGGCGTTGTGGCGCTGCTCGACGATCGGGGTGCCGCCGCGCACCGCACGGGTCACCGGGGTGCGGTCGGCGATGTCGCGCAGTCGGGCCCGCTGCGCCTCGTCGAGGTCACCGAGCAGCTCGATCCGCCGGGTGATCCGGACGCTCGACTCGGGGCCCTTCTCGTAGCCGAGGTGCACCCGGACGGTCTCCAGCGGCCAGCCCTTGCGCTGGGCGTACATCCGCAGGGTGATCGCGGTGCAGGAGCCGAGCGCGGAGAGCAGCAGGCCGACCGGGGTGGTGGCGGTGTCGCCGCCGCCGACCGAGGCGGGCTCGTCGGCTGCCAGCTTGTGGTGGCCGGAACGGATGTCGACGCGGTAGTCGTCGCCGGTGCTGGTGGCGACGGCCGCGGCGGAGCGGACGAAGGCCGGGGCCTCGGTGGTGGTGTCCATGGTGTCCTCGGGGGTGTGTCCGGTCCGGGGTGCGGTCACAGGCCGAAGCGGTCGCGCTGGCCGGCCGGCACCAGCTCGGCGTAGTCGGGGTGCTTGGTGATCCAGCCGCGGATGAAGGGGCAGTACGGCAGCACGGCGAGGCCCTGCTCGCGGGCGGCGTCCAGGGCGCTCTGGGCGAGCTTGCCGCCCAGGCCGCGGCCGCCGAACTCCGGGTCGATCTCGGTGTGGATGAAGGCGAGCTCGGTGCCGTACCGGTGGTACTCGGTGAAGCCCGCAAGCTTCTCGTCGTCGAAGATCTCGAAGCGGGAGCCGTCCTGATTGTCCGTCACGCGAATCGCCATGGGTCTGCCTCCTCGGTCGGGCCGCGGGTCTCGCGACGCATGTAGTTTACGATTAAACCAATCGGTGATCAAGCCTGTTCCCGAGGCCGCCTGCCCCTCGTCCGGCGCCCTGCGCGCACCCTGTCGACCGCCGGTGTCGGCGGACCGGCTGAGGCTAGGCTGGCCCGTGGCGCATGTCGATCATGGACCGAGGGGGCGCAGTGGTGCAACGGGTCGCGGTGGTGTCGGGCGGCGGGACGGGGATCGGCAAGGCGGTGGCCAGGGAACTCGCCGCCGGCGGGCACCGGGTGGCCGTGATCGGCCGCCGTGCCGAGGTGCTGGAGCGGGCGCGGGACGAGATCGCCGAGGCCGTGGCCGGAGCGGTCGTCGTCCCGGTCGCCGCCGACCTCACGGTGCCCGCCCAGGTGGCCGCGGCCGCCGAGGCGATCGCCGCGCTCGGGCCGGTCGACGTTCTGGTGAACAACGCCGGCGCGATCATCACCCCGCCCGCCGACGGCAGCCTCGACGCCCTCGCCGAGGCCTGGCGGCGTGACCTCGACACCAACCTGCTCAGTGCCGTCCTGCTCACCAGTGCACTCGCCGACCGGCTGCGGCGCCCGGGCGGACGGCTGATCGTCATCAGCTCCGCCGCGGCCCAGCGCGGAGGCGCCGGACCGCACTCGCCGGCTCGTACGCCGCCGCGAAGGCCGCCCTGCACGGCTGGGCCTTCGGCCTGGCCCGGCAACTCGGCCCGGACGGCGTCACCGTCAACATCCTGGCTCCGGGCTATGTCGCCGACACCGAGATCTTCGGCCGGGGATGGACCCCGGACTTCCACGCCCGCAAGGTCGCCGACACGCTCGTCGGCCGAGCCGGCGCCCCGGAGGACGTCGCCGCAGCCGTGGCCTACCTGGCCTCCCCGGCGGCCGGCTACGTCACCGGCCAGGTGATCGGCGTCAACGGCGGCGCCGTCCTGGGCCGGTAGCGGTGCGCGCCGGCCACCGGCCCGACCGGTTCGTGGCATGAGGTCCGCGCGGTCGGGCGGTGGCCCGGTGGCGGGCGGGCCGGTGCCTGCGGGGTCACGACCGGGCTGACTTGCGGGCGGCCCGGCGACGGGCGAGGAAGGCGCCGATCAGCATGCCGACGAGGATCGTGACGGTCAGGACGACCCAGAGCGGCATGGTGACGTCGGAGACCCACAGGGTGATGGTCACCGAGGTGGTGTTGACCGCGATGAACCAGATGGCCAGAACCGCGATGACGCCCATGGCGATGGTGCGCAGTCGTACCTCGCGGCCCTTGACCGTGAGACGCGACGGGTCGTGGTTCGTGCGGGTGTTCTGCGACATGGTTTCAGTATCGTGCGATTTGCCTGATTCGTCCCCGGAGGGTGCCGCCACGGGCCCGTGACCGGTGCCCTGCCGCCGCGAGGTGCGGCGGCAAGCGGGACGCGGGAAGCTCGAAGGATGACGGCGCTGGTGGTCATGCTGGAGATCGAGCAGCCGCGCACGGTGCACGACCTGGGCGGCGGCGAGCACGCGTCCGAGGGCCGCGCGGCCCTCGTGGTGCACGCGGCGCCGATCGCCGCCGACGGCGGACCGGCCGCGGCCACCTTCTGCGGATCGGACACCGCGACCCTCCAGCTCGACCCCTGGCAGCCGGCCGCGGACGCCGCCGTCTGGTACCCCTCGCGCTGGTCCCAGCGGGTCTGCGAGCGCTGCGCCGCCGCCCTGCGCGACCGGTGACCCGGAGAGCAGGGGTGGCGGCGACCCGGGAGAGCGGCGGCCCCGGCCCGTACGGAGGTCGGACCGGGGCCGCCGGGAGCCTGGCGGCTAGCGCCAGCTGTCGTGCAGGGCCATGGTGCCGGTCGGCGGGGTGACGGTGGCCCGGTTCGGGCCGTCCTCCCAGATGACCGTGCCGTCCGGGCCCTTCTTCAGGAACTTGTACCGGACGGCGGTGTTCGGGGGCAGTGCCGCGATGCCGGTCCACTCCGGGTAGACGGCGTAGCTGGTGGTGAGCGGGACGGCCTTGGTCGGGTCCCAGGCGCCGAGTTCGGCGAGGTCGCCGGAGACGTACAGGTTCTGCCCCAGGGTGGTGTCGGCGGTGGCGTTGAAGACGGCGGTCAGCGGGTGCTCACCGGTGACGTTCCAGCGGTCGTCGAGGGTCGTCCCGCTGCTGCCGGGCAGGTAGACGGAGCGATTCGGGATCGACTCCCACTCCACCGCCCCGGCGGCGGTCCGCCTGAGGTACTTGTAGGTGAGCTGTCCGCCGGGCGGCAGCAGCAGGTCCGCCGACCAGGTCGGGTAGCTGCGTGCGTCGGTGGTGAGCGGGACGGCCTTGGCCGGATCCCAGGCGCCGAGTTCGGCGGTGCTGCCGGAGACCAGCACGGTGTCGCCGTACTCGGTGCCGACCGTGACCCGCAGGTGCACGGGGGTGCCGGAGGTGGCGGCCCGGGCGCCGGTGGCGGGCAGCAGCAGGGTCGCGACCAGGGATGCGACGAGCGCGGGGAGCAGCAGGAGGGGGCGCAGTCGGCCTGCGGGGCGGTGCGGCCGGGGGAACGTCATGTCCGTTGTCCTCCATGTCGAATGGCGGCCTGACGCCGCGGAGGGGGACGGCCGGGGCTCGCGTGCGGCGTCGGAGGCGAGCGGGCGGTCCACGTGCTGCAAATCCTTGCAGCAAGTTTCATGGCGATGGACCATTTCCGGCCACGCGCACACCGGAGAGACCCGCGTACCTGCGCGGAGCGCCGCGAGGCCCCTCTGACCTGCGCACGACACCCGGCCTCCGAGCCGCCGCGCCACCCCGGCTCCGCCGGTCGGCCACCCGCCGGAAACCCGGCCGTCCGCCGCGGGCACCGAACCGTCACGCCAGGTGACGAGACGCTCACCTCACAACGGCGAGAACCGGGCCCTCCGTGCGGAGGACCCGGTCCCGCCGGGGCTCAGCCGGTGCGGGCGAAGTCGCCCCACACCGAGGGGCGGCCGCCCGCGGTGGCGGCGTCGATCCGGTACCAGTCGCCGCCGGCGTCCCGACCGCCCGCGTTGTGCCCGTACTGTCCGGCGAACACCTGCTGCCCCACCGGGACGGTCCGGCCCGCCTTGAGCACCCAGCGGTAGACCAGCACGCCGCCCTCCTCGCGGACCGTCGCGGTGAAGTCGTCCGCCGCCATGGTCTGCCAGTGGCCGGTGTCCTTCACCCCGCCGGTCTGCGGCACGTGCAGCTCCACGGTCAGCGCGGTCAGCACCTCCCGGGTCTTGAAGGTGACATTGCTCTGCGCCCAGGAGTCCGTGCTGTGCGGGTCGACCGAGCCGTCCGCCCACAGCGGGCCGTCCTCGGTCCGGCTGCCGGCCGGCCGGGTCGCGGGCGGGCGGCTCGGCGACGGCGAGGCCGAGGGTGCCGCCGAGCCGCTGCGGTGCGGCGAAGCGGACGGCGCACGCGAGGCCGAGGTCGGCGCCGGCAGCGCCTCCGGGGCCGCCGACGGTGAGGCCGTGTCCGGGGCCGCGCTCGGTGTCGCGGTGGGGGCGGGTTGCGGCTGCGGGCGCTGGGCGATCGCGGCCACCGCCAGTCCGCCGACCGCCAGGACGCCGGTGGCCGCGACGGCGGCCAGCACCATCCTGGGCCAGGAGAGGACGCCGCGGCGCACCCGGTGGCGCCCGGCGTGCAGGTCACCGGCGGCGGAGTGCGGGTCGGCGGTGGAGTGGGGGCCGGCGGTGGAGGTCGCCATGCCCCGCTCGACGCGGGCGAGCATGCGCTCCCGGTCCGGCCGGTGGGCCTCGGCGGCCTCGCGCAGCTGTCGGCGCAGCTCGTCCATCAGCTCCTCCTCCCCGTCAGTTCGCCGGCGCGGTCGCCGAGCAGCCGTTGCAGTTCCGCCATGCCCTTCGAGGTCTGGCTCTTCACCGTGCCCACCGATATCCCGAGTGCCGCCGCCGTCTCCTTCTCGGAGAGGTCCATGGCATGACGGAGCACCACGCAGGCCCGCTTGCGGAAGGGTAGCCGGGCGAGCGCCGCCCGGACGTCCAGGACGGAGGCGACGTCGGGACCGTCCGCCCGCTCCACGCGGTGCGACCAGAACACCAGCACCCGGCGCCGTTCGCGGACCGCGCTGCGGACCCGGCCGCGGGCGAGGTTGGCGACGACGCCCCGCGCGTACGCCACCGGGTGGTCCGCACCGCGGACCCGGTCCCAGCGGTGCCAGAGCGCCACCATCGCGTCGGCGGCGAGGTCGTCGGCGGCGTCCGCCTCGCCCGTCAGGAGGTGGGCGAGCCGGGCGAGTTCGGCGTAGTGGCGTTCGAAGAAGTCGTGGAACTCCGCGGACGCATCGTCGACGATCATGTCCGGGGCGTGGCCTCTCGATCCATTGTGAGCGTTCTCAATCAGCAGGGAGGGCGGCAGCCTACCAACCCCTCCCACCGCCGGATCACCGGGTACCCCGACCGTTGCCGCAGGTCGCAGCAGGGTGGAAGGGGCCGGTCGGCCCGGCCGGCCGCCCAGGCCGAGCGGGTCCGCGGCCGGCGCGGCGCCCACGGCCGTCACCCCTCCGCACCCGGCAGGGCGGGGCCCGCCCCCGCTCGGACGGGCGGCGAGGGACGGCGGCACGGGCCGCACGGTGTCGTCGGGGCTGGGCTGGGCACGGGACGGGCTCCTTCGGGTCGGCGCCTGGCTGCCTCTCTGTTGCCGCCGCCCCGCCGAAGGTTGCCGCCCACCGAGAAGACGTTTCCGCCGGACCGGCGCGGTGCCCCGCCCGCCCGCCCGCGGCGCGGCGCACGGACGGCGGTCCGTGACCGTTCACAGAGCAGGCCGCGGGCTGCCCGACGAGTCGTCAGGCCAGCGGCAGGGCCACCGCCAGGGCGATCCCGGCGCCGATCAGCAGACAGAGCACGGCCGCCGCGGAGACGGTGCGGACGGCGTCGCGGCGCAGCGCCCTGCGGAGCGCGCCGGGCAGCGGGTCCTCGTCCAGTTGGCGGCGGGTGCGCCGGGTGGCGGTCCGCAGCAGTCGGAGGGCGAGCCGGCGGTGTGCGGGCAGACCGGCGGTGTCGGGCGGCTCGGGGGCGAGGGCGGCGCGCGCGAGCCGGTGGAGCGCGGACGGCGCGGGCCGGGCGGGTCCGGCGGGATCCGCCGCCGGTTCGGCGAGCAGCAGGGTGCGGGCGGAGCGGGCCGTCCGCTGCCGGATCTCGCGGCCCCCTGGGCCGCCGACCGAGCGGCCGAGCAGCGCCGAGTCCGGGCCGAGCAGCTCGTCGAGGTGCTGCCGCATCCGCTCCTGCCCGATCTCGGCGGCGAGCAGGGCGCTGTGCAACTCCCGTTCCGGGGTGCGGCGTTCGCCTGCCTCGGGGACGAGGACGCGCAGCAGGTGGCGGGCGGCGTCGAGTCGTCCCCAGGTGAAGTCGGAGCTGCGCCAGTCCTCGTCGACGAAGGCGCCGAAGTGGCCGAGCCGGGTGCCGTAGAGCTTGCGGTCGCCCATGTCGGCGTAGCGGTCCTGGCGGAAGAGCGGGCCGAGGTCGTCGGGGCCGAGCCGGAGGAAGGCAAAGGCGGGGGTGGGCTGCTCGACGACGGCCGCCGCGGGGGCGTAGGCGTGGCTCAGGACTTCGACGGCGAGGCAGCAGGCGAGGGCGTCCCGGGCGGTGGCGAAGCGCCGTTCGCCGAGGGTGTGCAGGGCGGTGAGGTAGCTGTCGGCGGCCTGCCGGACAAGGCTGCCGAGCGTGCGGGCGACGTCCAGCCGCGCGAAGACCGCGCCGACCTGGTCGGCGATGCCGGCGTCGGACGGCCCGGCCGGCGGGCCCTCGCGCAGGGCGGCGCGGACGGCCGCCGCCACGGCGCGGCTCTCGGCGAGTCGGCGGCAGACCTCGCCGGCGGCCGCGGTCAGCTGCCGCCGCTGGGTCTCCGCACAGTCCGGCAGGCGCTGCTGAAGGTCGGAGAGCAGCAGCCGCAGGACGCGTTCGGTGGGGGTGAGGCCCCACCGCCAGTCGTCCGGGTCGGCGGTGTGCACCGGGTCGTCGTGGTCGCCGGCGGGCGGCGGCAGCCAGTCGGGGCTCCGGCCGGGCAGCCAGTCGGCCTCCGCCCCGGGCGGATTGACGAGGGCGGTGGCGCCGTCGGCGGCGGCCTGCCGGCGGGCGTCCCAGACGACCGCCGCGGCCCGGCTGCGGCGGTAGTCCCCGACGAGTTCGGCGGCCCGGTGCAGTGTGCGGGTGGCCCGGGCGGGGTCCTCGTACAGCTCGCGGAACAGCCGGTACTGCACCTCGCCGACCCGGGTGCGCAGCCGTTCGGCGAGGTCCTCGGTGGCGGAGCGGAAGTTGGCCTCGCGGGGGTAGCGCAGGGCGGTCGCGGCGGCCTCCGTCCAGGTGATGTCCTCGGGCCGCTTGCGGCCGACGCCCTCTTGCCGGACGGTTCCGGCGGACGGCACCACGTACACCAGGACGCGCTCGGGCCGCCGGTCGGCGAGCCGTTCGCCGATCGCGTCGAGGACCGGCCGGAACGGCTCGTTGTCGAGGACGCCGCCGTCCATGACGGAGCTGCTGGGGATGTCCGCGGGAGGCTCGCGGTGGTCCGTCATCGGTGCCTCCTGCACCGGGGTGAAGGCCACCGGGAAGCCGGAGGTGGCCCGGGCGGCCCGTAGCAGGGCGGCGGACGGGCGGCCGAGCGGGCCGTGGAAGTCCCGGCGGGGCCGCCGGACGACCCGCCACCGCCCGGCGGCGGTGCGCTCGTAGCCGGCCGCCTCGTCGTCGTGCCGGAAGCGGTAGAGCCGGCGGTGGTCGGGCACGTCGAAGGCGCCGCCGAAGCCGTCGACGTAGCGCCGGGGCCGGCCGTCGAGGGCGGTGGCGGTGAGGAACAGCGTGACCGGTTCGGCGAGCTGCGGTTCCTCGCCCATCGCGGCGAGCGCCTCGGCGAGGGTGTCCTCGACCACGGTGCCGCGCAGCAGGCTGCCGCCGGCGTCCTCGGCGAGCAGCCGGGTGAGGTCGGCGGCCCGGTTCCAGATGCCGCGCAGGTCGGGCAGGGCCGTGCCGCGGGCGATCGCGGTGGCCAGCAGGACGCCGTTCAGCCCGCCCGCGGAGGTGCCGGCGACGACGTCGATCACGACCCGCTTGCCGGACTCCCGGGTGAGGCGCCGCCAGATCCGGAAGGCGGGGCGGTCGCGCTCGGGCACGCCCGTCTCGTCGTCGCCGCGGGAGGCGCGGCGCAGCAGGTCGAGTTCGTGGGCCACACCGCCCATCCAGACCGCGAGGCTGACACCGCCGTTGAGGACGAGGGCGAGCCGGACCTCCTGCGGCGGGCCGGCCGCGGCGGCGGTGCCCTGCTCCGTCATAGCGGCAGGCTAGGGGGCCGGGCGGGCGGCGCCGGCCGCCCGCGCGGCGGGTTCAGCCGCACGGCCGAACCGAATGCGCCGATCGACGCAGCGCGCCGTCCGACACGGCGCCGTCCGACACGGCGCCGGTCGGCACAGCGCCTTTCGGCACAGTGGTGATCGGCGGGGGGGGCGTCGCGGCGCGCCGTTGACGCGGGGTCAGCCGACATCCCAGAAGAACCGGTGGGTGTGGATGCCGAAGTACGGGAAGGACTGGATGTGCTTGACGCCCTCGATCGGCCGCACGGTGTCGTTCACGAAGTCGAGCAGTTCCCGCGGGCCCGGGCAGACCACCTCGGCGAACAGGTCGAAGCCGCCCGCGGTCAGCACCGAGTAGACCACCTCGCCGTGCCGGGCGAGCTCGTCGGCGACCCCGCGCGGGTCGCCGTCCACCGCGATGCCGAGCATCGCCATCGCCTGCCCGCCCATGGCCATCGGGTCGGTCACCCCGACGACCTGGACGGCCTTGGCGTCGATCAGCCGCTGCAGCCGCTGCCGGGCGGCCGAGGCCGACAGGCCCACCTTGGGGCCGAGGTCGGCGTACGCGATCCGGCCGTCGGTCTGCAGCTCGCGCAGGATGGCCCGGTCGATGTCGTCCAAAATCCGCAACTCCTCGGTCCGCCCCGTCGACACTCGAACCCTACCGCCAGGCCGCCGGTGCCGAGGAGGGCCCCGGCGGCCCGGATCGGACGGGGGCTCAGCCGAACGGACGGGGGCTCAGCCGACCAGCTGGGCCAGGGCGACGGAGAAGACGTCGGTGTGCGCGTCCACGTCGGTCTCGGTGGTGGCGGGGCACATCAGCGCCATGTTGTGGAACGGCGTCATGAGGATGCCGCGGTTCGCCAGGTAGAGGTGGAGGAAGTCCTCCAGCTCCGGGTCGGCGGCGTCGGCCGAGGCGGTGCCGGTGCGCGGCGCCGGGCTGGCGAAGCGGTACTCGGTGCGGGCGCCGAGCCGGCTGACCGACCAGGGCAGGCCGTGCACGTCGATCGCCTGCTGGACGCCGGCCTCGAAGCGCTCGGCGAGCTTGCCCATCCGCTCGAAGGCGTCGTCGGTGAGGACGTGCTCCAGGGTGGCGCGCATCGCCGCCACGGAGAGCGCGTTGCCGGCCAGGGTGCCGCCGACGCCGCCCATGTCGACGAGGTCGAGGTCGTTGCGGCCGAGCAGGCGGTCGGCGAGCTCGGCGGAGAGGCCGTAGGCGCCGGCCGGGATTCCGCCGCCGATGGCCTTGCCGATGGTCAGCATGTCCGGCTCGAGGTGCCAGGCGGCGGTGCAGCCGCCAGGGCCGGCGGAGAAGGTGTGCGTCTCGTCGTTGATCAGCAGCACGTCGTGCCGGCGGGTGAGCTCGCGGACGCCGGCCAGGTAGCCGGGCTCCGGCAGCACGATGCCGATGTTGGTGAGCGCCGGCTCCATGAGGACGGCGGCAACGTCGCCGTGCGCGAGCTCGCGCTCCAGCTGGTCGAGGTCGTTGAACTCGGCGACCCGGCTGGTGAGGGTGACGTCGCAGGGCGCGCCGACGTTGCCGGGGCGGGAGGTGCCGCGGCCGTCCGGGCCGACGACGATCAGCGACTCGTCGACGCTGCCGTGGTAGCTGTAGCTGTTCACCAGGATCTTGCTGCGGCCGGTGACGGCGCGGGCCAGGCGGATCGCCCAGCGGTTGGCGTCGGTGGCGGTCAGCGAGAAGCTCCAGTGCGAGAGCCCGAACCGGCGGGTCAGCTCGGCGCCCACCCACTCGGCGTCCTCGGTCGGCAGCATCGCCGTCGCGCCGCCCTGCTCGGCGAACCGGCGCTGCACGGCCGCGGCGACCACCTCGGGGGAGTGGCCGGCCATCGCGCCGGTGTCGCCGAGGCAGAAGTCGATGTACTCGTGGCCGTCGATGTCGGTGATCCGGGCGCCGTGCGCGGTGCCGAGGTACCGCGGGAAGGCGCCGGCGGTCTTGTTCATCCAGGTCATCGGGACCCGGCCGAAGAGGTGGTCGGCGCGTTCGTAGGCGGCCTTGGACCGCGGATTGCGGCGCTCGGCCTCGGCGGTCTCACGGGCGAGCAGGTGCTGCAGTCGGGCGCGGTCCATGGCGGTACCTCAGCGTCGGGGGCCGGGGGAGATGCCCTGACTGTAGGCAGGTACGGAGCGCGTGAGCAAGACAAAACGCTCGATTCAATTGTTCAAGCAATCGATTCGAGCGTGTGCGTGGCCCGGCGCGGCTGCGTGCACTCAGTGCCTTTACCGATTGGCACTCAGTGCCATACGCTCCCGGTGTCGTGTCGATCGGGCCTCGGCGGCGGCTTTTCGCGCGCTCTGGCCCGGACCGGGAGGAGCCGCCATGAACCCCGTCGCCACCGTGTCCTCCGGGGCAACCGCCACCGATCAGCCGGGCCCCGAACTGGTCTTCCGGCGCTGTCGCTGGTGCCGCGCCGCGACCGCACCCGTCCGCATGCTCTGCCCCGTGTGCGGCAGCGCCGACATGGAGGACGAGGTCAGCGGAGGCACCGGCACCGTCCGCCGCCTGCTGCCCGCGGCCCGACGCGGCGCCGGCGAGCCGATGCCGTACGTGGTCGCCCTCGACGAGGGATTCACCGTGCAGGCCGCGGTGACCGGCGTGATGCCGGGCGCCGTCCCGTCCGGAGCCCGGGTCGAACTCGCCGTCGCCGGCGGACACCTGATCGCCTTCCGACTGGCCCCCGGCCAGCTCGGCCCCGTCGAACCCGAGAGCCTCTTCGCCACCCGCCCGATCGGCGGCGTCCGCCCCGCAGTCGTCCCCACCGCCCGCCGCGCGGGCTGACGGCGACGACCCTGCCGGGCCTGCCACCGCCGCGCGGCTCGTGAACGGGCCCGCCCTACCGCCCCGGCCCGTCGCGCCACCCCCGCTGCCTCTGCTCCGCACGGTGCCCGCTGGCCCGTCCGATCCGTGGCTCCGGGGTCGGTCAGGGTGTGGTGAGCGGGGGCGGGGTCGGGGCGGGGCCGAGGGTGGTGGTGCCGGGGGCCGCCGCGTGGCCGAGGCCGAGGCGGTAGGTGTCCAGGGCGGCCTCGGTGCGGCCCAGGCGGCGCTGCAGGTCGCCGAGCAGGCGGCAGAGGTCGGCCAGGTCGCCGGCCGCGCCGGTGGGTTCCAGCAGGGCGAGGGCGCGCCCGTAGTGCTCCTCGGCCGCCGCGGTGTCCTCGCCGTCCTCCGCGAGCAGGCCCAGCAGCCGGTGGGCGGCGGCCCGGTGCACCGGCCCGCGGCCGGGCTGCAGCCGGTCGAGGAGGAGCAGCAGCAGCTGCCCGGCCTCCTCGCGGCGGCCCAGCCTGCGCAGGACGTCCGCCAGCTCCACCTCCACCTGGGCCGTGTACAGCTCGGCCCGGCCGGCCGCCAGCATGTCCCGGGCGGTGGTGAGTTCGCGGGCGGCGGCGTCCAGTGCGCCGTCCTGCGCGTGCACATAGCCGCGCATCCAGTGGCAGTGCGCCAACTCGGGGCGGATCTGCAGCTGTTCGTACAGCGCCGCGGCCCTGGCGAGGGAGGCGTCGGCCTCCGCCGTGCGGCCCTCGGCGAGCAGCGTGCGGGCGACCGTCCGGTGCATGCCCGCGACCACGGCAGGGTCGGTGACCTGCGGGGCCAGACCGAGCGCGATCTCGGCGGCCTGCGCGGCCCGGGCGTGCGCGCCCATGTCCAGGTAGGGCGCGACGGACGCGGTGTACAGCAGCACCAGCGCGTCCGGGTCCTGCAGCCCGGCGGAGTTCAGTTCGTCGATCGCGCTCTCCAGCAGGTAGCAGGAGTAGCGGAGTTCGCCCGCCAGCAGGTGGGCGACGGCGCGGCCGCGGACGGCCCGGGCCCGCTGCAGCGGCGGCGCGTCGGCCAGCAACGGCTCCGCGGCCTCGAAGTGTCCGCGGGCGGCGGCGAGATCGCCCGCGTAGAGCGCGCACTGGCCGAGCCCGAGCAGGGCGGCGGCCCGTTCGGCGTCCAGGCCGTGCCGCTCCGCGCCGGCCAGCAGCCGCCGGTACGCGGCGGCCGCCTCCTCGCCCTCGCCGAGGGCCAGTAGCCGCTGGGCGTCGACGAGTTCGGCCCGCAGGCCGGTCGCGATGTGCGGCGGCCTCCCGGTGGCGAGCTCCTCGAACGTCACCCCCAGCCGTTCGGCGACGTGCCGCAGGGCCGCCTCGGAGGGCCGCACCCGGTCCGACTCCAGTATCGAGATGTAGGCGGCCGTGTAGGCGGGCTCGGCGAGTTGGCGCTGGGTGAGGCCGCGTTCGACCCGCAGCCGGTGCACCCGCCGGCCGACGGTGCCGGCGGTGTCCGGGTCCGCCGGGGTCGTCGTGTCCGCCACTGCTGTCCCACCTGTCCGCTCGCCCCGTCCGTGCGAGGGCCACCCTATGCGCTGCCCGCCGCGCTCGGCCCCGGTCCGGCGCCGCGTCCTTCGCCGGCTGCCGCGGTGCGCCGACCCGCCGTGCGCCGTCCGGTCTGACGGCCGGTCGGCGGAGTGGACGAATTATCGCTGGCCGTACGGGAATCGGTGTGCCGCCTCTTGCCGGGCCGGTCCGACGGGCCTATGTTCAGCGGCGAGTTAAACCCACTTAACTCAGCTCTTAACCCCTCGACCCGAGAGGAGGGCATGTGCGCACCCGCATGCCCCGCCGCACCGCGCTCGCCGCCGGCCTCACCCTCGCCCTGGCGCTGACCGCCGCCCCCGCAGCGGCCACTCCCGCCGGAAGCAGCCCGCCCGCCACCGGCTCATCGGCGGCCGCCCCGGCCGAACGGACCGTGACCGCCGAGGCGTTCACCGGCCCGGACGCGGAGGGCCGCAGAGTGCGCGTCCCGGTCGCCGCGCCGGCCCACCGCAAGGGCGTCTCCGGCCGGACGGCCCCCGGCGACGTCACCGGGGACGGGGCCGTCGGCCGCCTCGCCGTCACCGGGCCCACCGCCGACCGCCTCGACGTGGTGATCGTCGGCGACGGCTACACCGCCGACCAGCAGGACGCCTTCCACGCGGCCGCCGCCGCCAAGTGGGCCGCCATCACGGCGATCGAGCCGTACCGCAGCTACCGCGGCCTGTTCAACGTCTGGACGGTCGACGCCGTCTCGCACGACTCCGGCATCACCGGCGACCCCGACACCGGCACCGTCCGCGACACCGCGCTCGGCAGCTACTTCTGGTGCGCCGACACGGAGCGGCTGGTCTGCACCGACCTCGACAAGGTCGCCGCGTACGCCGCCAAGGCACCCGCCGCCGACCTGGTCGTGGTGGTCGCCAACTCGGCGAAGTACGGCGGCGCCGGTTACTACGGGCTGGAGGCCGAGGGCTACCCCTTCGACGGCGTCTCCACGCTCTCCTCCGACAACGCCTCCTCCAGCCTGATCGCCGCCCACGAGATAGGCCACTCGGTCGGGCAGCTCCACGACGAGTACACCTACCCGTCCTACGGCACCTGGACCGACGGCGAGGTCGACGGCCCCAACGCCACCAACCGCACCGCCGACCAGCTGCTCGCCGACCGCGCCAAGTGGTACCGCTGGCTCGGCGCCGACGACCCCACCGGCGGCACCGTCGGCACCTACGAGGGCAGCGACTACTACCCGCACGGCCTCTACCGGCCCACCGAGACCTCGATCATGCGCGCGCTCTCCAGCACCGACTTCAACCGGCCCGGGCGCGAGGCGATGATCGCCGGCTTCTACCGCAAGGCCAACGGGCTGAGCAGCGACCTGCCCGCCGGCAGCACCGTCCGCCGCAGCACCCGGATCACCGTCGCCCCCGCCGCGCTGACCGGCCTCGCCGCACCCGAGCTGCGCTGGTACCTGGACGGCGCCGAGGTCCCCGCCGTCCGCGGCCGCACCTCCGTCGTCCCGGCCGCGCTCGGCGTCCGCCCGGACGGCAGGACACACCGCCTGAGCGCGATCTCGGTCGACCGCACCGACGCCGTCCGCGACCCGCAGGTGCGCGACCTCGCCACCGACACCCTCACCTGGCGGGTCGCCGGCACCCCCTGACCCCGGCACCCCCTGACCGTCCCTCGGCGGCCCCACGGGGCACGGGGTGCCCGGGCTGGGGGAGGCCGTCGCGGGCGTGCCGGCGTCCGGCGGTGCGCCGGTGACGCTGCGGCGGCGAGTTCGCGGCGGTCGGGTCCCGGCCCTGCTCGGCCACCTTCCGGCCCACGGTGCGCCCGGGGCGGCGGTCGCCCGGTTGCCGGCGGAGCGGCTCGCCGGGCGCCGACGGATCCCGGTCGGGTGACCGCCGGGGCAGGCCCCGGCAGTGAGTGGGAACCGACGTCGCCGGCTCCCCGGCGGGCCCTCGGAGCTGGGCGGAAACCCCTTGGTGGAGCGGTGACGGCGGACCGTAGACTCCCGTGATCATGACCGACATACCCGCCGCTGCGGCCTCGCCGAACCCCGCGACCCCGCAGCCCTCCGTGTCCCCGTCGATCCCGGCGGCCACGTCGACCGCGCCGTCCCCGGTGCCCGGCCAGGGCGGTGCGCCTGCGCACGGCGGTGCGGGCACGGCCGACGCGGACCTCGTGGCGGCCGCCGTCGCCGCCGCGGGCCGGGGCATGGTCGACCGCGAGGTCGTCGCCGAGGTCGTGGCGCTGTGTGCGGTCGCCGGTGAGCACCTGCTGGTCGTCGGTGCACCGGGCACGGCGAAGTCCGATGCCGTGCGGCGGGTCGCCGGGCAACTCGGCGGGCGCTACTTCGAGTACCTGCTCGGCCGGTTCACCGAGCCCAACGAGCTGTTCGGGCCGGTCGACCTGCGACGGCTGCGCGAGGGCCTCGTCGAGTTCCAGACCGGGGGCATGCTGCCCGAGGCCGACATCGCCTTCCTGGACGAGGTGTTCCTCGGTTCCACCGCCGTCCTCAACACTCTCCTCGGGCTGCTCAACGAGCGGGTCTTCCGCCGCGGCGGCACGGTGCTGGCCAGCCCGCTGAGGGTCTGCGTCGGCGCTGCCAACCACCTGCCCGAGGACCCCGAGCTCGCCGCTTTCGCCGACCGCTTCCTCGCCCGGCTGTTCGTCGAACCGGTCGCCGACGCCCGACTGGAAGAGCTCCTCGAGGCCGGACGCCGCCCGGCCCCTGCCCCGGTCTCGCTGCCGCCGGCCGGCGGTTCGGCGCCGCACGGCGCACCCGGCCGGCCCGCCGACCTCCTCGGTGCCCTCGACCGGCTCGCCGCCGCGGCCCGGGCCTGTGACCTCACCGAGGTCACCCCGGCGGTCGCCACCGCCCTGCGGCGGCTGCGCGCCGCCGGAGTCCCCGTCAGCGACCGCCGGGCCGTGCGCTCCCAGCGGCTGGTGGCTGCCGCCGCCGTCCTCGACGGACGGGACCGCGCCACCACCCGCGACCTGTGGGTGCTGCCGCTCATCGCCCCCACCGCCGATGCCCAGGCGCTCGCCCGTGACACCCTCGCCGACCTGATCGAGAAGTCCGCCAACCACAGCCTGGTGCACGCCGCCGAGGAGATGTCGCGCAGCGCCCACGCCCGGGCCGAGCGGCTCGCGCGCACCGCCGTCGCGCTGCTCGCCGAGCACGGCACGCTCCCGGGCGGCCCGGACTCGCGGCTGCGGCTGGAGGGCGTGCTGCGCGAGATCGACGCGGGCTTCGATCCGGACGACCTGCCCGCCGTGCTCGCGGGCGTCCGCGCGGACCTGGTCGTGGCGGTCTCCCCGACGTGACCACCGCCCAGCCGTCCGTTCCCGCCCAGCCGTCCGGCCCCGGCAGGGCGGTCACCGCCCCCGGGCCCGTCACCGCCCGCGGCTCGGCCGCCGAGCCGGTTTTCGCGCTGCGCTGGGAGCGGCGCGAACCGCCCCTGCCGCCCGCCGCAGTGCTCGCCCTCGGCGACGCCGTACCGGCCCTGGCCGCGGCGACCCGCGCCCGGCTGCTCGCCGGCGTGCGGCTCGGCACGCTCGCGGACGCGGACGCCCTGCTCGTTCTCGGCGCCGCCGGCGACCTGCCCTGGGCCGACGGTGCCCGCTACCTCGGGCGCGACGGCGAACTGCTCGTCCCCACCACGGCGCGCCCGCTGCCCGCGCCCGCCCTGTGGCCGGCCGCCCTCGGCGCCCGGCGCGGCCAGGTGTGCGTCCTGCTTCCCGGGCATGCGCTGGTCGCCGACCCGCCGCCGCCCACCACCGACCCCGCGGCGCTGGACCGCTTCCTCCCGGCGGAGCCCGACGCCGAGCCGGGGCCCGATGCCGCCCCCGCCCCTGGACCCGCCCCCGCCCCCGGATCCGCCGAGCAGCCCACCGGGAGCCGTCCCGCATGACCAGCGCCCTGCCCTCCGCTCTCGCCCCCTGGTCGGCCTCCCTCGCCGCCCTCACCCCCGAACTCGCCACCGCCCTGGGCCCGTTGCTGCGCCGCCTGGACGCCCTGGTCTCCGAGCACGAGCCGGCCGCCCGGGCCCAGGGCACCCCGGACGGCCACGGCGGCCTCGCCCGCACCGGCCGCCCGGACCAGTTGCTCCCCTCCGAGTGGCTGCTCGCCGACGAGTTCCCCGATGAGTTCCTCCGCCGCCTCGTCGACGGCGAACTCCTCTACCTCGCGCCCGGGTTCACCTTCCCCACGCCGACCGGCCGGACCGTCGTGCTGGCCGACACCGGCCCGGAGCAGGCCGGCGCCGCCCGCCTCGTCCAGCTCGCCGCGCTGCTCGTCCTGCACCGCAGGGCCGCCGCCCGCGGCACCGTCCTGCGGGTCGGCATCCTCGGCGACCTCTCCGGCACCTGGCTCGGCGGCGACCTGGAAGACCTGCTCCCGGCCTGGCTGGAGGCCCGCCGCCGGAGCGACCCGACCCCCGAGGACGTCCGGCACGCCTGCGAGCTCCTGGAGGACGGCGACCGGGCCTGGGTGCTCACCTCCGAACGCCTCGCCGCCCTCCTCCCGACCGGCACCCGGGCCCTGACCGCCCGGCCGGTGCAGTGGGACGCGAACGGCGCCACCGGCGTCGAGGTCCGCATCACCACCGGCGCGGCCGCCCCCACCACCGCGCTGCTGCCGCTGCCCGCCCCCGACATCGCCGTCCGAGCGCTGCGCGGCGCCGGGTTCCGCCGCGCCGCCCCGGTGCAGGCGGTGCTGCCGACCGGCGTCAGGGGCGGCGCCCTGCCGGTCTTCACCACCGACTCCCGCACCCTGCTGGCCCGCGGCCGCGACGCGGACGTCCTGCTCGCCGTGCACCTGCCCGGCTCCGACCAGCACGCCACCGTGGTCCGCGCCCGCCGTCACGACCTGCCCGGCCCCGCCGTGGCCGCCGGCCGCACCGGCCGGCGGCTGATCGTGCTCTGCGCCTGGGGCCGCCAGCTCGTCCCGTACGTGAGCGGGCGCCGGTTCTGCGAGCGCGGCGAGTACGTGGTCCGCGACAGCGCCGCCCTCGGGCTCGACCGCGCCGGCCTGGACGCGCTGCTGGCCGAGCCGGTGCTGCCGCTGCTGGTCGACGGCCGGTTCCTGCGGCTGCCGGTCGCCGGCCGCTGGTGGCGGATCGGCGCGGACGGCGAGGCCCAGGACGACGGGCCGGTCGGCAGGCAGGCGGCGGACCTGCCCTACGACCGGGCCCGTGACGGCCGCCTGTACGAGGGCGACCTGCCGGCCGGCGCCGAGCACGCACGCCACCTGCTGCACGGCGCCGGCGCCGTCGCCTGGAGCAAGGACCGCCGCACCTGGGACCTCGTCGACCGCGACGGCGTCCACCAGCTCGTCACCTTCCGGGAACAGGCGGACGTGATCGGGCTGGTCCACGGCGCCGAGGGCGCCGCCCTGATCACCGTCAGCCGCAAGGACGCCGTGCTGCGCCACGTCCGTGCGAACGGTCGGCGTACCCTCGCCCGGCTGTCCGGCGGCAGCGGCCGCCCCGCCCTCCACCCCACCCTGCCCCTGATCGCCGTGCCCAAGGGCCCCGACCGGATCCTGGTCGGCGAGGCGGACACCGGGCGGATCCACCACGTCATCGGGAGCGACCAGTGAGCACCACCGAGGCGCCCCGCCCGGCCCGTCCGACCCCCGACCGGGCCGTCGCACGCACCCCCGCGGCAGCCGACCGGCCCGACCCGCGCACCCCCGCCGCCCGCCCGTCCGAGCCCGGCACCGCCCGCCCGCCCGCGCCCGGGGACTTCCGCGGCGCCGTCGAGGCCGCCGGCTTCGTCCTCGACACCCCCGTCACCGGGCCGGCCGAGGCCGCCGCCCGGGTCCTCGCCCACTGGCAGGACGGCGCCGAACTGCACCGGCTGCCCGACGGGCGCTGGCTGCTCACCCTGGCCGCACCCGTCACCGTCCGCGCCGACCTGGCCCCCGGCCTGCCCGTGCGCCGCACCGCCGGCGCGCTGGTCGCCGTCGGCACCGACGGCACCGGCGCCCCCGCCGGGCACCTGCTGCTCACCACCGGCGGCCGCGTCGGCGCGCACCCGACCGCCGAACTGCCCGCCGTCGACCCGGCGGACTGGCTCGACCCCGGCGGCCTCACCGTCCACCGCCTCGGCCCCGTCGGCACCCCGCCCGACCCCGCGCCCGTCGTCGACGCCGTGCCGCCCCCGGCCGCCCCCGACCTGCGCGCCGCCGCCGGACTCGGCGCCCGCTCGGCGCCCGCCGGCCGGCTGCTCGGCGAGTCCGGGCGGCCCCGGCTGCTCGACCGCCTGCCGGTGATCACCCTGCCCCGGCGGCGCCTGCGCCGGACGGCCGGCGGGCCGCGCTTCGCCCGCCGCGGGCCGTCGCCGAGGACCCCGCGCCGCGGCGCCGCCCTGGCCGGGCTGCTGTCGCCGCGCGGCCTCGGCCGCCTCCTGCGGTCCGCGCTGCGCGGCGCCCGGACCGCCCTGCGATTCCTCATGAACCTCGCCGGCGCCGCCCTGGTGCTGATCGGCCTCGTGCTGATCCTGGTCCGGATGGTGAACGGGCTCGCCTCGGGCGACGCCGGATCCCCGTCCACGCTGTTCGGTCTCGTCCTCCTGGTGCTCCTCCCCCTGGCGATACGCGCCCGGCGGCAGCAGGCCAGGGTCGCGGCCGGCGGCGCCACAGGCACCGGCACCCCCGGGGCGGCCGCCGGCGGTGCTGCGGGCGGCCGGCCCCGCCGCCCCCTGCTGCGCGGCCTGCTCGCCCGGCTCACCCTGCGCAGCCCCGCCGCCGGCCTGGTCCGCGGCCGCCACGCCCGCTACCTGCAGCGCCTCGACCGGGCGTTCCGGGAGAAGCGCTGGGAGGACGCGCTGCGCGACGCCATCCAGCTCGGCGCCCCCGGCCGCGGTGACCGGCAGGACTGGCTGAGCCTCGGCCTGCCGTCGCGCTACACCGGCGCACTGCGCGCCACCCCGGGCGTCGCCGTCGCGGGCGGCACGTCCGCGCTCTCCGGCCTCGACGTGCAGGGGTACCTCACCGGCCTCTACCGCGCGGCCGCCGAAGCCCTGGAACGCGAAGGCCGCATCGACGAGGCCGCGTTCGTCCTCGCCGACCTGCTGCACCACCCCGGCGAGGCGGTCGCCCTGCTCGACCGGTACGGCCGCACCGCCCAGGCCGCCGAACTGGCCGAGGGCCGCGAACTCGACCCCGACCTGGTGGTCCGTCTCTGGTGGCGGGCCGGTGAGCGCGACCGCGCCGTCCGGACCGCCCACCGGCGCGGCGCCTTCGCGCTCGCCGTCGAACGGCTCACCGCCACCGACCCGGCGGCGGCCCGCGAACTGCGGCTCGCCTGGGCGGAGCACTGCCGCAGCGCCGGCGACCGGATCGGGGCCGTCGAGGCGGTCTGGCCCGAGGAGGAGCTGCGCACCTCCGTGGTCGCCGACCTGCGCGACGCGGTGGCCCTCGGCGGCCCCGCCCAGGGCCGGGCACTCGGCCACCTGCTCGCCCTCGGCGTGCCCGGCGCGACCGTGCAGCTCGCCCGCGCCGTGATCGACGGCGAGGAGCCGGCCGGTGCCCGCGGACGGGCCGCCCTGCTCACCGCCCTGTCCGAACTCCCGGCCGCCGACCCGGTGGTGGACCGCGAACTGACCACCGCCGCCGCCCGCGCCGCCGTGCGCGACGGCGGCTTCGGCGCACCCTCCGGCCAGGGCACCGACCGCGCCCGCTTCGACCGCCTGCTCGCCCGCGCCGACCCGCTCGCCGCCGCCGACCTGCCCCGTCCCGTCCAGCCCGGCCGGACCGGCGGACGGCCGCTGGAGGTCACCGCCGCCGACCGCCCCGGCACCCTCCCGGTGCTCGACGCGGCCTACCTGGACTCCGGTGCCCTGCTGGTCGCCTGCGGCCAGGCGGGCGTGCGGCTGCTCACGCCCGACGGGCGGACCAAGGCGCGCTGGGACACCCCCGCCGACCGCCTGGTCCTCGCCGACCACGGCGGCAACGCCCTGGTCGTCGCCGACCACGGCCCGGTCACCGAGGTCTCCCGACTGGACCTCGCCACCCGGACGCTGCGTCCCTGGACCACCCTGCGCTCCACCGCCACGCTCGGCACCTACGACGGCCGGCAGCTGATCGGCGTCGACGCACAGGGCCTCGTCGTGCTCGACACCGCGGCGGACCGGCCCACCGTCGTCTGGCGCGAACTCGGCGGCGACAACGCCCATGGCGACCAGCGCCCGGCCGGCCCGCCGTCCCGCACCGCGGACCGCTGCTCCGCCATCGTCCTGACCCGGCCCCGCTTCGGCACCGGCTTCACCGAGTGCTGGACCTGGGAGCTGCCCGGCTGGCGGCTGACCGCCCGGGTCGCCCTCACCGACGACGAACTCCGGTCGGCCGGCGCCTTCGTGGGCCTCGCCGCGCTCGCCGGCGGCGGCCGACTGCTCACCACCGCCGACCGCGAGGCGGGCCGGACCACCCTGCGCTGGTTCGGCGTCCCCACCCCGGGCCCGCTCACCGTCGACGGCCTCCCCGTCGCGCCCCCGCACACCGACGGCGACGACTGGGCGCTCACCGTCCCCGCACCCGGCCCCGGCACCGCCGGCCTCACCGTCCACGCCGCCCGCCGCCCCACCGACAGCCCGCTCCTGACCCTCCACGTCCCCGCCGCACCCCCCGGCCCCGGCGGCCGCCCCACCCCGGTCGGCGTCCGCCGCCACGCCACCACCGCCACCTACTGGCACCGCAGCGGCCGCATCCTCACCCTCGCCGCCGACGACACCACCGTCCTCGCCAACCTCCGCATCACCGCAGACTGACCGGGCCCGGTTCCCCGCCGCGCCCGATCCGGCCGACCTCGGCCGACATGCGCGGCGGAACCGCCCCACCCCGACCCCCGGCCGTACACTCCCCGCGACGGACGCCCCGCCCGGCGCCCGTTGCCGACTGCCGCCCGTACCGACCAACCGCCCACCGCTGCACACGAACCGCCGCCGAGGAGCCGCGATGCGCGTCGCACTGTTCGCCACCTGCGTCAACGACGCGGTGCGCCCGCGCACCGCGGTCGCCGTGGTGGAACTGCTGGAACGCCTCGGCGTGACCGTCGACTTCCCGGCCGCGCAGACCTGCTGCGGCCAGCCGCAGTACAACACCGGCTACCGGCGCGAGGCCGAACCGCTGGTGCGCCGCACCGCCGCCGCATTCGCCGGCCACGACTACGTGGTCACCCCCTCCGGCTCCTGCGCGGCCATGGTCCGCGACGGCTACCCGAGGATCGGCGCCCGGGCCCAGGCCGAGGGCCGTGGCACCGAACTCGCCGACGCCGCCGCTTCGCTGGCACCCCGCATGTACGAACTCACCGAATTCCTGGTGGACGTGCTGCAGGTGACCGACGTCGGCGCGTACTTCCCGCACACCGTCACCTACCACCCCTCCTGCCACGGCCTGCGGATGCTCGGCCTCGGCGACCGCCCCCGCCGCCTGCTCCGGGCGGTCAGGGGACTGGAACTCGTCGAGCTGCCCGGCGCCGAGGAGTGCTGCGGCTTCGGCGGCACCTTCGCCGTCAAGAACCCGGACGTCTCCGCCGCGATGGGCGCCGACAAGGTCCGCCACGCGCTCGACACCGGCGCCGAAGTGCTCTGCGGCGCCGACAACTCCTGCCTGCTGCACCTCGACGGCACCCTGCGCCGCCGCGGCGCGCCGATGCAGGCCGTCCACCTCGCCGAGATCCTCGCCGCCACCGAGGCTGCCCCGTACCGCCCGCCCGCACCCCGACCGGCCCGGTCCGCCGCAGCCACGGCGGCGTCCGCCACGGGGGGACGCACCGCATGAGCGGCACCTACCTGGGCATGCCCGCCTTCCCGAAGGCCGCCAAGGAGTCCACCAAGGACGCCACCCTGCGGGCCAACCTCGGCCACGCCACCCGCACCATCCGCGAGAAGCGCGCCCGGGCCGTCGCCGAACTCGACGACTGGGACGAACTCCGCGCCGCCGGCCGGGAGATCAAGGACCGCACGCTGCGCCGGCTCGACGCGTACCTGTTGCAGGCCGAGCAGGCCGTCACCGCGGCGGGCGGCACCGTGCACTGGGCAGCCGACGCCGCCGAGGCCAACCGGATCGTCGCCGACCTGGTCAAGGCCGCCGGCGAGCACGAGGTGGTCAAGGTCAAGTCCATGGCCACCCAGGAGATCGGCCTCAACGAGGCCCTGGCCGCCGAGGGCATCACCGCGTACGAGACGGACCTCGCCGAGCTCATCGTCCAGCTCGGCGACGACCTGCCCTCACACATCCTCGTCCCCGCCATCCACCGCAACCGCACCGAGATCCGCGACATCTTCCGCGAGGCGATGGGCCGTTGGGGCCGGCCCGCACCCGAGGGCCTCACCGACGCGCCGGGCGACCTCGCCGAGGCCGCCCGGCTGCACCTGCGGGAGAAGTTCCTGCGCGCCAAGGTCGGCGTCTCCGGCGCCAACTTCCTGGTCGCCGAGACCGGCACCCTGGTCGTCGTCGAGTCCGAGGGCAACGGCCGGATGTGCCTGACCCTGCCGGAGACGCTGATCTCGGTCGTCGGCATCGAGAAGGTGATCCCCACCTGGCAGGACCTGGAGGTCTTCCTCCAACTGCTGCCCCGCTCCTCCACCGCCGAGCGGATGAACCCCTACACCTCGATGTGGACGGGACTGGGACCATCGAAAGGGGCCGACGGCGACGGGCCGACAAGCTTCCACCTGGTGCTGCTCGACAACGGCCGCACCGCCACCCTCGCCGACCGCGTCGGCCGCCAGGCCCTGCGCTGCATCCGCTGCTCCGCCTGCCTCAACGTCTGCCCGGTGTACGAGCGGGCTGGCGGCCACGCCTACGGCTCCCCGTACCCCGGCCCGATCGGCGCCATCCTCACCCCGCAGCTGCGCGGCCTCGGCACCGAACTGGACGCCTCACTGCCCTTCGCCTCCACCCTCTGCGGCGCCTGCTACGAGGTCTGCCCGGTCGCCATCGACATCCCCGAGGTCCTCGTCCACCTGCGCGAACAGGCCGTCGACCAGGGCCCCGGCCACCGCGTCGAGAAGGCCGTGATGAAGGCCGCCACCTGGCTGCTCGACCACCCCGCCGCCCTCGCCGCCGCCGAACGGGCCGCCTCCGCCACCCGCGGGCTGCACCTCAGGAAGCTCCCCCTGCCCGGCCCCGCCAAGGCCTGGACCGACACCCGGGACCTGCCCGAACTGCCCGCCGAACCCTTCCGGGACTGGTGGGCCGAGCACCGCGACCGCAAGGACGGCACCCCATGAGCTCCTCCCGCGACATCGTCCTCGCGCGCATCCGCAGCGCCCTCACCGACGTCCCGGCCGGAGAGGAGGCCGGCCGGCCGCCCGTCCGGCGCGACTACCGCTTCGCCCACGTCCTCGACGACCCCAAGGCCGTCCTCGACCTGCTCGCCGAGAACCTCGCCGACTACCGCGCCCACGTCCACCGCTGCACCGAGGACGCCCTGCCGGGCCTGATCGCCCGCCTGCTCGCCGACCGCGGCGCCCGCACCGTTGCCGTCCCCCCGGGCCTGCCCGCCGGATGGCTGGCCGCGGCCGACGTCGAACAGCGCCCCGACGACGGCACCCTGACCGCGCACCTGCTCGACAGCACCGACAGCGTCGTCACCGGCTGCGCCCTCGCCGTCGCCGAGACCGGCACCGTCGTCCTCGACAGCGGCCCCGGCCAGGGCCGCCGGGTGCTCACCCTCGTCCCCGACCACCACATCTGCGTGGTCCGCGCCGAGCAGGTGGTCGCCTCCGTCCCGCAGGCGCTGCCCCGGCTCGACCCGGCCCGCCCGCAGACCTGGATCTCCGGCCCCTCCGCCACCAGCGACATCGAACTCACCCGGGTCGAGGGAGTCCACGGCCCGCGCACCCTCGACGTCGTCCTCCTCGACGGCTGACTCAGAGCACCACCCGGCAGTACAGCTGCCACCCGGCCAGCCGGCCGAGACCGGCCAGCCGCTCCAGAAAGCCAGGCAGTCCCGACAGCTCGCCCCGGCCGCCCAGCACCCGCGCCCAGGCCGCCGCCGCCTCGGCCCGCCGCCCTGCGCCGGCGGCCGCCAGGGCAACGCCCAGGCCGTCCGGGAGCGCCATCACCCAGCACCAGTCCGACTCCGGGTCGCTCACCAGGCGGACCTCCCCGTCCAGGGCGCCGTCCACCAGTGCCACGAGCGGGGCGAGGTCCACGGCCGGATCGACGCCCTTCACCCAGAACCAGGGCAGCCCGGCGGCCTCCGGCCCGCCCTCGTACGCGGAGGCTGCCGCCCGGTCGTCCGGCGCGGCGAAGTACTCGTAGATCACGCCCGGCATCCTGGCAGGCCGCCCCGGCCCGCACGGTGGCGGGGCGGGGGCGGGGCCAGACTGGGAGGCGGGGTCTGCCCGACGGGAGTGGCCATGGACACGGTGACCGGAGCAGAGACGACCGCCCGCACGGCGCCGCCGCCCGGCCTGGAGACCGACGGACTCGCCGCCGCCCTCCGCGGGGACCTGGTGACGCCGGCGGACCCTGGCTACGACCCGGCCCGGGAGATCTGGAACGGCTCCGTCGACCGCAGACCCGCCGCGATCGCCTACTGCGCGGGCGTCGCCGACGTCATCGCCGCCGTCCGCTTTGCCGCCGACACCGGTGTGCCGTTCGCCGTCCGCAGCGGCGGGCACAGCTTCCCCGGGCAGTCGCTCTGCGACGGCGGCCTGGTCGCCGACCTGTCCCGGCTCAAGGGCATCCGGGTCGACCCCGAGGCCCGCACGGCCCGCGTCCAGGCCGGCGTACTGCTCGGCGAACTCGACCACGAGACCCAGCAGTTCGGCCTCGCCGTGCCCGCCGGGATCGTCACCCACACCGGCCTGGCCGGCCTCACCCTCGGCGGCGGCATCGGCTGGCTGATGCGCCGCCACGGCCTGACGATCGACCAGCTGCTCTCGGTCGACCTGGTCACCGCCGACGGCGGACTTGTCCGGGCGAGCGCCACCGAGAACCCCGAACTGTTCTGGGGCGTCCGCGGCGGCGGCGGCAACTTCGGCATCGTCACCGAGTTCGAGTTCCGCCTCAACCCGGTCGGCCCGACCGTCCTCGCCGGCCCGGTCCTGTGGGACATGGCCGACTCGGCCCGCCTGCTGCGCTTCTACCGGGAGTGGATCACCGGCGTGCCCGACGGGCTGACCACCGCCGTCGTGCACCGCAAGGCCCCGCCGCTGCCCGAGATCCCCGCGGAGTTGCACGGCCGGCCGGTGGCGATCGTGATCTGCTGCTGGACGGGCGACCTCGACGAGGGCGAGCGCGTACTGCGCCCGCTGCGCCGCTTCGGCCCGCCGGTGCTCGACCTGTGCCGCGCGAAGCCGTTCACCGAGCACCAGGCGATGCTCGACCCGTCCTTCCCGCGCCGCCGCTGGTACTACTTCAAGTCCTGCGACGTCGCCGAACTCACCGACGACATCATCGAGATCACCGCCGAGCGGGCCGCCCGGATCGCCTCGCCGCTCACCAGCTTCCCGATCTTCCACCTCGGCGGCGCGATCGGCCGGCTCGGCGAGGACGACACCGCCTTCAGCGGCCGCTCGGCCGGCCACACCTTCAACATCAACGGCAGCTGCGCCGACGCCGAGGGCTTCGCCGAGGAGCGGGAGTGGGTCCGCGGCTTCTGGTCGGCGCTCGCCCCGTACCACACCGGCGTCTACGTCAACTTCCTGATGGACGAGGGTGGTTCGCGGGTCGAGCAGGCGTACGGGACGGCCAAGTACCGGCGGCTGCGGGAACTCAAGCGACAGTGGGACCCGGGCAACCTCTTCCGTCTCAACCAGAACATCCCGCCCGCCGAGTCCTGATGCCCGCCGTGCCCTGACGCCCACCGAGCGCTGACGCCCGCCGTGCCGCCCCCCGCGGCGGCCCCGCCGCCGGGGGGGGGGGGGGGCCGGGCCCCCGGCGGGGGGCGCCCCGGCGCCCCCCCCCCCGGGTTACCCCCGCCCCCC